>NZ_JBWKLE010000008.1:112369-274046 GCF_056430495.1 Streptomyces sp. NPDC045967 | reverse complement strand
CCGCACATGGAGAAGACCGACGACGAGGGCAAGGGCACCATCGTGCTGGCCACCGTCCGCGGTGACGTCCATGACATCGGCAAGAACCTGGTCGACATCATCCTGACGAACAACGGCTACAACGTCGTCAACATCGGCATCAAGCAGCCCGTCTCGGCGATCTTGGAAGCCGCGCAGGAGCACAAGGCCGACGTGATCGGCATGTCGGGACTGCTGGTGAAGTCCACCGTGATCATGAAGGAGAACCTGGAGGAGCTCAACCAGCGCAAACTCGCCGCCGACTACCCCGTCATCCTCGGCGGCGCCGCCCTCACCCGCGCCTACGTCGAACAAGACCTCCACGACATCTACGAAGGCGAAGTCCGCTACGCCCGCGACGCCTTCGAGGGACTGCGCCTCATGGACGCCCTCATCGCCGTGAAGCGCGGCGTGCCCGGCGCCGGCCTCCCCGAGCTCAAGCAGCGCCGCGTCGCCAAGAGGGACACGCCCGCGCTCCAGGTGGAGGAGCCAGAGGAGCCCGGCGGCCGCTCGGACGTGGCCGTGGACAACCCGGTGCCCGCCCCGCCGTTCTGGGGCACCCGCGTGGTCAAGGGCATCCCGCTCAAGGACTACGCCTCCTGGCTGGACGAGGGCGCGCTCTTCAAGGGCCAGTGGGGCCTCAAGCAGGCCCGCGCCGGCGGCGCCACGTACGAGGAACTGGTCGAGAGCGAGGGCCGTCCGCGGCTGCGCGGCCTGCTGGAGAAGCTGCACACGGAGAACCTGCTCGAGGCCGCCGTGGTCTACGGCTACTTCCCGTGCGTGTCCAAGGGCGAGGACCTGATCATCCTCGACGAGCAGGGCAACGAGCGGACCCGCTTCACCTTCCCGCGCCAGCGCCGCGGCCGCCGCCTGTGCCTCGCCGACTTCTTCCGCCCCGAGGAGTCCGGCGAGACCGACGTCGTCGGCCTCCAGGTCGTCACCGTCGGATCGAGGATCGGCGAGGCCACGGCCAAGTTGTTCGAGTCCGACTCCTACCGCGAGTACCTGGAGCTGCACGGCCTCTCCGTCCAGCTGGCCGAAGCCCTCGCCGAGTACTGGCACGCCCGCGTCCGTGCCGAGCTCGGGTTCGGCGGCGAGGACTCGGACAAGGTCGAGGACATGTTCGACCTGAAGTACCGCGGTGCCCGCTTCTCCCTCGGCTACGGCGCCTGCCCCGACCTGGAGGACCGTGCGAAGATCGCCGACCTCCTCCGGCCGGAGCGGATCGGCGTCCACCTGTCCGAGGAGTTCCAGCTCCACCCGGAGCAGTCCACCGACGCGATCGTCATCCACCACCCCGAAGCGAAGTATTTCAACGCACGCTGAGGCGGACCGGCGTACACTGGTCGGTCCCATACAGGCCGGTCACCTGTTCCCGAGGGGATGTCCCCGCGGGCGGAGGTGACCGGCCTTCTCGTCCCCCAAGAGAGGCGTGCGCATGACCAGCACCGTTCCCGCCCCCGTCGTCCGTACGGCCGACGGACACGCCCTTCAGGCGGTACTGCTGGACATGGACGGAACCCTCGTGGACACCGAGGGCTTCTGGTGGGAGATCGAGGAGGAGGTCTTCCGGGAGCTCGGACACCCGCTCGAGGACGCCTGGAGGGACGTGGTCGTCGGCGGCCCGATGAGCCGCAGCGCCGCCTTCCTGATCGAGGCCACCGGCGCCTCCATCGGCCTCGACGAGCTCAGCGTGCTCCTCAACGAGCGTTTCGAGGCGCGGATCGCCGACCAGGTGCCGCTGATGCCCGGCGCCGACCGGCTGCTGAGCGAGCTGGCCCGGCACAACGTGCCGACCGCCCTCGTCTCCGCCTCGCACCGGCGTGTCATCGACCGGGTCCTGCTCACCCTCGGGCGGGACCGCTTCACGATGACCGTCGCCGGTGACGAGGTGCCCCGTACCAAGCCGCACCCCGACCCCTACCTGCTCGCCGCCGGCGCCTTGGGCGCGCACCCCTCCCGGTGCGCCGTCATCGAGGACACCGCCACCGGGGTGGCCGCCGCCGAGGCCGCGGGCTGCCGGGTCGTGGCCATCCCCTCGGTGGGCCGCATCGACGCGGCCCCCGGCCGGACCGTCGTGCGCTCGCTCGAAGAGGTCGACCTGCCGTTCCTGCGCTCGCTCATCACTCCGCTGAACTGAGCGCGCGCGGGCCGCCGGCTGACGCAGGGGCATTCCGCGCATACGCTCCGTGCCGAACAGAACACCGCACGATTCCGGTCCCACGAGAGGATCTTCCGTGGACCGACCCGGAGGCTGAAATTCCATCCCTTCCGGGCTGCTTGTCCCAGGTGACCTTTGTCACCCGTATAGCCCCCGAGACACCTGTCCGGGGGCTTCTGTGCCTTCCCATCTGTCCGGGTTGATCAGCTCCTGACCGAATCTGCGCGAACCGCGGGATCGACAGCCAGTCCGCGCTCATCACGGTGCGATTACACCCCAAGTCCGGCCAGTTCCAGC
Source organism: Streptomyces sp. NPDC045967 (assembly GCF_056430495.1). Classification (NCBI taxonomy): domain Bacteria; kingdom Bacillati; phylum Actinomycetota; class Actinomycetes; order Kitasatosporales; family Streptomycetaceae; genus Streptomyces; species Streptomyces sp. NPDC045967. The sequence goes on along the minus strand of NZ_JBWKLE010000008.1, from coordinate 271,570 downwards.
CATCCCGTCCCGGCCCACTAATGTCAGGCCGGGCACCGCGCCGTACCTCGGCGTCCCGGACACACACCCCTGTTCCCGGACGCAGTGGACCGATCGTCATACCACCGGCCCGATCGTTCCGCCCCGAACGGGCGACCGTCGCGAATCGTGCCCTTTACGCCGCTTTGACCAAGTGCCGGGTACAGGGAGTTCTTCCAGCATGAACCGCAAGACCATGGTGCTGACGGCCGCGGCCGGACTGCTCACGCCCACGCTCGCCGCCTGCGGCAGCGCCAGCGGCACGGCAGCGGGATCCGGGGCGATCGTCGTCGGGACCACCGACCGGTTCGAAGCCGCAGAACTCGCCCCCGCCCCGTTCGACCCCGCCTACGCGTACGACGCCGGCGCCTGGAACGTCCTGCGCCAGACCGTCCAGACCCTGATGCACACCCCGCGCGGCGGCGGCCAGCCCGTCCCCGAAGCGGCCTCCGACTGCCGCTTCACCGACGCCGGCAACGAGAGCTACCGCTGCACCCTGCGCCCCGGTCTGAAGTTCGCGAGCGGCGACCCGGTCACCGCCAAGGACGTCAAGTTTTCCATCGACCGCGTCCTCGCCATCAAGGACGAGAACGGCCCGTCCTCGCTGCTCTCCACCGTCGGCAGCGTCGAGGCCAAGAGCACCGACACCGTCGTCTTCCACCTGAAGACCCCCGACGCGACGTTCCCGTACAAGCTCTCCACCCCCGCCACCGGCATCGTCAGCGAGAAGCACTACGACGCCGGCAAGCTCCGCGAGGGCTTCGCCGTCGACGGCTCCGGCCCCTACACGATGAAGGCCGAAGTCAAGGACAACCACCTCGTCCGGGCCGTCTTCACCAAGAACCCGCACTACAAGGGCGACCTCAAACTGCAGAACGACAAGGTCGAGCTGCGGGCCTTCGACGACTCCGACGCCATGGGCAGGGCACTGACCGACGGCAAGATCCACATGGTCTCCCGCACCCTGTCGCCCGCCCAGATCGCCCAGTTCACGGCCACGCCCCCCAAGGGCGTCAAGCTCTTCCCCCTGCCCGGCCTGGAGATCCGCTACCTCGGCTTCAACACCGAGGCCCCGGTCGTCAAGGACAAGGCCGTGCGCCAGGCGCTCGCCGCCGCCGTCGACCGCGACGCCGTCATCTCCAAGGTGTACGGCAAGTCCGCGCAGCCCCTGTACTCCCTGGTCCCCACCACCGTGACCGGCCACGTCAACTCCTTCTTCAGCAAGTACGGCGAGGCCAACACCGCCAAGGCCGCCGCCCTGCTCAAGGACGCCGGGATCAAGACCCCGGTCAAGCTGACGCTGCACTACACCAAGGACCACTACGGCGACGGAACGGCCGCCGAGTTCGAGGCCCTCAAGGCCCAGCTGAACTCCACGCAGCTGTTCGACATCACCGTCCAGGGCAGCGACTGGGCCGACTTCCGCCCCGCGCAGAAGAGCGGCCAGTACGCCGCCTACGGGCTCGGCTGGTTCCCCGACTACCCGGACGCCGACAACTTCCTCGCCCCGTTCCTGGAGCAGGACAACTTCCTGGGCACCCCGTACGCCAACAGCACGGTGCGCACCAGGCTCATCCCCGAATCCCGGCGCGCCGTCGACCGCAACGTCGCCGTCCCCGCGATCACGGAGATGCAGGACATCGTCGCCGAGGACGTACCCGTCCTGCCCCTGTGGCAGGGCAAGCAGTACGTCGCCGCGCGCGACGGGATCACCGGAGTGGAGTGGTCGGTCAACGCCATCTCCGACCTCCAGCTGTGGGAGCTCGGCCGCGGCGTAAGCGGCTGACAACGGCAAGGACCGGCAGCGGGCGCCGCGGGCCGGAGCAACGAGACAGTTCGACTGTGAAGGACGTACCGTGAATCGACGTAACCAGTGGCTGGCGGCCCCGCTCGGCGCAGCCACCGCCGCCGCGCTGCTCAGCGGTTGCGGTTCGACCGATGGCTCCAACGCCGGCAGCGGCAAGGGCGTGGTCATGGGCATATCCGACAAGGTGAAGGCCACCGACCCCGCCTCCGGCTACGACCCCGGCTCCTGGCTGCTGTTCAACAACGTCTTCCAGTCGCTGCTGAGCTTCCCCAAGGGCGGCACCACCCCCGAGCCCGACGCCGCCGAGAGCTGCGGATTCGAGGGCGGCGACAGCAAGCTCTACAAGTGCGTCCTGCGCACCGGCCTGAAGTTCAGCAACGGCCACGCCCTCACCTCCGAGGACGTCAAGTTCTCCTTCGAGCGCACCCTGAAGATCAACGACGAGAACGGCCCGGCCGTCCTGCTGTCGTCGATCGCCGGCATCGACGCGCCCGACGACCGGACCATCGTCTTCCGTCTGAAGACCTCCGACGCCACCTTCCCCAGCAAGATCGCCTCGGGTGCCGGCTCCATCGTCGACCACAGCGAGTACCCGGCCGACAAGCTGCGCTCGGACAACAAGGCGATCGGCTCCGGCCTCTACAAGCTGGACTCCTTCAGCGACAAGAGCGCCAGCTTCTCCGTCAACGACAAGTACACCGGCAAGGCCAAGCCCAAGAACACCGGCGTCACCCTCAAGTTCTTCAACGGCGACCAGGCCGGCCTGAAGTCGGTGCTGGAGAGCGGCGAGGTGGACTTCGCCTTCCGCGGGCTGGCCGCCAAGGACGTCGCCGCCCTCGCGGCGGTCAAGACCGGCGACAACAAGATCGACGTCGTCCAGGGCGCCGGCGCCGAGGTCGAGCACATGGTCTTCAACGTCAACGACCCCGTCGTCGGCAAGCTGCCCGTCCGCAAGGCCATCGCCTACCTCGTGGACCGCGAGGCGCTCGTCCGCGACGTGTACGCGGGCACCGCCACCCCCCTGTACTCCATCGTCCCCGCCGGCATCGCCGGACACACCACCCCGTTCTTCGACCGCTACGGCGGCAGCCCGCAGCCCGAGAAGGCCAAGGCCGTCCTCAAGGCCGCCGGCATCAACGGCAAGGTGAAGGTCACCCTCTACTCCACCCCCTCGCGCTACGGCCCCTCCACCGACCAGCAGTTCGCCGTCATCGCCAAGCAGCTCAACGACAGCGGCCTGTTCGAGGCCGACATGAAGTCCGTCGAGTACGAGCAGTACGAGAAGGACATCCACGACGGCAAGTACGGCATCTACGTCAAGGGCTGGGTCCCCGACTACCCGGACGCCGACAACTTCACCCAGCCGTTCTTCGGCCCCGGCAACGTCCTCGGCAACAACTACGACAACAAGGAGATCAGCGGGACGATCATCCCGTCGACCTCCGCGAAGTCCGACCGCACCGCGGCCAACATCGACTACGACCGGCTCCAGGACATCGTCGCCGACGAGCTCCCGATCCTCCCGCTCTGGCAGGGCAAGCAGTACGCCGTCACCCGCCAGAACGTGACCGGCCTGCAGTGGTCCCTCGACGCCTCGACCGTCTTCCGCTTCTGGGAGATCAGCAAGGGCTGACCGGCCCCCCGGCCACGCGACGACGGGCCGGCGACCGCACCACGCGGTCGCCGGCCCGTCGTCGCGAGCACTCCCGTTCGACGCTACTGCGCGCCCGGGCGCACCAGCCCGCTCTCGTACGCGTACACCGCCGCCTGAACCCGATCGCGCAGGCCCAGCTTCGTCAGCACGTGCCCCACATGCGTCTTGACCGTCGTCTCGCTCACGAACAGGTCCGCCGCGATCTCCGCGTTCGACAGGCCCCGGGCCACCAGCCTCAGCACCTCCACCTCGCGCTCGGTCAGCCTCCCCAGCGCATGCGGAACGCTCTCCTCACCGGAGGGCAGGTGCCCCGCGTACTTGTCCAGCAGCCGGCGCGTGACGCTCGGCGCGAGCAGCGCCTCACCCGCCGCCACCACCCGGATCGCCTGCACCAGCTCATGGGCCGGGGCGTCCTTCAGCAGGAAGCCGCTGGCCCCCGCCCGCAGCGCCTCCACCACATACTCGTCCAGGTCGAACGTGGTCAGGACGAGCACCTTCGCCGGGCCGTCCCGGCCCGGACCGGTGATCTGCCGGGTCGCCTCCACCCCGTCCATCCGCGGCATCCGGATGTCCATCAGCACCACGTCCGGCTGCAGCGCACGCACCTGCTCCAGCGCCTGCAGACCGTCCCCGGCCTCCCCGACCACCGCCAGGTCGCCCTCCGCCTCCAGGATCATCCGGAAACCGGTGCGCAGCAGGGGCTGGTCGTCGACCAGCAGGACGCGGATCGCCACAGGGTCTCCTCGATTCGTCGGACGGCTACGGCGGATCCGCCCATTGTGCCCTGCGGCCCCGCTCAGGAATCCGCCGGGCGGACCTCCTCCGACCCCGCCCGCGGCGCGGGCACCTCCCCGCGCGAGGCGGGCAGGACCGGCAGCGGATACACCGGGGGAGTCCCGCCGAACTCCGGACACACCGCCCGGTGATCACACCACCCGCACAGCTTCGTCGGCCGGGGCCGCCACTCGCCCGACTCCGTCGCCTCCCGGATCGCCTCCCACAGCGCCAGCAGCTTGCGCTCCACCCGCTCCAGATCCGCCACCACCGGGTCGTAGGTCAGCACGTCCCCGCTGCCCAGATACACCAGCTGCAGCCGCCGCGGAACCACCCCCTTCAGCCGCCACACCACGAGCGCGTAGAACTTCATCTGGAACAGCGCGCCCTCCGCGTACTCCGGCCGCGGCGCCTTGCCCGTCTTGTAGTCGACGATCCGCACCTCACCCGTCGGCGCGACGTCCACCCGGTCGATGATCCCGCGCAGCCGCAGCCCCGAATCCAGCTCCGTCTCCACGAAGAACTCCCGCTCCACCGGCTCCAGCCGCGTCGGGTCCTCCAGCGTGAACCACCGCTCCACCAGCGCCTCGGCCTCCGTCAGCCACCGCGCCAGCCCCGCCCCCTCGTCACCTTGCGGGAACAGCTCCGCCAGCTCCGGCTTCGCCTCCAGCAGCCGCTCCCACTGCCCCGGCACCAGAGCCTTCGCCCGCGGCGCCGTCCGCTCCTGCGCCGGATGATCGAAGAGCCGCTCCAGCACGGCGTGCACCAGCGTGCCCCGGGTGGCCGCCGCGCTCGGCTTCTCCGGCAGCCTGTCGATCACCCGGAACCGGTACAGCAGCGGGCACTGCATGAAATCGCTCGCCCGCGAAGGGGAGAGCGAAGTGGGCCGTGCGGCGCCGGGCGCCACCTCGACCGGACCGTCACCGGAGCTCGTCGTCATGCACAAAACCCTACGACCCGCCACCGACAGCACGCGCATACCATCGACGCAAAGGCCCCGAGCACTGCATGATCGAGGCATCACACCCCGCCGCCCGACGAAGCGGACCGCCCCAGACACACCCCCGGGCTCACCCACCGAGGCCCCCAGAACGAAGGACAGACGTGGCAGACACCGACGAAACCGGCGAGCGCGCGCACCGGCGCTCCGGACCGGGCGGCGGACTCCTCATGGGCCGCCCCTTCGGCGTACCCGTCTACGTCTCGCCCAGCTGGTTCCTCGTCGCCGCCCTCATCACCTGGGTCTTCGGCGACCAGCTCGACCGCATCCTCCCCGACCTCGGCCCCGTCCGCTACCTCGTCTCCCTCTTCTTCGCGGTCGCCTTCTACGCCTCCGTCCTCGTCCACGAGCTCGCCCACACCGTCGCCGCCCTGCGCTACAAACTCCCCGTGCGGCGCATCCAGCTCCAGTTCTTCGGCGGCGTCTCCGAGATCGAGAAGGAATCCGAGACCCCCGGCCGCGAATTCGTCCTCGCCTTCGTCGGCCCCCTGCTCTCCCTCCTCCTCGCCGCGGGCTTCTACCTCGGGATGAAAGCCGTCGACCCCGCGACCGTCCCCGGCGTCCTCCTCGCCGGCCTGATGATCTCCAACCTGCTCGTCGCCGCCTTCAACCTCCTGCCCGGCCTCCCCCTCGACGGCGGACGCATGCTCCGCGCCGTCATCTGGGGCATCACCGGCAAACCCATGGCCGGCACCATCGCCGCCGCCTGGATCGGCCGCGCCCTCGCCGTCGCCGTCCTCCTCGGCCTGCCCCTGCTCACCCACACCGGCACCCTCGGCAACCGCCCCGCCGACATCGGCGGCATCGACACCGTCATGGACGCGCTGCTCGCCGCCATCCTCGCCGCCATCATCTGGACCGGCGCCGGCAACAGCCTGCGCCTCGCCCGGCTGCGCGAACACCTCCCCGCCCTGCACGCCCGCGCCCTCACCCGCCGGGCCATCCCCGTCCCGAGCGCCACCCCCCTCTCCGAAGCCCTGCGCCGCGCCACCGAAGCCGGCGCCCGCGCCCTCGTCGTCGTCGACGGCCACGGCGACCCCACCGCCATCGTCCGCGAGAGCGCCATCGCCTCCGTCCCCGAACACCGCCGCCCCTGGGTCGCCGTCAGCGGACTCGCCCAGGACCTCACCGACGGCATGAAGGTCTCCGCCGACCTCACCGGCGAAGCACTCCTCGAGCGCCTGCGCACCACCCCCGCCACCGAGTACCTCGTCCTCGAACCCACCGGCGAGATCTACGGCGTCCTGTCCACCGCCGACGTCGAGAAGGCCTTCGTCAAGGCCATGGCACGGCCCCGGTCCTGAAGCCAATACACTGGTCACATGTCCGAACCGACCGGTGCCGCCCGCCGACGCGGGCCCTTCGAGGTCGGGGACCAGGTACAGCTCACCGACCCCAAGGGCCGCCACTACACGTTCACGCTCGAAGCAGGGAAGAATTTCCACACCCACAAGGGTTCCTTCCCGCACGACGAGCTGATCGGCGCTCCCGAAGGAAGTGTTGTCCGCACCACGGGGAACGTCGCGTACCTCGCGCTGCGCCCCCTGCTCCCCGACTATGTCCTGTCCATGCCCCGCGGCGCCGCCGTGGTCTACCCCAAGGACGCGGGCCAGATCCTGGCCTTCGCCGACATCTTCCCCGGCGCCCGCGTCGTGGAAGCAGGAGTGGGCTCCGGCTCCCTCAGCAGCTTCCTGCTGCGCGCCATCGGCGACCAGGGCATGCTCCACAGCTACGAGCGCCGCGCGGACTTCGCCGAGATCGCCACCGCCAACGTCGAGCGCTACTTCGGCGGCCCCCACCCCGCCTGGCAGCTCACCGTGGGCGACCTCCAGGACAACCTGTCCGACACCGACGTCGACCGCGTCATCCTCGACATGCTCGCACCCTGGGAATGCCTCGAGGCCGTCTCCAAGGCCCTGGTCCCCGGCGGCATCCTCTGCTGCTACGTCGCCACCACCACCCAGCTGTCCAAGACCGTCGAGTCCATCCGCGAGATCGGCTGCTTCGCCGAGCCGCAGCCGTGGGAATCGATGATCCGCAACTGGCACGTCGAGGGCCTCGCGGTCCGCCCCGACCACCGCATGATCGGCCACACCGGCTTCCTCGTCACCGCCCGCCGCCTCGCCGACGGCGTCGAGCCCCCCATGCGCCGACGCCGCCCCGCCAAGGGCGCCTACGGCGAGGACTACGAAGGCCCCGGCAGCGACCGCTCCGCCTAGGCCCTGTCGTCAAAGTCGCGCCGGGCCCGCGGCGCCCGGCACCGCACCTCGCCGCGTTGTCGGGGGGCCCGAGTACGTCCCGTACACGGGCGCCCCTCCGCCGTGCGATGCACGGCACCGGACGCCGCGGGTCTGACCGGCGCCACTGTGACGCCAGGACCCAGGCCCGGGGCCCGTCCTTTCCGGCCCCAGCGGACCCGCCGAGGACGGCCCCCGCGGCCGCCCAACACGAAAGCGCCGTGGCGCAGTTCCCCCCACCAGGTCGGGAACTGCGCCACAGCGCCTTCTGGTTGAACGGACACCGGACCGGACCCGCCCGTTCCCCCTCGGTGTGAGGTGTGGCACGATGCTGGCTCCCCGTCACCCTTCGCACAGGAGACACCCCGCGTGCCGCACAGCCCCGCACTGCTGGAGCCGACCACGGAAACCCTGGCGCACAGCCACACCCGGCCCGCCCACTGGCTCGCCACCGCCACCGCCATGGCCGCCGTCATAGCCACCGCGGGACTCGTCCAGCCGGCCACCGGCACCCCCGCCGCCGCCACCGAGCACGCCGCCGCACACGCCGCCCCGAGCCCCACCCCCGCACCCGACGCCGCCGCCGTCACCTACCCCCTCGACTGCAAGGGCGCCCCGCAGACCGTCACCGCCACCGCCCACGGCGACCTCGACGGCGACGGCCGCCCCGAGACCGTGGCGGCCGTCCGCTGCCAGGCGGGCTCCGGCACCCCGCCCCACGCCCTCTACGTCCTCACCCAGGCGGCACCCGCCACCGGCGCCGCAGCGGCCGGCCCCCGCGTCGTGGCCACCCTCCTCGACCCCGCACAGCGCCAGAACGCCACCGACCTCACCGTGCGCGACGGAACCGTGACGGCCACGCTCCTCGGCTACTCCTCGCCCGAGGTGCCGCGCTACAGCCCCGACGTGACGAAGCTCGCCAAGTGGCGCTGGACCGGCGGAAAATTCCGCCAGGAGCTGACGGACTCGACCGCCAGGCGTGTTTGAAGCGTCACTCGGCGTCCGGACCGAAGACCTCCACCCCGTCCGAAACGCGCCTCACGTGAATGCAGTCACCCGGGCACTCCTTCGCCGAGTCCACCACGTCCTGCAGCAGCACCAGCGGAACCGGAGTACTCGCCCCCGCCTCCTGCAGCAGCTCGTCCTGCGGGCTCTTCACGTACGCCAGACCGTCGATGTCCAGCTCGAACACCTCCGGCGCGTACTGCGCGCAGATCCCGTCCCCCGTGCAGAGGTCCTGGTCGATCCAGACCTCCAGCGGCTCCCCGGCCTCGCCGGTGCCGCCCCTCGGAGCCTCCTGCTGCACGGTCATATCTCCTGCCGTTCCCTGCGCTCGGTGATCCATCCCGGTCACTCCCCGCAGCAAGTCGCGCGAGCTCTGACGGGTGTTGAACACATCGACCTTACAACCGGCCGCTTTCAGATGTTCACGGGTGGGTATTTCCTTGACGAGAGGGAGTACGCAAGGGTGAAGATCGGACACACCCCTACCGTCTTTGTGATCTAGGGGTTTCAATCACCACCAGCCCAGGTAGGGTCAGGAAGCGTCCAGCTCCCCTTGGAGGAGGTGAGGACCGTGGCAGCCCACGACGACGACATCAACCGCGGCATCCGGCCCGGGCGAGGGTCTGAGGACCCCGCCGGCCAGGTTGCCTATCTCGAGCAGGAAATCGCCGTCCTGCGACGCAAGCTCGCCGACTCTCCGCGGCACACGAGGATTCTCGAAGAGCGGATCATCGAGCTCCAGACGAATCTGGCCGGCGTCTCCGCGCAAAACGAACGACTCGCGAACACCCTCCGTGAGGCCCGCGACCAAATCGTGGCCCTCAAGGAAGAAGTCGACCGGCTCGCACAGCCGCCGGCAGGCTTCGGTGTCTTCCTCCAGGCGAACGAGGACGGCACCGTCGACATCTTCACCGGAGGCCGAAAGCTCCGCGTGAACGTCAGCCCCAGCGTCGAACCGGAAGACCTCCGGCGCGGCCAGGAGGTCATGCTCAACGAAGCGCTCAACGTGGTCGAGGCCATGGCATACGAGCGGGCCGGGGACATCGTCACCCTCAAGGAGATCCTCGAGGACGGCGAGCGCGCCCTGGTCGTCGGGCACACCGACGAGGAAAGGGTGGTGAGGCTCGCCGAGCCGCTCCTGGACATCACCATCCGCCCCGGCGACGCCCTCCTGCTCGAACCCCGCTCCGGCTACGTCTACGAGGTCGTCCCCAAGAGCGAGGTCGAAGACCTCGTCCTCGAAGAGGTCCCGGACATCGACTACGACAAGATCGGCGGCCTGGGCGACCAGATCGAGCTGATCCGCGACGCGGTCGAACTCCCCTACCTCTACCCCGACCTCTTCAAGGAACACGAACTGCGGCCCCCCAAGGGCATCCTGCTCTACGGCCCGCCCGGCTGCGGCAAGACGCTCATCGCCAAGGCCGTCGCCAACTCCCTTGCCAAGAAGGTCGCCGAGGTGACCGGACAGGCCCAGGGCAAGTCGTACTTCCTCAACATCAAGGGCCCCGAACTCCTCAACAAGTACGTCGGCGAGACCGAGCGGCACATCCGCCTCGTCTTCCAGCGTGCCCGCGAGAAGGCCAGCGAGGGAACACCCGTCATCGTCTTCTTCGACGAGATGGAATCCCTCTTCCGCACCCGCGGATCCGGCGTCAGCTCGGACGTGGAGAACACCATCGTCCCCCAGCTGCTCGCCGAGATCGACGGCGTGGAGGGCCTGGAGAACGTCATCGTCATCGGCGCCTCCAACCGCGAGGACATGATCGACCCCGCCATCCTGCGCCCCGGACGCCTCGACGTGAAGATCAAGATCGAGCGCCCGGACGCCGAAGCGGCCAAGGACATCTTCGCCAAGTACCTCAAGGCCTCCCTGCCCCTGCACACGGACGACCTGTCCGAACACCAGGGCTCCACGGCCGGCACCGTCCACAGCATGATCCAGACCGTCGTCGAGCAGATGTACGCCGAAACCGAGGAGAACCGCTTCCTCGAGGTCACGTACGCCAACGGCGACAAGGAAGTCCTCTACTTCAAGGACTTCAACTCGGGCGCGATGATCCAGAACATCGTGGACCGTGCGAAGAAGATGGCCATCAAGGCCTTCCTCGAGCACAACCAGAAGGGCCTGCGCGTCTCCCACCTCCTTCAGGCATGCGTGGACGAGTTCAAGGAGAACGAGGACCTGCCCAACACCACCAACCCCGACGACTGGGCCCGCATCTCCGGAAAGAAGGGCGAGCGGATCGTATTCATCCGCACGCTCGTCACCGGAAAGCAGGGCGCGGACACCGGACGCTCCATCGACACGGTGGCGAACACCGGCCAGTACCTCTGACCGAGCGGAGCGGCTGCGGATGCCCTCCCCGGGCATCCGCAGCCGACTGCTTTACCGACTGCTTTCCAGCCGGTGACGAGGCCGATCCAATGACGGAAATGATCTCCCCACGAGCGCGGAGTGGTCCTAGGCTCTTCCGTACCGCCGGACGCGCAGTGCGGGGACGGGCACCGCACGAGCACACGCAAACGGAGCACCAGCGGTACTTGAGCGACGCTCCCGAAGGGGAACGCCGCCGGGCAAGGAGGGCCGCATGACCGTACGGCGAGTAATGGGAATCGAGACGGAGTACGGGATCTCCGTCCCCGGACACCCGAACGCCAATGCCATGCTCACCTCATCCCAGATCGTCAACGCCTACGCGGCGGCGATGCACCGGGCGCGCCGCGCCCGCTGGGACTTCGAGGAGGAGAACCCGCTGCGGGACGCCCGCGGCTTCGACCTCGCCCGCGAGGCCGCCGACACCAGCCAGCTCACCGACGAGGACATCGGCCTCGCCAACGTCATCCTCACCAACGGCGCACGCCTCTACGTCGACCACGCGCACCCCGAATACAGCTCGCCGGAGATCACCAACCCGCTCGACGCCGTGCTCTGGGACAAGGCCGGCGAACGCATCATGGCCGAGGCGGCCGAACGGGCCGCCCAGCTCCCCGGCGCCCAGCCCATCCACCTCTACAAGAACAACACCGACAACAAGGGCGCCTCCTACGGCACGCACGAGAACTACCTGATGAAGCGGGAAACCCCCTTCTCGGACATCGTGCGCCACCTCACCCCCTTCTTCGTCTCCCGCCAGGTCGTCACCGGCGCCGGACGCGTGGGCATCGGCCAGGACGGCCGCGAACACGGCTTCCAGATCAGCCAGCGCGCCGACTACTTCGAAGTCGAGGTCGGCCTCGAGACCACCCTCAAGCGCCCCATCATCAACACCCGCGACGAACCCCACTCGGACGCCGAGAAGTACCGCCGCCTCCACGTCATCATCGGCGACGCGAACCTCTCCGAGATCTCCACCTACCTCAAGCTCGGGACCACCTCCCTGGTCCTGTCCATGATCGAAGACGGGTTCATCACCGTCGACCTCGCCGTCGACCAGCCCGTGCGCACCCTGCACCAGGTCTCGCACGACCCCGACCTCACCCACCTCATCACGCTGCGCAGCGGCCGGACCCTGACCGCCGTACAACTCCAGATGGAGTACTTCGAGCTGGCCAGGAAGTACGTGGAGGAACGGTTCGGGGCGGACGTGGACGAGCAGACGGCGGACGTGCTGACCCGCTGGGAGGACGTGCTCGGCCGGCTGGAGACCGACCCGATGAGCCTGTCGGGGGAGCTCGACTGGATCGCCAAGCGAGAGATCCTGGAGGGCTACCGGCGGCGGGACGGACTCGGCTGGGACGCCGCGCGGCTCCACCTGGTGGACCTCCAGTACTCGGACGTACGGCCGGACAAGGGCCTGTACAACCGCCTGGTGGCCCGCGGCAAGATGCAGCGGCTCGTCACCGAGCCGGACGTGGAACGGGCGCAGAGCAAGCCTCCGGAGGACACCCGGGCCTATTTCCGCGGCCGCTGCCTGGAGCAGTACGCGGACGACGTGGCCGCGGCGTCCTGGGACTCCGTGATCTTCGACCTCCCGGGCCACGACTCGCTCCAGCGGGTGCCCACGCTGGAGCCGCTGCGGGGCACGCGGGCCCACGTGAAGGAGCTGCTGGACCGGTGCCGCACGGCGCAGGACCTGGTGCGGCTGCTTTCGGGGAGGTGAGGGGGCCTGAAAGGGCTCCGACACGGGAATCATGAAGAGAACCGGACGTTGTGAAAGTACGGGGACGAACGTCGGACCCTCCTTGTAGGGTCGGACGTAGGTCTGATCTTGAGGGATCCCGAATCCCGGGGTCCCTCGACGTGAGCGTGCGAACCGAGCGGGGTGAGGTAGACATGGCGACCAAGGACACCGGCGGCGGACAGCAGAAGGCGACGCGCTCGACCGAGGAGGTCGAGGAGGCGGCGGTCGAGGAATCGACCGACCTCAAGGAGCGCCAGGAAAAGCTCTCCGACGACGTCGACTCCGTACTGGACGAAATCGATGATGTGCTCGAGGAGAATGCCGAGGATTTCGTTCGGAGTTTCGTACAAAAAGGCGGCGAATAGCCTTCGAATCTAAGGTGAACTTGCCAGCATCGGTTTCATGTCCAATGGAACGAAGTGGTGTCGCGGCTGTAGCCGGGACGTCCCGCTGAGCGGGTTCGCCCTAGATCGGAATCGTGGCGACGGTCTCCAGCCGAGGTGCCGTGAGTGCGTGGCGGAGTACTCAGCCGCGCACTACCGGCGCCGCCAGGCGGCCAGCGGCAAGGTCGTCAAGGAGAAGGTGGATGTCCCGGTCGGCCACAAGCTCTGCCGACAGTGCGGTGAAGTCAAGCCGCACGCCGAGTGGCACAAGAACGCGTCGGCGTCTGACGGCCTATCGACTCGGTGCAAGGCGTGCAGGGCGATCCAGGGCCGGGCGGGCCACTTGAAGCGCTCCTACGGCCTCACCGAGGCGCAGCGGGACGAGATGATCACCGCTCAAGGCGGTGTCTGCGTGATCTGCCGGTTGGCCCCGGCCGAGCACGTTGATCACGATCATCAGACGGGTAAGGTCCGAGGCGTACTGTGCTTCAGCTGCAACGCAGCCCTGGGGCAGTTCAAGGATCGGCCGGACGTCATACGGCGTGCAGCCGCTTACGTGGAAGGAAACCTGTGGAACCCAACACTCGTAGCACAGGGCGTCTACCGGCAGCCTTCCTGACGCCGGGGTCGTCGTCCTTCATGGACTTCCTGGGCGCGCACTCGCCCGAGATGCTGCCCGGCAACCGCAAGCTGCCGGAGGGTGTCGTCGAGGCGCCGCACGGGACGACCATCGTCGCGGCCACGTTCCCCGGCGGGGTCGTCCTCGCCGGTGACCGGCGGGCGACCATGGGGAACATGATCGCGCAGCGGGACATCGAGAAGGTGTTCCCGGCCGACGAGTACTCGGCCGTCGGCATCGCCGGCACCGCCGGCCTGGCCGTGGAGATGGTGAAGCTGTTCCAGCTGGAGCTGGAGCACTTCGAGAAGGTGGAGGGGACGACCCTCTCGCTGGAGGGCAAGGCGAACCGCCTGTCCACCATGATCCGGAGCAATCTGGGCATGGCGATGCAGGGCCTGGCCGTCGTGCCGCTCTTCGCCGGGTTCGACGAGGCGAAGGAGAAGGGCCGGATCTTCTCCTACGACGTGACCGGCGGACGCTCGGAGGAGCACGGCTACGCGGCGACCGGTTCGGGTTCCATCTTCGCCCGCGGGTCGATGAAGAAGCTCTACCGTCCCGATCTGACGGAGCAGCAGGCCACGACGCTGGTGGTGCAGGCGCTGTACGACGCGGCCGACGATGATTCGGCGACCGGTGGGCCGGACCTGTACCGCAACATCTACCCGATCGTCACCGTCATCACGGATGAGGGTTTCCGCAGGCTGACGGACGAGGAGTCGCAGGAGCTCGCCCGCGCCGTCACCAACCGTCGTCTCGAGCAGCCCGACGGCCCGCGCGCCGCCCTGCTCTGACCATCCGTCTCCCTGTAGGAACCCAGAAGAAAGGGACGGACAGCCGGTGTCGACTCCGTTCTATGTGTCACCCCAGCAGGCCATGGCCGACCGGGCGGAATACGCCCGGAAGGGCATCGCCCGCGGCCGCAGCCTGGTCGTGCTGCAGTACGCCGACGGCATCGTGTTCGTCGGCGAGAACCCCTCGCGCGCGCTGCACAAGTTCAGCGAGATCTACGACCGGATCGGCTTCGCGGCCGCCGGCAAGTACAACGAGTACGAGAACCTGCGGATCGGTGGTGTGCGCTACGCGGATCTGCGCGGATACACCTACGACCGTGATGATGTGACGGCCCGTGGGCTGGCGAACGTGTACGCGCAGACGCTCGGCACGATCTTCTCCAGTGCGGGGGAGAAGCCGTACGAGGTGGAGCTGGTGGTCGCCGAGGTGGGTGCGACGGCGGCCGGTGACCAGATCTACCGGCTTCCGCACGACGGGTCGATCGTGGACGAGCACGGCTCGGTGGCGGTCGGCGGGAACGCGGAGCAGATCAGCACGTTCCTGGATCAGCGGCACCGGGACGGGATGACGTTGGCGGAGGCGCTGAAGCTGGCGGTGCAGGCGTTGTCGAGTCAGGCCAATGGTGCCGACAAGGCGATTCCGGCGGAGCGGCTGGAGGTCGCGGTGCTGGACCGGACGCGGTCGCAGCAGCGGAAGTTCAAGCGGATCCGCGGTCGGCAGCTGGCGCGGCTGCTGGAGGCGGATGTTCCGGCGGCGGCTCAGGCTGATGCCGTGTCGAACGACGAGGCTCCGGAGGACGAGGCGGAGTAGTTCCGCCGGTGTGCGTGCGGCCCCGGTTCGCCCCTTGCGGGCGGGCCGGGGCTTCGTCGTGTTCAGCGGGCGGCGGGGTCGGGGGCCGGGCCGGTGGAGTCGCGGACGATCAGTTCGACGGGGATGTCGGGGGCGGTCGAGGGGGTGCCGTCGAGGACGGCGAGGAGGGCGCTCATGCCCTGTTCGCCGACGCGTTCGGCGGGGAGGTGGACGGTGGTGAGTTCGGGTTCGACGGCGGTGGCGAGGGCGAGGTCGTCGAAGCCGGTGACGGAGAGGTCGGCGGGGATGTGCAGGCCGAGGCGGCGGGCGGCCTTGCAGGCGCCGGCGGCCAGGATGTCGTCGTCGCAGACGACGGCGGTGGGCCGGGGCCCGGGGGCCGTGAGGGCGGCTTCGGCGGCCGTACGGGCGCCGTGGACGCTGAGGGGGGCCCGGACGGTGCGCAGCTGTGCGTGGGGGCTCAGGCGGGCGCTGAGGGCCTGGGCGCGGATCTGGAAGGTCCAGGAGTCGACGGCGGAGGCGAGGTGGAGGACGTTGCGGTGGCCGAGGGCGAGGAGGTGGTCGGCGACCTGGTGCATGCCGTCGGCCATGTCGAGGTTGACGTGTGCGGCGGCGGCGGTGGCGTCGGGGTCGCTGTCGAGCATGACGAGGGGGAGGGTGTCGCCGCCGAGGGCGTCGAGGGCGTCGGCGGCCATGGAGGAGGCGATGACGCCGTCGAGGGCGGCGCGGGCGGAGGCGAAGGGGTCGCGGGCGGGGCCGGTGCCGTCGGGGGAGGGGTAGAGGACGACGCCGAAGTCGTGTCGGGCGGCGATGCGGGCGGCGCCGGTGTGGACGCGGGCGAAGAACTCGTTGGTGAGGGCGGGTACGACGAGGAGGGCGGTGCGGGTGGTGCCGAGGCGGAGGCTGCGGGCGGCGAGGTTGGGGCGGTAGCCGAGGGTGGCGGCCGTCGTGCGGACGTGGTCGGCGGTGCGGGGGGAGACGCGGCCGCGCCATTTGTCGCCGAGGACGAGGGAGACGGTGGCTTGGGAGACTCCGGCGGCGGTGGCGACGTCGCGGCTGGTGGGTCTCGTCACACGGGCTCCTGAAGTGCGTGGTCGGTGGGGGGTGGCGGGGTGGTCGCGGGTGTGCCGGGTGGACTGGTGAGCTGGGGCCATGGTACGTATGACGAGTCACGTTATACGTATTACCCCGGCTCGATCCGGGCAGAAGGGGGCGCTCATGGCCGCGGGGTACGCGGAGCTGCTCAGGACCCGGCATGCCGCGAGGCTGCTGGCGGGCACGCTCGTGGGCCGGCTGCCCAACGCCACGGCGCCGATCGCGATCGTGCTGTTCACCCGGGCCGAGGGCGGCAGCTACAGCCTGGCCGGGGCGCTGGCGGCCGCGTACGGGGTGGCCAACGCGGTGGGGCAGCCGCTGCTGGGGCGTGCCGTGGACCTGTACGGGCAGCCGCGGGTGCAGCTGCCGGCCGCGGTGGTCTCGGCGCTGGGGATGGTGTGGCTGGCGGTGGCCGGTACGGCGCCGGTGGCGGGCGCGTATGCCGCGGTGGTGGTGGCGGGGCTGTTCACGCCGCCGCTGGAGGGCGGGCTGCGGGCGCTGTGGCCGGGGGTGCTGGGCGGCAGGGAGGAGCGGGTGCACGCGGCGTACGCGATGGACGCGGTGGCCCAGGAGGTCATGTTCACGGTGGGGCCGCTGCTGGTGACGCTGTTCGTGGCGGTGTGGTCGCCGGCCGGGGCGCTGCTGGCGCTGAACGCGATCGGGGTGCTGGGGGCGGTGTCGGTGGTGGTGAGCGAGCCTTCGCGGGCATGGCGTTCGGCGCCGCGCGAGGCGCACTGGCTGGGGGCGTTGCGTTCGCGCGGGCTGCTGGCGCTGCTGGGGGCGTTCTTCTTCGTGGGGACGGCGCTGGGGTCGATCACGGTGGCGGGTGTCGCGTATGCGGACGACCACGGGGACCAGGCGGTGTACGGGTGGCTGATGGCGGCGCTGGGGCTGGGTGCGCTGATCGGCGGGGTGTTCTACGGGTCGCGTGAGTGGGTCGGGCGCCCGGAGCGGCGGCTGCGGATGCTGGTGGCGCTGCTGGCGGTGTGCTATCTGCCGCTGGTGCTGACGCCGGGGCCGGTGGCGATGACGGTGCTGGCGGCGGTGGCGGGCGTGTTCCTGGCGCCGGCGCTGGCGTGCGCGTTCATCGTGGTGGACCGGCACGCGCCGGCGGGGACGGTGACGGAGGCGTTCTCGTGGCTGGTGACGTTCTTCGGTGTCGGTGCGGCGATCGGTACGGCGGCGGCGGGGCCGGCGGTGGAGCTGGGCGGCACGGCGTCGGGCTTCGGGGTGGCGGGGGTGGCCGGTTTCGCGGCGCTGATCGTGCTGATGGCGACTCAGCGGGTACTGGCGGCCGGGGGCCGCGGCGGCGGGCCGGAGGGGGCGTCGGAGGGGGCGTCGGGGGGCTCGTCGGCGGAGGGTGCCGGGGTGGCGTCGGGGGTGCGGGCGGAGGGCTGATCGGGGGGCGGCCGGGCGGCCGGATGGCGGTGCGGGCCGGGGCGGTTTCGGCAAATTGATCGAAACGGCGCTCGCGAACCCGGTTTCAGAAGAGGGCAGGAGGCGTAATGTTCAGTCATGGACCGCCGCATTTTCGGGCTGGAGAACGAGTACGGCGTCACGTGCACGTTCAGGGGACAGCGCCGACTGTCTCCTGACGAAGTGGCGCGCTACCTCTTCCGCCGTGTTGTGTCATGGGGCCGCAGCAGCAATGTCTTCCTGCGGAACGGTGCCCGTCTGTACCTTGACGTGGGCTCACATCCGGAATATGCAACTCCCGAATGTGACAACGTGACCGAGTTGGTCACGCACGACAAGGCGGGCGAGCGCATTCTCGAGGGCCTACTCGTCGACGCCGAACGCCGCCTGCACGAGGAGGGAATCGCGGGCGACGTCTATCTCTTCAAGAACAACACCGACTCGGCGGGCAACTCGTACGGTTGCCACGAGAACTACCTGGTGGCCCGGCACGGGGAATTCTCCCGGCTGGCGGACATTCTCATTCCGTTCCTCGTCACGCGGCAGCTGATCTGCGGGGCGGGCAAGGTGCTGCAGACGCCCCGGGGCGCGGTCTACTGCGTGAGCCAGCGGGCCGAGCACATCTGGGAGGGCGTCAGTTCCGCGACGACCCGTTCGCGTCCGATCATCAACACCCGCGACGAGCCCCACGCGGACGCGGAGCGCTACCGCCGGCTGCACGTGATCGTGGGCGACTCGAACATGTCCGAGACGACCATGCTGCTGAAGGTCGGGGCGACCGACCTGGTGCTGCGCATGATCGAGGCGGGCACGGTGATGCGGGACCTGACCCTGGAGAACCCGATCCGGGCGATCCGTGAGGTCAGCCACGACATCACCGGTCAGCGCAAGGTGCGCCTGGCCAGCGGCCGGGAGGCGTCGGCGCTGGAGATCCAGCGGGAGTACTACGACAAGGCGGTGGACTTCGCGGAGCGGCGGGGGATCCGTACGGGCGTGGTGGACCAGGTGCTGGAGCTGTGGGGCCGCACGCTGGACGCGATCGAGGCGGAGGACCTGGACCGGATCGGGACCGAGATCGACTGGGTCATGAAGTACCAGCTGATCGAGCGGTACCGGGGCAAGCACAACATGACCATGTCGAATCCGCGGGTGGCGCAGATAGACCTCGCCTACCACGACATCCACCGGCGGCGCGGGCTGTACTACCTGCTGGAGCGCAAGGGGCAGGCGGCGCGGATCTGCAACGACCTGAAGATCTTCGAGGGCAAGTCGGTGCCCCCGCAGACGACGCGGGCGCGGCTGCGCGGCGACTTCATCCGGCGTGCGCAGGAGCAGCGGCGCGACTTCACGGTGGACTGGGTCCACCTGAAGCTGAACGACCAGGCGCAGCGGACGGTGCTGTGCAAGGACCCGTTCCGGTCGGTGGACGACCGGGTGGAGAAGCTGATCGCCGGCATGTGAGTGCCCGGTGTGACCCGGCACCGATCTCGCGCAGGGCCCCGTACGGTCTCGTACGGGGCCCTGCGCACGGCTTAGAGTGGCGGGCGACCGCCTTGCCGTCTGAGATCTGAGGAACACGTGCGCCGACTTGCCGGCCTGCTTGTCGTACCCCTTCTGCTGCTGTCGACAGCGGCGTGTGGCGACGACAGCGGCTCCGACTCCGCCCAGATGAAGAACGGGGTGCCCGCGATCACCAAGGGCGCCAAGTTCGGGGAGACGCCCACCCTGTCGCAGGGGAAGGGCACGCCGCCGAAGGACCTGAAGGTGGAGACCCTCAGCGAGGGCGACGGCCCTGCGCTGAAGAAGGGCGACATCGCCCAGGTCAACTACCTCGGGCAGGTGTGGGACGGCAAGGAGCCGTTCGACGCGAGCTTCGGCAAGGGCAAGCCGTTCGACGTGACCATCGGCGCGGGCATGGTCATCAAGGGCTGGGACCAGGGCCTGGAGGGCCAGAAGGTCGGCAGCCGTGTCGAGCTGGTCATCCCGCCGGCGCTCGGTTACGGCGAGCAGGGCTCGGGCGACAAGATCAAGCCCAACGCGACGCTGGTGTTCGTCGTGGACATCGTCAAGGGCACGTCCGTCCCGGCCTCGGCCACGGGCAAGGAGGTCGCCCAGGACAACAAGGACCTGCCGAAGGTGGGGACGAACACGGACGGCAAGGAAGTCTCCGTGACGGTCCCGAAGGACACCGCCGAGCCGGGCAAGCTGGTGTCGAACTACGTCCTCGAGGGCGACGGTGCCGCGGTGAAGGACACCGACAACGTCGTGGTCAAGTTCAACGGCAAGACGTGGAAGGACGACAAGACCTTCGAGAGCACGTACACCAGCGACACGACGGTCACCTGGCCGATGGAGCAGCTGTCGGTCAAGGGGCTGAAGGAGGGCCTGCTCGGCAAGAAGGTCGGCAGCCGTGTCCTGCTGGTCATCCCGCCGGACCTGGCCTTCGGCGACAAGGAGCAGGGGACGATCCCGGCCAAGTCGACGCTGGTGTTCAGCCTCGACATCCTCGCGGTGATGTAAGACTGTCCCGGTTGGGCCCCCGTTCGTACGTATGAGGAGCAGTTCCGTGAGCGACAAGCTCGAGAAGCCCGAGATCGACTTCCCCGAGGGCCCGGTTCCGACCGACCTGGTCAAGGAGGACCTCTGGCTGGGCGACGGCGCCGAGGCCAAGGCCGGCGACAACGTCAAGGTCCACTACGTGGGCGTGGCGTTCTCCACCGGTGAGGAGTTCGACGCTTCCTGGAACCGCGGCACGCCGCTGCAGTTCAAGCTCGGTGCCGGCCAGGTCATCTCCGGGTGGGACCAGGGCATCCAGGGCATGAAGGTCGGCGGGCGCCGCAAGCTGACGATCCCGGCGCACCTCGCCTACGGCGACCGCGGCGCGGGCGGCGGCGTGATCGCCCCGGGCGAGACGCTGATCTTCGTCTGCGACCTGATCGCCGTCTGATCCCGAAGGCGCGCCCGCCAGGGCCCCCGCCGTGAGGCGGGGGCCCTCGCTTTTTGTCCCGGACGGCCGGGGCGGTACGGTCAGCGCTCACGGGTGTGTGTCGAGGACGGGGGAGCGGCGTCGATGGCGATTGCCAAGGCCGAGCGGCTGATGAATCTGGCGCTGTGCCTTCTGGGTACCCGACGGCCGCTGAGCAAGCGGGAGTTGCGCGGTTCCATCGAGGCATACCTGGAAGCCGGCAACGACGAGTCCTTCAACCGCATGTTCGAGCGGGACAAGGACGACTTGCGGGAACTCGGCCTGGTCATCGAGACGGTGGAGAACCTGGAGGGCGAGATCGGCTACCTCGCGCGCCGGGACAGCAACCGGCTGCCCCCGGTCTGCCTGGACGCCGAGGAGGCCGCCGCCCTGGGCCTGGCGGCCAAGGTGTGGCAGCAGGCCCGGCTCGCCGGCGCCGCCAGCGGCGCCCTGCAGAAGCTCCGGGCGGGCGGGATGCCGGAGGCGGGGGACCCCTACGAGGGGCAGCACAGTGCCATCGAACCGCGCATCCCCGTGCACGAGGCGGCCTTCGAGCCGCTGATGCTGGCCTGCCGGGACCGCCGGCCGGTGGTCTTCGACTACCGCAAGTCCACCGCCGCCACGCCCGGTACCCGCCAGGTGGAGCCCTGGGCGCTGGAGTGCTGGCGCGGCCACTGGTACCTGGCCGGCTTCGACCGCGACCGCGGGGCGGAGCGGGTGTTCCGGCTCTCCCGGATCACCGGCAAGGTGCGCTCCCGCGCCGGCCGGTACACCGCGGAGGTGCCGGACGTGGTGACCGTGCGGGAGACGGTGGAGCGTTTCGCGGGGGAGAGCGCGGAGCGCTCGGCGCTGATCCGGCTGCGCGCCGGGGCGGGTTATCCGCTGCGCGCCAAGGCCACCGCCGTGCGTGAGGGCGGCGACGGCTGGGACGAGCTGGAGATCCCCTACGGGCACGGGCTGGACGCCTGGCTCGTGGAGTTCGGCCCGGACGTGGTGGTCGTGGAGCCGGCCGATCTGCGGGCGGACGTGGTGGACCGGCTGCGCGCCGTCGCCCAGGGCTGATCCGATACACCTGTCGCTACGCCCTGAGGGGGAGACGTACCAGCATGGCTGCCAACGCCATCGACCAGACCCGCCGGATGCTGTCCCTGGTGACGTATCTGCGCGAGCGCCCGGGCGCGCACGTCGCCGACGTGGCGCGTGCCTTCGGGATCACCGAGGACGAGCTGATCTCGGACCTCGACGTGCTGCCCATGTGCGGGACCAGCTTCCGCGGCGGGGACCTGCTCGACATCGACACCGACGGCGAGCGGATCTGGTGGCGCAATCCCGACGCCTCGGGGGAATCCACCGCCGAGCCGCTGCGGCTGGCCGCCGACGAGGCGACCGCGCTGCTGGTGGCCGCCCGCGCGGTGGCGACGCTGCCCGGGCTGCGGGAGGGCGACCGGGACGCGCTGCTGCGGGCCACCGCCAAGCTGGAGGCCGCGGCGGGCGAGGCCGCCGGGGCCAGCTCGCGGCTGTCGGTGACGTTCGAGTCGGAGGGCGGGGTCTTCGCGGACGTCGACCGGGCGATCTCGGAGCGGCGCCGGCTGTGGCTGCGGTACTACTCGCCGGCGCGCGACGAGCTCACCGAGCGCAAGGTCGACCCGATCCGGCTGTTCGCGGTCGGGCACACCTACATGGAGGGGTGGTGCCACCTCTCCGAGGCCCGGCGCACTTTCCGTCTGGACCGGGTCGCGGAGATCCGGCTGCTGGACGAGCGGGCCGAGCCGCCCGCGATCGAGCCGCGCGACCTGTCCGAGGGGCTGGTCCAGCCGGCCGCCGAGGATCCCGAGGTGGTGGTCGAGGTCGGGCCCGGCGGGCGCTGGGTGGCCGAGTACTACCCGCACGACAGCGCCGAGGAACTGGCCGGGGGCGGCCTGCGGATCACGCTGCGCAGCCCGGATCCGGCGTCGCTGCGCCGGCTGGCGCTGCGGCTGGGCCGCGAGGGGCGGATCGTGGCTCCCGCGGAGCTGGCGGACAGCGCGCGCAGTGCGGCCCGGGAAGCGCTGGCGGGGTACGGGGAACAGGTCTGAGGGGAGCAGCGGTCGATGTCGCCTACGTCGGGTATGTCGGTTTCTTCGGGTGCTCCGGGATCGTCCGCGGCATCGGGGTGCGTGTCGTTCAAGGCGGCCTGTCCTGACTGCGGCGCCCGCTTCGAGCTGGACGCGGGCGCCCTGCGGCTGGTCATCGGCGGAAGCCGGCGGACCACCTTCTACTCCTTCACCTGTCCGGGGTGCGGGCGGTCGGTCCGCAAGCCGGCGGGGGAGCGCATCGTGGAACTGCTGACCGGCGGGGGCGTGAGCACCCTGCGCAGCGTCTGAGCCGCCGGGTGGCCTAGGCTCGTCCCATGCTGTGGCCGATGTTCGCAATTGCCCTGGGTTTCCTCGGGATCGCCGTCCTCGCCGTGCCCGCGGTACGGGTCTTCGTGGAGGTCCGCAGGCTCTCTGTGCAGGTTGCGGCGGCCAGCCGCCGGATCACCGAGGCCGCGGAGGACCTGGAGCGGTCCGCGGCCGACCTCGCCCGGGCGGGACGCGGCGTGCGGCCGTGAAACGGGGCGAACCGGGGCGGACCGGGTGCGGGTGGGGGCTCCGCGCGCAAGCGCGGGTACCCCGGGGGATTGCCCGGCGTTAACCCCCGGGGGTTACGATCCTTGCCTGAGCGGTTGCCGGATTTGGGTCCGAGCCGTCCACAGCCACCACAACCAGTCGTTTCGGTGAGAAGGAAGACACACATGATCGGCAATCTGAAGCCCCTTGAAATCTTTCTGATCATCGCTGTCATCGTGCTGCTGTTCGGCGCCAAGAAGCTCCCCGAGATGGCCCGCTCCCTCGGCAAGTCGGCCCGCATCCTCAAGAGCGAGGCCAAGGCCATGAAGAAGGACGGCGAAGCGGACGACGCGGCCCCGGCCGCCGACCAGGCCGCGCAGCAGCCCGTCGTCCCGCGCACCATCCAGGCCGCGCCCGGTGACGTCACCAGCTCGCGGCCCGTGAGCGAGCCGAACCGCACCACCCAGGGCTGACGCGAGCCGGCACGCCAGTCATCTGCAACGAGACGAGGGACGTGGGTTGCTCAAGTCTGCCCGCAAGCAGGAGAAACCAGGACGACAGGCCAAGGACGCCGAAGGGCGCATGCCTCTCGTCGAGCACCTGCGTGAGCTGAGAAACCGTCTGCTGAAGTCGGTCCTGGCGATCCTCGTGATCACCGTCGTGGCGGCCTTCTTCTACAAGGACCTCATCGACTTCATGCTGCGGCCGATGCTGGACTCCGTCGGCTGCACCGACGGGGTGCTCTCGCAGCGCAACGGCCGGCCCTGCGCCGACATGACCGTCAACGGCCTCATCGCCCCCTTCTCGATCGCCCTGAAGGTCTCGCTCACCGCCGGTGTGGTGCTGTCCGCGCCGGTCTGGCTCTACCAGCTGTGGGCGTTCACCGCCCCCGGCCTGCACAGCCACGAGAAGAAGTACGCGATGAGCTTCGTCGCGGTCGGCGCCCCGCTCTTCGCCGCCGGCGCGGTGCTCGCGTACAAGGTCCTGCCGCAGACCGCGACGATCCTGCTGGACTTCACCCCCGAGCACGCCCGCAACCTGCTCCCGGTCGACGACTACCTCGACCTGGTCACGCGCATGGTCGTCGTCTTCGGCCTGGCGTTCGAGCTGCCGCTGCTGCTGATCCTGCTGAACTTCACCGGCGTGCTGACGGGCAAGCGCCTGGCGAGCTGGTGGCGCGCCATGATCCTCGGCATCACCGTCTTCGCCGCCTTCGCGACGCCCACCGGCGACCCGCTCACCATGCTCTCGCTGGCCGCCCCGATCGTGGCCCTGTACTTCATCGCGCTCGGCGTCTGCCTGGTCAACGACCGCAGGCGCAAGCGCAAGGACCCCGACGCCGGGCTCGACGACGACGAGGCCGCCGAGTTGGACCTCACCCCGGCGCCCCTCGGCGAGATGGAAACCGTCCCCGCCCCGGCCGCGCTGCCCGGCCAGGCCGACGGCGGACGCCAGCGGATCAACGGCTACGACGACGCGACCTGAGGGGCCGCCTCCCTCCCGGCCGCCGCACCGGAGGGACCGCGGCGCCGGCCGCCCCGGCACCCGACGCGCCCGGCGCCCCGGCCCCCGCCTCCTCACTTAAATGATCGCGACTGTTGTCAGGGGTGACGGGTAGGCTCGAACCCAAGATGACCGAAGAACTCTCACCGGCCGAGCGGTACGCCGCCGCCCGGATCCGCGCCGCCGAAGAGGCCAGCGCGCTGGCCCCCTTCCGCGAGATGTACGCATTCGATCTGGACCCGTACCAGGTCGAGGCCTGTAAGGCACTGGAGGCCGGCAAGGGCGTCCTGGTGGCCGCTCCGACCGGTTCGGGCAAGACGATCGTCGGCGAGTTCGCCGTGCACCTGGCCCTCCAGCAGGGCCGCAAGTGCTTCTACACCACGCCCATCAAGGCCCTGTCGAACCAGAAGTACGCCGACCTCGTCAGGCGCTACGGCGCGGACAAGGTCGGCCTGCTGACCGGCGACAACAGCGTGAACTCCGAGGCGCCGGTGGTCGTGATGACCACCGAGGTGCTCCGCAACATGCTCTATGCCGGCTCCCAGTCGCTGGGCGGCCTCGGCTACGTGGTGATGGACGAGGTGCACTACCTCTCCGACCGGTTCCGCGGGGCCGTCTGGGAGGAAGTGATCATCCACCTGCCCGAGTCGGTGACCCTGGTGTCACTCTCGGCGACGGTGTCCAACGCCGAGGAGTTCGGCGACTGGCTGGACACCGTGCGCGGCGACACCCAGGTGATCGTCTCCGAGGAGCGGCCCGTACCGCTGTGGCAGCACGTCATGGCCGGCCGCCGGATCTTCGACCTCTTCGAGGAGGAGTCCGACCACGGAGGCCGCGGCTCCGCCCGCCGCGAGGTCAATCCCGACCTGCTGCGGATGGCGCGCGAGGAGAACAGCCGCACCTACAGTCCCAAGGACCGGCGGCGCGGGAAGATGGTCCGGGAGGCGGACCGCGAGCGCGAGCGGCGCTCGCGCGGCCGGATCTGGACGCCCTCGCGGCCCGAGGTCATCGCCCGCCTCGACGGCGACGGGCTGCTGCCCGCCATCAACTTCATCTTCAGCCGGGCCGGCTGCGAGGCCGCCGTCCAGCAGTGCCTCTACGCGGGCCTGCGGCTCAACGACGACTCCGCGCGCCTGCGGGTCCGCGAGATCGTCGAGGCGCGGACGGCGTCCATCCCCCGGGAGGACCTGCACGTCCTGGGCTACTACGAATGGCTCGAAGGTCTGGAGCGGGGCATCGCCGCGCACCACGCGGGCATGCTGCCCACCTTCAAGGAGGTCGTCGAGGAGCTCTTCGTACGGGGCCTGGTCAAGGCCGTCTTCGCCACCGAGACCCTGGCGCTCGGCATCAACATGCCCGCGCGCACGGTCATCCTGGAGAAGCTGGTCAAGTGGAACGGCGAGCAGCACGCCGACATCACTCCCGGCGAGTACACGCAGCTCACCGGCCGGGCCGGGCGGCGCGGCATCGACATCGAGGGCCACGCCGTCGTGCTGTGGCAGCGGGGCATGGACCCGGTGGCGCTCGCCGGGCTCGCGGGCACCCGTACCTATCCGCTGCGCTCCAGCTTCAAGCCCTCCTACAACATGGCCGTGAACCTGGTCAGCCAGTTCGGGCGGCACCGCTCGCGCGAACTGCTGGAGACCTCCTTCGCGCAGTTCCAGGCCGACCGCTCGGTCGTCGGGATCTCCCGCCAGGTGCAGCGCAACGAGGAGGGCCTGGAGGGCTACCTCGAGGGCATGACCTGCCACCTCGGCGACTTCGAGGAGTACGCGCAGCTGCGCCGGGACCTGAAGGACCGGGAGACCGAACTGGCCAAGCAGGGCGCCGCGCAGCGCCGGGTGCAGGCGGCCGGCTCGCTGGAGAAGCTCAAGCCGGGTGACATCATCCACGTGCCCACGGGCAAGTTCGCCGGGCTCGCGCTGGTCCTGGACCCCGGTGTGCCGGCCGGGCGCGTCCACGGGCACCGCGGGTACGAGTACGCCGAGGGCCCGCGCCCGCTGGTGCTCACCGCCGAGCGGCAGGTCAAGCGGCTCGCCGCGATCGACTTCCCGGTGCCGGTGGAGGCCCTCGACCGGATGCGCATCCCCAAGACGTTCAACGCCCGCTCTCCGCAGTCCCGTCGGGACCTGGCCTCCCAACTGCGGGCCAAGGCCGGGCACATCACGCCGGAGAAGCGTGGGCGCGGCCGGGCCGCTGCGGCCGACGACCGCGAGATCGCCCGGCTGCGGGCGGAGCTGCGGGCGCACCCCTGCCACGGCTGCGACGAGCGCGAGGACCACGCCCGCTGGGCGGAGCGCTACCACCGGCTCAAGCGGGACACGCAAGCGCTGGAGCGGCGGATCGAGGGGCGGACCAACACCATCGCCCGCACCTTCGACCGGATCCACGCCCTGCTGACCGAGCTGGACTACCTGCGCGAGGACGAGGTCACCGTGCACGGCAGGCGGCTCGCCCGGCTCTACGGCGAGCTGGACCTGCTGGCCTCCGAGTGCCTGCGCGCCGGTATCTGGGAGGGCCTGAGCCCGGCCGAACTGGCCGCCTGCGTCTCGGCGCTGGTCTTCGAGGCGCGGCAGTCCGACGACGCGGTCGCGCCGAAGGTGCCCGGCGGCGCGGCGAAGGCCGCGCTCGGCGAGATGGTCCGCATCTGGGGTCGGCTCGACGCCCTGGAGGAGGAGCACCGCATCAACCAGGCGGAGGGCGTGGGCCAGCGCGAGCCGGACCTCGGGTTCGCCTGGGCGGCCTACCAGTGGGCCTCCGACAAGAGCCTGGACGAGGTGCTGCGCGAGGCGGAGATGCCGGCCGGCGACTTCGTGCGCTGGTGCAAGCAGGTCATCGACGTGCTGGGGCAGGTCGCCGCCGCGGCGCCGTCGGCCTCCGGCGACAGCGGGAGCACCGTGGCCCGCAACGCCCGCAAGGCCGTCGACGCACTGCTGCGGGGCGTGGTGGCCTACAGCTCCGTCGGCTAGCCGGCGCCGGGCCGTGGATCAGGACCCCGCCTCCCAGGCGGCGGGGTCCTCCCAGGCCCGCAGGGTGCGGTCGCTCTCGAAGCGGTGGCTGATGCCGGTGACCGGGTCGGTGAACTCCAAGGCCCGGGCGAGGAGTTGCAGCGGGCGCCGGTAGTCGTCCGGGGCGGGGTCGGTGACCTGCGGGTAGACCGGGTCGCCCAGGATGGGCACCCCGAGGCTGTTCATGTGCACGCGCAGCTGGTGGGTGCGGCCCGTGTGCGGGGTCAGCCGGTAGCGGCCCACCGTGTCCCGGGTCCCGGTCAGTTCCACCCGGCTCTCCGCGTTGGGTTCCGCGCCCGGCACCTCCACCGCCGCGATGACCCCGCGGGCCTTCTCGATGCGGCTGCGGACCGTGCGCGGTAGGGAGAGCGCCGGGTCGTGCGGTGCCAGCGCCTCGTACTCCTTGCGGACCCGGCGCTGCTGGAACAGGAGCTGGTACGCCCCGCGGTCCTCGGGCCGGACGCTGAAGAGCACCAGCCCCGCCGTCAGCCGGTCCAGCCGGTGCGCCGGGCTCAGGGCCGGCAGGTCCAGTTCCGCACGGAGCCGGGCGAGGGCGGTCTGGGTGACGTGGCTGCCGCGCGGGGTGGTCGCGAGGAAGTGCGGCTTGTCCGCGACCAGGAGGTGCGCGTCGCGGTACACGACGCGGATCGGGAACGGGACGGGCGCCTCCACGGGAAGGTCGCGGTGGAACCACAGGTGGCCGCCCGGCTCGTACGGGTCGCGCGCGTGCAGGACCCGGCCGCCGGGCCCCAGCACCCGGCCCGCCTCCAGCAGCCGGGCCACCGCCCCGGCGCCCGGGCCGCCCGCGTAGTGCGCGGCGAGGTAGCTGCCGAGATCGGGCCAGGTCCCGTCCGGATCGGGGGGCAGGCGCAGTCGGACCGGGTCGATGCCGGCGCGCTGGGGGAGGGGGGAGGGGGGCGGCGGGGTTCGGCGTCTCATCGGAGACAAGGCTATGCCGACACGCTACTGCTCGGTGAAGGTGCCCAGGTGGTCGGCGTCGAGGTACTCGACGCGGAGCGTGCCGTCGGCGAAGGTCACCCCGGTGCGGCCGACCGCGTTCTCGCCGGTGGTCTCGAAGCTGAAGGTGTCGCCGTCGTAGTGGGTCAGGGGGAACCGCAGCGGCTTCGGCCCGAGGGCCAGGGTCAGCGCGCCGGTGTCGTCGGCGGTGACGGTGGCCTTGCCGTAGTAGGGGCTGACGTAGCTGCCGGTGTACGCGGCGCTGTCCTGGGCCGGCCGGGCGGAGGCGGGCGGCGAGGCGTAGTCGGTGGGGGAGCGGCCCGCCTGCTCCATCTGCTCGTAGAGGGAGCCGGCCAGACCCAGCCAGTCGGCGGTGGCCTTGCCGTGCTCGGCGAAGTCGAAGAAGTCCAGGGCGACGGCGTCGGCCAGTCCGACGGGGGCGCCGTTGGTCAGGACGACGATGCCCAGGCGCTCCAGCGGGAGCATGGTGACGTTGGTGTTGGCACCCAGCTCGAAGGCCCCGGAGTGGCTCAGGCGCAACCGGCCAGCGTCGTCGTAGGAGACGTTCCAGCCGAGGCCGTAGAAGCCGGTGCGGGCGGTGGCGCCGGCCGGCGGCTGCGAGACGACGTGGGGGACGTGGGTGCGGGCCAGGGTGTCGGCGGGGATGATCCGCTTCCCGTCCAGGGTGCCGCCGGCGAGCTGCAGGCGCAGCCAGCGGGACATGTCGCGCGCGGTGGAACTGACGCCGCCGGCCGGGGCCTGCGCGTCGGGGTTGCGCACGAAGCGCGGGCTCCAGGCCCCGTCGGGGGCCTTGACGTGGGTCGCGGCGTGGTCGGGGGAGTTGACGAACGCGGAGAACTCGGTGCTGGTGTGCGTCATGCCGGCGGGCCTGAACAGGGTGTCGGCGCTGAGCTTCTGCCAGGTGGTCGCCTTGGCGCGGGCGATGGCCTCGGCGGCGGCGGTCAGACCGAAGTTGGTGTACGCGTAGCTCGCGCGGAACGGGGACAGCGGGGCCAGGCGCAGGTGGTCGAGGATGTAGGTCCGGTCGTAGCCGAGGTCCTCGAGGAGGTCGCCGGCGTGGTCGGGCAGGCCGCTGCGGTGGGAGAACAGGTCGGCGGTGGTGACGTGGCCGGTGACCCAGGGGTCCTTGAGGGAGAAACCGGGGAGGGTGGTGTGGCGGTCCCACTGGTCGGGGTCGGTGAGGGTGCCGGCCACGACGGTGGAGGACACCGGCTTGGAGAGGGAGGCGATCTGGAAGACGGTGTCGGGGCTGACGGCGGCGCTCTCGCCGGTACGGCGGACGCCGAAGCCCTGGAGGTGGACGACCTCGTCGTCGTGGACGACGGCCACCGAGACGCCGGGGACGCCGGTGCGGCGCATCATCTCCCGGACCGTGCCGTCGAGGCGGGCCACCGCCTTCGCCACGGCCGCGTCGCTGAGCGCGGGCTTCGGGGCGGGGGGTGGGCTGGGGGCCGTCGTCCCTGCGGTGACCAGCAGGACGGCTGCCCCGGCCGTGACCGCTGCGCGGAGCATGTGCATGGGCTCATTGTCCCGCCGGGGCCGGGGATCCGCGCGGGGTGGCGGCGCCGCAGCGGGGGCCCCGCGTCTCAGCCGTCGGCCCGGGCTGGATGTGGCTCGGGGGTGCTGCCGGGACTCCGCCCCGGACCCCGCGCCTCAAACGCCGGCGGGGCTGGATGGGGCTCGGTGCTGTGCGTGATCTGTCGGCGCGTGGTGGTCGGGTGCGGCGCCGTTGCCGGGGCTCCGGCCCGGACCCCGCGCCTCAAACGCCGGCGGGGCTGATGGGGGTTCGGGGGCGCTGCCGGGGATCCGGCCCGGGCGCTGGGGCTGGTGCCTGCGTACCCGGGCTTCGCCGCAGGCGGCTAGGCGGCGGTTGCGTGGTCCTGTTCGGCTTCCACCGCCGCGTTCCAGTCGCGCTTGATCGCGCGCCAGCCCTCGTCCGTCTCGCCCAGGCGCCAGTAGCCGGAGATCGAGAGGCGTTCGCGGGCGATGCCGCGTTCCAGCCGGAGGTGGCGGCGCAGGTCCTTCACGAAACCCGCCTCGCCGTGCACGAAGGCGCAGACGTCCGTGGAGGGGAACTCCAGCGCCGTGACCGCCTCGACCAGCGCCTCGCCGATCGGCCGCTCGCCGCGGTGCAGCCAGACCGGGGCGATGCCGTCCGGGGTGGTGATCCTCTGCTCCGCCGACGGGCCGTCGACCTCCACGAAGGCGTGCACCCGCGCACCCGCCGGCATCCGCTCCATCGCCGCCGCGATCGCCGGCAGCGCGCTCTCGTCGCCGACCAGCAGGTGCCAGCCGGCCGTCGGGTCGGGGGCGTAGGCGCCGCCCGGGCCGAGGAACCGGACGACCTCGCCGGGCTGGACGCGCGCGGCCCAGGGCCCGGCCAGGCCCTCGTCCCCGTGGACGACGAAGTCGAGCGTCAGCTCCCGGCGGGCCGCGTCCCACCGCCGGACGGTGTACGCGCGCTGTCTCGGCCACTGCGTCCGCGGGAAGTGGGCGCGGATCCGCTCCAGGTCCCACGGCTCGGGGTACCGGACGCCCTGCGGCGGGAAGAGGATCTTGACGTAGTGGTCGGTGAACTCGCCCGCGCCGAACCCGGCCAGTCCGTCACCGCCCAGAACCAGGCGCACCATGTGCGGCGTGAGCCGCTCGGTGCGTACGACGACGGCGGTGCCGACGGAACGGGCGCGTCCTTCTGCCACGGTGTCTCCCCTGACTCCCCAGAACCAAGCTTAGGATTACCTAAGTTAGCATCTCATGGCCGGAGCGCGCTGCTGAGACGCGACACGGCTCCACCCAGACCCCACCGACGGGCGAGGGCGTCGACGAGCTCGGGCTGGGCCGGGGCGGCCGGCAGGGCAGGGTCGAACGGCGGCAGCGGGACGTCGGAGGCCACCTGGACCACCTTCGGGGCCACGGCCAGATAGGGGCGGGATTCGTCCAGGCGCTTGCGCTGGGCGGGGGTCAGCTTCGACTTCGGGTCGTCGACCGCCGCGATGATCCCGGCGAGCGAGCCGTAGGCGTCGAGCAGCTTCGCCGCCGTCTTCTCGCCGATGCCCGGAACGCCCGGCAGGCCGTCGCTCGGGTCCCCGCGCAGCAGGGCCAGGTCCGCGTACCCGGGACCGTCCACCCCGTACTTCTCGCGCAGCCACGCCTCGTCCGTCACCTGCAGGCTGCCGACGCCCTTGAGGGGGTAGAGGACCCGCCGCCCCCGGGCGTCGTCCACCAGCTGGTACAGGTCCCGGTCGCCGGTGACGATGTCCACCGGGCCCGTCGCGCGGGCGGTGAGGGTGCCGATCACGTCGTCCGCCTCGTAACCGGCCACGCCGACCCGGGCGATGCCGAAGGCGTCCAGCGCCGCCTCGATGATCGGGACCTGCGGGGCCAGCGTGTCGGGCGTCTCCTCCACGTCCGGTCCCGCCGGGGTCTCCACGGCGACCCGGTGGGCCTTGTAGGAGGGGATCAGCTCCACCCGCCAGTGCGGCCGCCAGTCGGCGTCCATGCAGGCCACGAGGTCGTCCGGGCGGTGGTCCTGGACCAGCCGGCCGATGAAGTCGAGCAGGCCGCGCACGGCGTTGACCGGAGTGCCGTCGGGGGCCTTCACGGAGTCCGGCACACCGAAGTAGGCCCGGTAGTAGAGGGAGGCGGTGTCCAGGAGCATCAGGCGTCGTGTCGTCACGCAGACGATGATGCCGCAACGCCGCCCGGGAGCCGCCCGGGCGGCCACGGACCGTGAGCGCTCCCGTACGGGAACAGCCGTGCACGCGAAACGTGGGGCGGATGCTGCGTAAGGTGCTTACAGCACACCGATGTGCGACGGACAAGGGGAGGGCAGCCCCGACATGAACGACAGGGACGGCACGGACGGCCTGGACGACGAACGCCCCAAGGGCACGGGCAGCGACAAGGACAAGGAAAAGGACGGCAAGGAGCCGCTCCGGGTGGGCGTGGCCGTGCGCAAGCGGCGCCGCGCCCTCCACCTGACCCTGGCCGCCGTGTCGGCGCGCAGCGGGCTGTCGGTCCCGTTCCTGAGCCAGATAGAGAACGAGCGGGCCCGGCCCAGCATGCGGTCCCTGGAGAGGGTCGCCGACGCGCTGGAGACCACGGCCGTGGAGCTGCTCGCCGCGTCCGACACCGCGCGCACGGTGGACCTCGTACGGGCCGGTGACGCCTCCGGGCTCACGCCGGTGCCGGGCGTGCGGCCCCTCGTCCGCGGGCACCACCAGCTGCACGCCCTGGAGTTCACCGGGGACCAGGACGCGGGGCGCGAGTACCAGCACCGCAACGACGAGCTGATGTACGTGGTCGCGGGCGCCTGCCAGGTGGAGGCGGAAGGGCGGGCCTACCGGCTGGAGAGCGGCGACGCGCTGTTCCTGTCGGGAGGCGTACGCCATCGCTGGCGGGCCGTCACCGAGGACACCCGGATCCTGGTCGTGGCGGTGGGCGAGCACATCCACGCGACCTCCGAGCCGCCGTCCCCGGAGCACTGAGCGCCGTGCGCCGGATCGTCTCGCTGGTGCCGTCCCTGACCGAGGCGGTGGCCGTCAGCGCGCCCGGCCTGCTGGTCGGGGTCACCGACTGGTGCACGCACCCCGCGGACCTGGGGGGCGCGGCGCGCGTCGGAGGGACGAAGAACCCCGACGTACGCGCCATCGCTGCGCTGCGCCCGGACCTGGTGATCGCCAACGAGGAGGAGAACCGCGCCGTGGACCTGGCGGCGCTGCGGGCGGCCGGACTCCCGGTGCTCGTCACCGAGGTGCGCGACCTGGCGCAGGCCCTGCGGGAACTGGACCGGCTGCTGGTCGGGGTGCTGGGGCTGGCCAGGCCCGGCTGGCTGGCGGACGCCGAGGCCGCGTGGGCCCGGGTGGAGCCGGCCGCCGAACGGACGGCCTTCGTGCCGGTGTGGCGGCGGCCGTGGATGGTGCTCGGCCGGGACACCTTCGCGGGCGACCTGCTCGCCCGGCTGGGCGTGCGCAACGTCTACGCGGGGCACCCCGAGCGGTATCCCAGGATCCCGGTGGAGGAGCTCGCGGCGGCGGGCTGCGATCTGGCGGTGCTCCCGGACGAGCCGTACCGCTTCACCGCGCAGGACGGCCCGGAGGCGTTCCCCGGCCTGCCCGCCGCGCTGGTCAGCGGCCGCCACCTCACCTGGTACGGGCCCTCGCTCGCCGAGGCCCCGGCCGTGCTGGCCGGGGCGCTGCGGCAGGCGCGCGTCGCCCGCTAGGCGGCGGCCCGCCCGCTAGGCGGCGGGCAGGAGGCGGCCGGTGGACAGGCCGCGCAGGGTGTGGGCGGCGGCGAGCAGCCAGGCGGTCAGCAGGGCGAGGAAGAGGACCGCGGCGAGCCACGCGAAGGCGCTCAGGCCGGTGTGCCGGGCCAGGCCGGCCGCGCCGGTGACGCAGGTGCCGACGGGGAAGGTCAGCGCCCACCAGGTCATCGCGAAGCCCATGCCGTCGCGGGCGGCCCGGACCAGCAGGGCCGCGGCGAGGGCCAGCCACAGCAGGGCGAAGCCCATCACGGGGACTCCGTAGACGACCGCGAAGGCGCCGAGGGCGTCGGCGTAGGGGGCGCCGATCGACTGCGGGGCCATGTCGGCGAGCTGGTTCACGGCGGTGGTGGACTGCCCGAGGGGGCCGAGGACCAGGAACAGCGTGGGGGTCAGGAGCAGGGGGAGGGGGCCGCCCACGAGCAGCCGGCCGAAGACCAGGGGCAGCATCAGCAGCGTGGCCAGCAGGCTGATGCCGAACATCGCGTAGCAGGCCAGCAGCAGGGCCTCGCGGGGCTGGCCGGCGGGCAGATGGGGGATCAGCAGGGGGCCGACGGCGGCCGAGACCATCGGGGCGACCAGCGGGAGCAACCAGACGGGGGTGGCCTGCCGGGGCTCGACCTTGTGCCGGACCACCATCAGGTAGGGCACGGCCACCGCCGCGAGCAGGCCGACGGCGGTGCCGGCGGTGAAGAGCACGGCGTCCACGGCGACGGCGGCGCCGGTCCCGATGAGGTCCTTGCCGACGAGGAGCGTGCCGCAGCCGACGGCCAGCAGAGCCATCGCGAGGCAGCCGTAGAAGGGGGCGACGGCGGGGTCCAGGAGGTGGGCGCGGGCCTGGTCGGGGTGGTGGAGCCAGTGGCCGGCGCGGGCGGTGAGCAGCACGGCGAGCATGACCGCGGACAGCGCCCAGGCGAGCTGGCAGGCCACGCGCTGGCCGGGGAGCTGGTGGGGCAGGGCCGCGCCGGCGTTGGCGATGATGGCGGTGCCCATGACGCAGGCGTACCAGTTGGGGCCGAGGTGCCGCAGCGCCGGCGCCTTGTGGGCGGTGGGCGCGGGGGCGGAAGGGGTGCGGGGTCGCACGAGGGTGGTGGCCATGGGTCCAGCGTCCTGCCGGTAGGGGCCGAACGGCAGAGGCCACCTGTCTATAAGGCCATAAACTGATGTTATGGCTAATGAGGAGCGGGTGCCGCTGGCGCACCGGGTGCCGGACCTGGGGGCGCTGGAACTGCTGCTCGCCGTGGCGCGGGTGGGGAGCCTCAGCGGCGCCGCCCGGCGGCTGGGGATCACCCAGCCCGCGGCGAGCAGCAGGATCCGGGCGATGGAGGCGCGGCTCGGGGTGGCGCTGGTGGACCGTTCGCCGCGGGGGTCGACGCTGACGGCGGAGGGCGCGCTGGTGACCGACTGGGCCCGGCAGGTCGTGGAGGCGGCGGAGGCCTTCGACGCGGGGGCGCAGGCGCTGCGCGGGCGGCGGGACTCGCGGTTGCGCGTGGCGGCCAGCATGACGATCGCGGAGTACCTGCTGCCCGGGTGGCTGATCGCGCTGCGCGGGCAGCGGCCGGACACGGCGGTGTCGCTGCACGCGGGCAATTCGGCGGACGTGGCGGAGCGGGTCCTGAACCACGAGGCGGACGTCGGCTTCGTGGAGGGGCTGACCGTCCCCGAGGGGCTGGACTCCGCGGTGATCGCGCAGGACCGGCTGGTGGTGGCGGTGGCACCGGGGCACGCCTGGGCGCGCCGCACGAAGGGGGTGGAGGTGGCGGAGCTGGCGGCGGCCCCGCTGATCCTGCGGGAGCGGGGGTCGGGCACGCGGCAGGTGCTGGACGCGGCACTGGCGGGGCGCGGGGGGCTGGCCGCCCCGCTGCTGGAGCTGGCGTCGACCACCGCCGTCAAGGCGGCGGCGCTCAGCGGGGCCGGGCCGTGCGTGCTGTCGGAGCTGGCGCTGGGGGACGAGCTGGCGGCGCGGCGGCTGGTGGAGGTGCCGGTGGCCGGCGCCGCGCTGGGACGGGCCCTGCGGGCGGTCTGGCCGGCGGGCGCCCGCCCGGCGGGGCCGGCCCGCGACCTGCTCTCGCTGACCCGCCGCCGGCCGTGAGGTCCGCCCGCTCCGGGCCGATCGGGCGAGGGCGGAGCGATGCGGCGGTGCTCGAGCGGGGGCCGGACGCCGATCAGGCCACCGGGACCGCACTGCGCGCGGTGGCGGCCTCGACCAGGGAGGCCATCACCCGGGTGTCCCCGTCCCGCTCCGGATGCCACTGGACGCCCAGGACCCACCGTTCGGGGTCGGGCAGTTCGATCGCCTCCACCGTGCCGTCGACCGCGTGCGCGGAGGCGACCAGGCCGCGGCCCAGCCGTGCGACGGCCTGGTGGTGGTAGGTCGGGACCCGGGCCTCCTCCGGGACCAAGGCCGCGTACCGGGTGCCGGGGACCGGGCGGACCGGGTGCCAGGACATCTGGCCCTGGATGTCGAAGTGGCCGTCGATGTGCTGGACCAGCGTGCCGCCGAGGGCCACGTTCAGCGCCTGCATCCCCCGGCAGATCCCGAGCACCGGCACGTCCGCCTCCAGGGCGGCGGCGAGCAGGGCCAGCTCCCAGTGGTCGCGGACGGTCGCGGGCGCGCCCGTACGGGAGTCGCGCGGAGCCCCGTAGTGCACCGGGTCCACGTCCGGACCGCCCGCGACGACCAGTGCGTCCACCCGGCCCAGCACCTCCGCCGCCGCGTCCGGTTCGTCCGGCGGCAGCAGCACGGCCGCGCCGCCCGCCGCCTGGACGAGTTCGTAATACCCCGAGGGGACCAGGGAGGTCGAGAGGTCCCACACGCCGTAGCGGGTGGATTGCTCGACGTAGGTGGTGATGCCGATGAGCGGCCGTGGCACGGCTCTACCTCCGGAGGGGCGCGGTGCGGGTGGGACGGGGGCGGGTCGGGGCGGACCGGGCGGTGCGGGGCGGTACGGGGGGCCGGCCGGGCGGTGCGGGGGCAGGAGTCAGTCGCGGGACAGTTCCGCCTCGGCCCGCGCCAGCGCCGCGAACTCCTCCTCGGGTGCCGAGGCCACGAGGTGGTGCCGACTGTAGAGGGCGAAGTAGGCCAGGGCGACCGCGTACACGGCCAACGCGATGAATGCGGCGTCCCGGTCCACCAGGAAGGTGGCGACCAGGGCCGACAGGGCGAGTACGAAGGCCACCGAAGAGGTCAGGACGCCGCCCGGGGTGCGGTAGGGCCGCTGGAGGTCCGGCTCCCGGCGGCGCAGCACGATGTGCGAGAGGGCCATCAGGGCGTAGGAGATGGTCGCGCCGAACACCGCGATGTTGAGCATGCGGGCGCCGTTTCCGGTGGCCGCGGCGAGGAGGAAGCCGATTGCGCCGGGGATGAGCAGGCCCAGGTACGGAGCCTTGCGCTGCGAGGTGAGCGAGAGGAACCGGGGGAGGTAGCCGGCCCGGGAGAGGGCGAAGAGCTGGCGGGAGCCCGCGTAGATGAGGGAGAAGAAGGAGGCCACGAGGCCCGCCAGGCCCGCGTAGTTCACGAAGCGGCTCAGCGCGGTCGGGCCGCCGTCCCCCTCCAGCGCGACGACCAGCGGGTTGCCCGCGGACCTGATCGCGTCCGCGCCCCGCGCGCCGGTCGCCGCGAAGAAGGTGATCAGGGCCAGCAGCGCCAGGA
Source organism: Streptomyces sp. NPDC045967 (assembly GCF_056430495.1). Lineage (NCBI taxonomy): Bacteria > Bacillati > Actinomycetota > Actinomycetes > Kitasatosporales > Streptomycetaceae > Streptomyces > Streptomyces sp. NPDC045967. The sequence continues at coordinate 233,885 of NZ_JBWKLE010000008.1, read as the reverse complement.
CGCCCATGGAGACGGCCAGCGCCCTCGGCATCGAGCGGACCGGGTCCTTGGCCTCCTCCGCGGCCAGCGGCACGCCCTCCACGCCCAGGAAGAACCACATGCCGAACGGGAACGCGGCCCAGATGCCGAGCAGGCCGAGCGGCAGCCAGGAGCTCGCACCGAAGGCGTCCGCGTCCACCGGGATGTCGTCGAGGCCGGAGGCGTCGAACTCGGTGAAGGCGCCCACCGCGAAGACCAGCAGTGCGGCGACGGCGATGGCGGTGACGACCAGGCTGAAGCGCAGCGCCTCGCCGACGCCCCAGAGGTGGACCCCGATGAAGACCGCGAAGCAGGCGAGGTAGACGGGCCAGCCGGAGGTGAGGCCGAACAGGCCGAGGGACTCCACGTAGTCGCCGATGAAGATGACGATCGCGGCCGGGGCCAGGATGTACTCGATGAGGATGGCGGTGCCGGTGAGGAAGCCGCCCCAGGGGCCGAGCGCGCGGCGGGCGAAGCCGTAACCGCCGCCCGCGGTGGGCAGGATGGTGGAGAGCTCCGCCAGGGAGAAGACCAGGCAGGCGTACATGGTCCCCATCAGGACGGTGGCGATGGCGAGGCCGCCGAAGCCGCCCTTGTCGAGGCCCACGTTCCAGCCGGAGAAGTCGCCCGAGACCACGTACGCCACACCGAGGCCCATCAGCAGCAACCAGCCGGCGCTGCCCCGGCGCAGCGTGCGCCGCTCGAGGTAGTCGTCGTGGCTGCCGCCGCCCTCGCCGGACGGGGTGGGTGCGGGGACGGCGCTCAGCCGTGCCTCGATGTCGTCGGCCATCGTGCGCTCCTGCCTCGGGGCAATGGTTGTGGGGCGTACCTTTGCCGTAGGGCGGGGGGAAGCGCAAGGGCCGTGCACCGGACAGGCGCCGGAGGAGCCTCCCCCGGAGCCCGCGGGTTCATGCCAGGAAGCCGCGCAGCAGTGCCGCCGTGCCGCAGCAGTGCTCGCGCATCACCGCGCGGGCCCCGTCCGCGTCCCGCTCCAGCACCGCCTCCACCAGGGCGGTGTGCTGCTGCTGCGAGTGCTCCAGATTGCGCACCAGCAGCGGAATGCAGTCCAGCAGTTCGTTGACCGTGGCCCGGACGGCGGCGTACTGCGCCGTCAGCGTGGCGGACCCGGCCAGTTCGCACAGGGTCAGGTGGAAGAGGGTGTCCTGGCGCCGGTAGTCGGCCAGCGGGGCGTCGTGGGTGGCGGTCAGGGCGGCGAGCAGCCGTTCGACGTCCGCCTCGGCCAGCCCCTGCGCGGCGCACAGCCCGGCCGCCCCCACCTCCAGGACCTCGCGGAACCGCAGGGCGTCCTCGATGTCCACGCCCGCGACGCGCCGGCGCAGCTCCTCCTCGGCGCCGCCCGCCGGGGGGTCCGGGCGGTGCAGCACGAAGGTTCCGCCGTACCGGCCGCGGCGCGCCTCCACCAGCCCCTGGTCCTGCAGGACCTTCAGCACCTCGCGCAGGGTGACCCGGCTGATCCCCATCCGCTCGGCCAGCTCGCGCTCGGGCGGCAGCCGTTCGCCGCCCGGCACCAGGCCCAGTCGGACGACCTGGAGGATCTGCTCCAGCGCCTCCTCGAAACCGTTGCCCGCGCGCACCTGCCGCAGCACGGGGTTCAGCCGCGCGATCGCGCCGTCCCCGCTCGCCGTGTCGCCCATCCGGCCCCACCCCTTCCCAAGCAATGGTTCTTTTCAATACCTTAGGCGTCCTCGGCTCACCGAAGGAGAGAATCCCGTGGTAGACCGCAAGCCGCCGCTGGCGACCGAGGAGCTCCGCTCCCTGGTGGCCGCCGGCGAGATCGACACAGTCGTCCTGGCCTTCCCCGACATGCAGGGGCGCCTCCAGGGCAAGCGGTTCGCCGCACAGTTCTTCCTCGACGAGGTCCTCGCCCACGGCACCGAGGGCTGCAACTACCTCCTCGCCGTCGACACCGAGATGAACACCGTCGACGGGTACGAGATGTCCTCCTGGGACCGGGGATACGGCGACTTCGCCATGCACCCCGACCCCGCCACCCTGCGCCGGATCCCCTGGAACCCCGGCAGCGCCCTCCTCCTCGCCGACCTCGCCTGGAACGACGGGACGCCCGTCGTGGCCGCCCCGCGGCAGATCCTGCGCCGCCAGCTCGAGCGGCTGGCCGAGCACGGCCACACCGCGATGGTCGGCACCGAACTGGAGTTCATGGTCTTCCAGGACACCTACGAACAGGCATGGAACGCGGGTTACCGCGGCCTGACCCCCGCCAACCAGTACAACATCGACTACTCCGTCCTCGGAACCGGCCGCATCGAACCCCTGCTGCGCCGCATCCGCAACGAGATGCGGGACGCGGGCCTGACCGTGGAGTCGGCGAAGGGAGAGTGCAACCTCGGCCAGCACGAGATCGCCTTCCGCTACGACGAGGCGCTGACCACCTGCGACCAGCACGCCGTCTACAAGACCGGGGCGAAGGAGATCGCCGCCCAGGAGGGCGTGTCGCTCACCTTCATGGCCAAGTACGACGAGCGGGAGGGCAACTCCTGCCACATCCACCTCTCCCTGGCCGACGCCGACGGACGCAACGCGATGGCCGCCCCCGACGGGGACGGCGACGAGCGGGGACCCGGCATGTCCCCGGTCATGCGCCACTTCCTGGCCGGCCAGCTCGCCGCGCTGCGCGACTTCTCCCTTCTCTACGCCCCCAACATCAACTCCTACAAGCGCTTCCGGCCGGGATCCTTCGCGCCGACCGCCGTCGCCTGGGGCGTCGACAACCGGACCTGCGCGCTCCGGGTCGTCGGCCACGGCCGCTCCCTGCGCTTCGAAAACCGCCTGCCCGGCGGCGACGTCAACCCCTACCTCGCCGTCGCGGGCCTGGTCGCGGCCGGCCTCCACGGCATCGAGAACCGCCTCGAACTGCCCGAGGTGTGCACCGGCAACGCCTACACCGCCGACTACGCGCATGTGCCCACGACCCTGCGCGAGGCCGCCGAGCTGTGGGAGAACAGCGAGATCGCCAAGGCCGCCTTCGGCCCCGAGGTCGTCGCCCACTACCGCAACATGGCCCGCGTGGAACTCGACGCGTACGACTCCGCGGTGACCGACTGGGAGCTGCGCCGCTCCTTCGAACGCCTGTGACCCACCGAACCGACCGAACGTCTGCGAGGCACCACGTGTCCGATGTGCTGGTCCCCCTCCCCCTCGAAGTGCTGAACCCGGCCACCGAGGAGATCGTCGCCATCGTCCCGGCCGCCACACGGGACGACGTCGACGCGGCCGTCGCCCGAGCCGCCGCGGCCCAGCGCGGCTGGGCGGCGGCCGCCCCCGCCGACCGGGCCCGCCTCCTGCGCCGCTTCGCCGCCGCCGTCGACGGCCACCTCGAGGAACTGGCCCGGCTGGAGGTCCGCGAAGCCGGGCACACCATCGGCAACGCCCGCTGGGAAGCCGGCAACGTGCGCGACCTGCTGGAATTCGCCGCCGGGGGAGTGGAACGGCTCTCCGGCCGCCAGATCCCCGTCGCCGGCGGCATCGACGTCACCTTCCTGGAACCCCTCGGCGTCATCGGCGTGATCGCCCCCTGGAACTTCCCCATGCCGATCGCCGCCTGGGGCCTGGCCCCCGCCCTCGCCGCGGGCAACGCCGTCATCCTCAAACCCGCCGAGACCACCCCGCTCACCGCCTTGCGCCTCGCCGAACTCGCCCTCGAAGCCGGGCTCCCCGAGCACCTCTTCCAGGTGCTCCCCGGCTACGGCGCGGTCGCGGGCGACGCACTGGTCGAGCACCCCGGCGTCGCCAAGATCGTGTTCACCGGCTCCACCCGCACCGGCAAGCAGATCATGGCCAAGTGCGCCGACCGGGTGAAGCGCGTCACCCTCGAACTGGGCGGTAAGAGCCCCAACATCGTCTTCGCCGACGCCGACCTCGAAGCCGCCGCGGCCGCCGCCCCCATGGCCTTCCTCGACAACAGCGGGCAGGACTGCTGCGCCCGTACCCGGATCCTCGTCCAGCGCTCCGTCCTCGACCGGTTCCTGGAGCTCGTCATCCCCGCCGTCGAATCCGTGGCCGTCGGCGACCCCCTCGACGAGCGGACCCAGATGGGCCCGCTCATCTCCCGCACCCAGCTGGAGCGCGTCCGGTCCTACGTCACCGCCGACCTCACCGCCGTGCGGGGCAAGGCCCCCGAGGGCCCCGGCTTCTGGTATCCGCCGACCCTCGTCACGGACGTCGCGCCCACCGCCCCCGTCGCCGCCGAGGAGGTCTTCGGCCCCGTCGCCGTCGTCCTGCCCTTCGAGGACGAGGAGGACGCCGTACGCCTGGCCAACGCGACCGAGTACGGCCTCTCCGGCTCCCTGTGGACCCGCGACATCGGCCGCGCCCTGCGCGTCTCGCGCGCCGTCGCCGCCGGCAACCTGTCCGTCAACTCCCACAGCAGCGTCCGCTACTGGACCCCCTTCGGCGGTTACAAGCAGTCCGGCCTCGGCCGGGAGCTCGGACCCGACGCCCTCACCGCTTTCACCGAGACCAAGAACGTCTTCATCAGCACGGAGGCCTGAACCCATGAGCACCGAAGAGACCGTCTGCCGCCGCCTGGTCGGCCGTACCGCCGTCATCACCGGAGCCGGCAGCGGCATCGGCCTCGCCACCGCCCGCCGCCTGGCCTCCGAGGGCGCCCGCGTCGTCTGCGGCGACATCGACGAGACGGCCGGCAAGGCCGCGGCCGAGGAGGTCGGCGGCACCTTCGTGAAGGTCGACGTCACCAGCCCCGAGGAAGTCGAGGCCCTCTTCAGGACGGCCTTCGAGACCTACGGCTCCGTCGACATCGCCTTCAACAACGCCGGCATCTCCCCGCCGGAGGACGACTCGATCCTCACCACCGGCCTGGAGGCGTGGAAGCGCGTCCAGGACGTCAACCTCACCTCCGTCTACCTCTGCTGCAAGGCCGCCCTGCCCTACATGCAGCGCCAGGGCCGCGGCTCCATCATCAACACCGCCTCCTTCGTGGCCGTGATGGGCGCCGCCACCTCGCAGATCTCCTACACCGCCTCCAAGGGCGGCGTGCTGGCCATGTCCCGCGAGCTCGGCGTGCAGTTCGCCCGCGAGGGCATCCGCGTCAACGCGCTCTGCCCGGGGCCGGTCAACACCCCGCTGCTGCAGGAGCTGTTCGCCAAGGACCCCGAACGCGCCGCCCGCCGGCTCGTGCACATCCCGCTGGGCCGGTTCGCCGAGCCCACCGAGATCGCCGCCGCCGTCGCCTTCCTCGCCAGCGACGACTCCTCCTTCGTCAACGCCACCGACTTCCTGGTCGACGGCGGCATCTCCGGCGCGTACGTCACCCCGCTGTAGCCCGCCGGCACTCAGAGGAACGTGCGGCCCTCGCCCCGGTACGTCGGGGCGGCGGCCGTCACCCGGTCCCCCTCCACCAGGTGCAGGGTGTCGAACCGCTCGCACAGCTCGCCCGCCTTCGCGTGGCGGAACCAGACCCGGTCGCCGATCAGCAGGTCGTCGGCCGGGGCGCCCAGCAGCGGGGTCTGCACCTCGCCCGCGCCCTCCTGCGGGTCGTAGCGCAGGCCCTGCGGCAGATAGGGGACCGGCAGCCGGTCCGGGCCGGGCGCGCCGGAGGCGGGATAACCACCCCCGAGCACGGTCACCACCCCCACCCCGGGCCGGCGGACCACCGGCTGGGCGAACAGGGCCGCCGGCCGGCCGCTGAAGGAGGTGTAGTTGTCGAACAGACGCGGAACGTACAGGCCCGACCCGGCAGCGATCTCGGTCACCGCGTCCTCCGCGGCCGTCTGCGCGACGCTGCCCGTGCCGCCGCCGTTGACGAACTCCAGGTCCGGGACCACCGCCCGCACCGCCCGGACCACCTCCGCCCGCCGCGCCGCCAGCTCCTTGCGGGCCGCGCCCTGCATGAGGCGGATCGCCCGCGACCGCAGCGGCCGCCCGGCCACCGCGTCCCCGACCCCGGCCACATGGCCCTCGTACGCCATCAGCCCCACCACCCGGAAGCCGGGCCGGGCGGCGACGGCCCGGGCCAGCCCGGCCAGCTGGGCGGGCTCGCGCAGCGGCGACCGGAGGGCCCCGACCCGCATCCGCCCGCCGAACATCCGCAGGGCGGTGTCCAGCTCCAGGCAGACCCGGATCTCCTGCCGGCCGCCGTCCCTGGAGCGGTCGATGAGCTCCAGCTGGGCTACGTCGTCCACCATGACCGTGACCGCCGCGGCCAGCTTCGGATCGCCCGCCAGCTCGGCGAACCCGGCGCGGTCGGCGGACGGATAGGCGAGCAGCACGTCCTCGAACCCGGACCGGGCCAGCCACAGCGACTCGGCGAGGGTGTAGGACATGACCCCGGCGAACCCCGGCCGGGCCAGGACGCGTTCCAGGAGCACCCGGCAGCGGACGGACTTGCTGGCCACGCGGACGGGCTTCCCGCCGGCCCGGCGCACGAGGTCGTCGGCGTTCGCGTCGAACGCCTCCAGGTCCACGACGGCCAGCGGCGCGTCCAGGTGCGCGGTCGCCCGGTCGTAGCGGGCGCGGTCGGCGGCGGGGGAGTTCATGGCGGGAGCTTGCCAGACGCCTCTACCGATGGGTAGGGGTCCGGGGCGGGCCCGCCTGGTCCCCGGGCGCCCGCAGGACCGTAGAGTACGGACAGGCAGCCGTACGGAAGCGGGGGGCGGAGCCGCCGGATGACCACGACGACACCGCGGACCGCGGTCCTGGGCGAGGGCGACCCGCCCCCGGAGCCCGGCCCGGCCCCGCCGCCCCTCCCCGCACCGCCGCGCCGCGGCACCGGACGCGTCGCCGCCGCCGTGCTGTGCGCCCTCCTCGGCAGCGGACTCGTCGCGGGCGCGGCGGCCGACACCTGGCTCGAACACCGGGCGGCCCAGCGACCCTTGTCCGCCGAGGCCGTCCACCGCAAGGCCGGGTCGCTGTGGCGGTCCGCGCCCGTGGACGCCCTCTTCCCTCCCGTCCTCCCCGGCCCCGGGGCCGGGCCCGGCGGCTCCGACCGGGTCTGGACCCGCATCGCGGTCGCCCCGGACGCCGACTGCCCGTCCGCCCTCGCCGCCGACTGGCAGGGCCTGCTCGCCGAGACCGGCTGCACGCGGGTCCTGCGAGCCACCTACACCGACGCCACCCGCAGCTTCCTGATCACCGCCGGCATGGTCTTCACCCCCGCCGGCGCGCCCGCGATGACCGCCCTGACCGGCCGGTTCACCGCCCCGCCCGGCTACGGGTTCGCCGACTCCCAGCGCGCCGCCTGGACCGCGTCCGTCATCGGCGGGGCTCCCGTCGTCCTCTACACCGTCTCCGCCTTCGCCGACGGCCGTCCGCTGGACGCGCCCGCCCCCGCCGAGGACGTGATGGAGAAGGACGCCACCGGCGCGGTGGCCCAGGCGGGCCTCGGGCACGAGGCCAAGGCCGTCGCCGACCGCCTCCGCAACGGCGTGGCGCTGCTCGCCGCCCCGCCCGCGCCGGAAGGCTCCCGATGAGGCCCCGCCCGGCCTTCGCCCGGGGCGCCGCCGCCCTGGCCCTCGCCACCGCCCTGACGGCCGGCGGCGCGGCCCCGGCCGCCGCCGACACCGTCCGCGATCGCCAGTGGGCCCTGACGGCCCTGCGCGCCGAAGAGGCGTGGGGCACCACCCGCGGCGACGGCGTCACCGTCGCCGTCCTGGACACCGGGGTGGACGGTTCCCACCCCGACCTCGCCGGACAGGTGCTGGAGGGGACCGACCTCATCGGCATGGGCGCCGGCCGCGGCGACCGCTCGTGGGCGCGCCACGGCACCGCCATGGCCGGCATCATCGCCGGGCACGGCCACGGCCCCGGCCGGGGCCAGGGCGTCCTCGGCCTCGCCCCGCAGGCCAGGATCCTTCCCGTGCGGGTGATCCTGGAGGAGGGCGACCCGGGCCGCGCCCAGGCCCGCGACAGCAAGGGCGGTGCCCTCGCCGAAGGCATCCGCTGGGCCGCCGACCACGGCGCCGACGTGATCAACCTGTCCCTCGGTGACGACAGCGACTCCGCCCACCACGAAGCGGGGGAGGACGAGGCCGTCCAGTACGCCCTCGGCAAGGGCGCGGTCGTCGTCGCCTCCGCGGGCAACGGCGGCGGGAGCGGCGACCGCCTCTCCTACCCGGCCGCCTACCCGGGGGTCATCGCCGTCACCGCCGTCGACCGGCGCGGCCGCAAGGCGGGGTTCTCCACCCGCACCTGGTACTCCTCCGTCAGCGCCCCCGGCGTCGACGTGGTCATCGCCGACCCCGACCGCTCCTACTACGAGGGCTGGGGCACCAGCGCCGCGGCGGCCTTCGTCTCCGGCGCCGTCGCCCTCGTCAAGGCCGCCCATCCGGACCTCTCCCCGGCCCAGATCAAGAAGCTGCTGGAGGACACCGCCTCCGACAGCCCGGCCGGGGGCCGCGACGACGCCCGCGGCCACGGCCTGGTGGACCCCGCCGCCGCCCTCCAGGTCGCCGGGGCCGTGCGGCCGGAGCCGCCGGTCCCCGCGGCCGCCGCTGCAGGCGCGCCCTACTTCGGCCCTGGGCCCGAGCCGGTCCGGCCGCCCGAGCGCGGGGCCCGGCTCGGCGCCCCGGAGGCCGCGGCCGCCGGGGCGGTGCTGCTCCTCCTGGCCGCCGTACTGGCGCGCCGGCCGCGGCGCGGCATCCGGGGGCGGAGCCGGGCCTGGCACCCCTGACGGCACCTGCGCGCCCGGCACAGTAGGGTCGGGTCACTGTGGCGAACATGGCGAACAAGAACATCCCCGACCCGGGTTTCTCCGACGACGACGGCTCGGCCGACCCCCGGCTGAGCGCCGCCCTGGCCGCGTGGTCCGAGGACCGGACGCGCGAGCCGGAGGTGCTCGCGGCCCTGCGCGACGCCCGTCTGCTGGTCCCCGTCGTCGCCGTCCTCGGCGAGGTGGAGACCGACCCGCAGACGGGGCTGAAGCGGGAGAAGACCAGCGACATGGCCGTCCCGACGCTGCGCGCGGGCGACCGGCGGGCGCTGCCCGCCTTCACCTCCACCGCCTCGCTCGCGCTGTGGGACCCGGCGGCCCGGCCGGTGGCGGTGCCGCTGCACCAGGCGCTCGCGGCGGCCGCGCACGAGAAGGCCGACACCGTGGTCCTGGACCTGGCCGGCCCGGTCACCTACCAGCTGACCGGCTCCGCCCTGCTCGCGCTGGCCGAGGGCCGCACCCGGGCCGACCCGCTGTCCGACCCCGCCGTACGGGAGGCCGTACGGGCCGCCGTCGCGGCGGAGGAAGCCGTCCTGCGCGCCTACCTCGGTCCCGGCGGCGCCGACTCCGACGGCACCCTCGCGATCGTCCCGGCCGACGCCGGCCGGGCGCAGTCGGCGGCCCGCCGGGTCGCCGAGGCGCTGGCGGCGGACCCGACCCTGCGGGCCCGGCTGGTGCGCGGACTGGACCTGGCGCTGCTGCCGCCGGACGCCCCGGCCCCGCCGGGCGAGCCGCTGTTCACCCGCTGAACGGCCCGCCTGAACGGCGAAGGGGCGGGGCTCCGGGAACGCGTCCCGGAGCCCCGCCCCTTTCCCGTACGGCGGCGGCTCAGCCGAAGACGGGACCGGTGAACTTCTCGCCCGGCCCCTGGCCCGGCTCGTCCGGGACGAGCGAGGCCTCGCGGAAGGCGAGCTGGAGCGACTTCAGGCCGTCGCGCAGCGGGGCCGCGTGGAAGGAGCTGATCTCGGTGGCGCTCGCGGTGACCAGGCCGGCCAGGGCGGTGATCAGCTTGCGGGCCTCGTCCAGGTCCTTGTGCTCGGAATCGGGCTTGTCCAGGCCCAGGTTGACCGCCGCGGCGCTCAGCAGGTGCACGGCCACCGTGGTGATCACCTCGACGGCCGGGACGTCCGCGATGTCGCGGGTCATGGCGTCGTAGTCGGGCGATTCGGGTGCGGTGTCGGCAGCGTGGTCGGCGGGGAGGCTCGCGTCAGTCATGCTCCACACGATAAGCCGGGCGCGGCGGACGCCCGACCGGAGCACCGGGTGAGCGGCTCTGGCGCGGAATGCTATATTGGGCTACGACCGGCCGGAGACCTGTGTCCCCGGCCCACAAGTGGAGGCTCCGATTCTCCCACCCGACCACCCTCCGGGGCGGCGGGTCACCGGTCAGGCGGTATCCATCGTTCCGTACGGACGATGGAAAGCTGCCCGAGTTGCGCCCCGCGGTTCGCACGCGGCGGTGCTCCGGTCGTTTTGGAGCCCCTGCCTGTGCCCGGCGGGGCTTTTTTCATTCTCCCCGCCGCGGTCGGTCTGACGGAAATACACGTCAGCGGCTGCCTGCCAGGCAGTCGTGTGGTGCTACCGAGGAGGATCCATCAGCACCGAGCCCCGCATCAACGACCGGATTCGCGTTCCCGAGGTACGACTCGTCGGTCCCAGCGGCGAGCAGGTCGGCATCGTGCCGCTTGCCAAGGCGCTTGAGCTCGCGCAGGAGTACGACCTCGACCTGGTCGAGGTCGCGGCGTCCGCACGCCCGCCGGTCTGCAAGCTCATGGACTACGGCAAGTTCAAGTACGAGTCGGCCATGAAGGCCCGTGAGGCGCGCAAGAACCAGGCGCACACGGTCATCAAGGAAATGAAGCTCCGGCCGAAGATCGACCCGCACGACTATGACACCAAGAAGGGTCACGTCGTTCGGTTCCTCAAGCAGGGCGACAAGGTCAAGATCACGATCATGTTCCGTGGTCGCGAGCAGTCCAGGCCGGAACTCGGCTACCGACTGCTGCAGCGGCTGGCTTCGGACGTCGAGGACCTCGGGTTCATCGAGTCGAACCCGAAGCAGGACGGCCGAAACATGATCATGGTCCTCGGTCCGCACAAGAAGAAGACCGAGGCGATGGCCGAAGCCCGCGAGGCGCAGGCCGCCCGCAAGGCGGAGCGCCAGGGTGTGGCCGCCACCGACGAGGAGGCCCCCTCCGGGGAGACCGCCGAAGTCGAGGCGGGCGCCGAGGATGCCGACGTCACCGAGGCCGCCGCCGACGAGGCGAACGCCGAGGCCTGATTCCGAGGCAGCCCGCCTCGAATCACCGACACAACATGACGCTCCCGTCACCCGGTCCGCACCCGGACCGGGGGGAGCGCCACCGACGAGGAGATAACGGCGCTATGCCGAAGAACAAGACGCACAGCGGGACCAAGAAGCGCTTCAAGATCACCGGCTCCGGCAAGGTGCTCCGCGAGCGCGCCGGCAAGCGCCACCTGCTCGAGCACAAGTCGTCCCGCATCACCCGTCGCCTCACCGGCAACGCGGAGATGGCCCCGGGCGACGCCGCGAAGATCAAGAAGCTTCTCGGCAAGTGACGTTCTCCGCTCCCGCGCCGGGAGCGGATGAGCGTCAGGACCGGGATCCCATCGAATTCGGGCCGTGTGAAGACACCCGCGGCCCCGCTACAAGGAGTTAAAAAGTGGCACGCGTCAAGCGGGCAGTAAACGCCCACAAGAAGCGCCGGGCAATCCTCGAGGCGGCCTCCGGCTACCGCGGTCAGCGTTCGCGCCTGTACCGCAAGGCCAAGGAGCAGGTCACCCACTCGCTGGTCTACAACTTCAACGACCGCAAGAAGCGCAAGGGCGACTTCCGTCAGCTGTGGATCCAGCGCATCAACGCCGCTGCCCGCCAGAACGGCATGACGTACAACCGCCTCATCCAGGGTCTGAAGGCCGCCAACATCGAGGTGGACCGCAAGATCCTCGCCGAGCTGGCCGTCAACGACGCCAACGCGTTCGCCGCGCTGGTCGAGGTCGCCCAGAAGGCCCTCCCGGCCGACGTCAACGCCCCCAAGGCTGCTGCGTAAGGCCTGGCCGGCCGCGTGAGCGGTCGGCACCCTCGGACCCGCAGGCGATGCGCCTGCGGGTCCGAGTGCTTTCCCCGTCCGGCCGGGGCGGCCCGCGCACCGCACAGGACCGCCCGCCGCACCGCCCGCCGCCGCACCGTCCGCGCCCCGTGCGCCCGGACCCCCGAGAGAGAACCGCAGAGACCATGGCTGACCTGGGTCACCACGAGCTGATCTCCCCCCGATCCCCGCGGGTGGCCGCCGCCCGGCGACTGGCTCGGCGCAATTTCCGCACCAAGGAGCGCCGGTTCATCGCCGAAGGCCCGCAGGCGGTCCGCGAGGCCGTCGAGCACCGCGGGGCGGAGGGGGCCTCGACCCTGATCGAGCTGTTCGCCACCGTCGAGGCCGCCGAGCGCCACCCCGAGATCATCGCCGCCGCGCTGGCCGCCGGGGCCCGGGTCCACCACGCCTCCGACGAGGTGCTCGCCGAGGTCTCCCAGACCGTCACCCCGCAGGGCCTGGTCGGCGTCTGCCACTTCCTGGACTCCCCCTTCGAGGAGATCCTGGCGGCCCGGCCCCGGCTCGTCGCCGTGCTCGCGCACGTCCGCGACCCCGGCAACGCCGGTACGGTGCTGCGCTGCGCCGACGCCGCCGGCGCCGACGCGGTGGTGCTCACCGACGCTTCGGTGGACCTGTACAACCCCAAGTCCGTACGGGCCTCCGTGGGCTCCCTCTTCCACCTCCCGGTCGCGGTCGGCGTCCCGGTGGAGCAGGCCGTCGAGGGCCTGCGCGCGGCCGGCGTACGGATCCTCGCGGCCGACGGGGCCGGGGAGGACGACCTCGACGCCGAACTCGACGCGGGCACCATGGGCGGCCCCTCCGCCTGGGTCTTCGGCAACGAGGCATGGGGCCTGCCCGAGGAGACCCGGGCCCTCGCGGACGCCGTCGTACGGGTCCCGATCCACGGCAAGGCGGAGAGCCTGAACCTCGCCACCGCCGCCGCCGTGTGCCTCTACGCCTCCGCGCGAGCACAGCGGGCGCCCGGAGGGTGCCGCTGTGTGACCCCCAGCTAGTAATGTGGCGGCCCGGGGGCCCACTGCGCTACTCGGAGATGTGGGGTACGGGGACATGACCGTCGGTACGAACAGCTCACCGGGGGCCGCGGACGCGGCCGAGGAGCGGTTCCGGGGCGCCCCCGAAGCCCCCGCCCCGGCCCTCGCCGCCCACGGCCTGCGCGGCGTCCCCGGGCAGGCGGCCGGAAACGGGCGCGGCCCGCTGGCCGCCGGCCGCCCGGCCGGCCGGGCGCCCGAGCGGGAGGGCGGGGGATCCGGCGACGCCGGGTCCGAGGCCGACCCGGGCGCCGGTTTCGGCGTCGACGCCGACGACCTGCCCGACGGGCTCGTCGTCGCCGACGGCACCGGGCGCGTGATCTGCTTCAACGCGGCCGCCGCACGGCTCACCGCGCTCGCGGCGGACAAGGCGCTGGGCACCCCCATCGACCGCGCGCTGCCGCTGGAGGACCTCGAGGGCCGCCGCTGGTGGACGCTGACCGACCCCTACGGTGGCCTGGCCATCCGGCGCGGGCAGCCCGAGCGGAACCTGCTGCTCCCCGGCGGCCGCGAGGTGCTCGTCTCCGCGAGCTACATCCGCACCCGCCCCACCGGCCCCCTGCGCCGCCTCGTCGTCACCCTGCGCGGCACGGAAGCCCGGCGGCGCACCGAGCGCAGCCACGCCGAGCTGATCGCCACGGTGGCGCACGAGCTGCGTTCCCCGCTGACCTCCGTCAAGGGCTTCACCGCGACCCTGCTCGCCAAGTGGGAGCGGTTCACCGACGACCAGAAGCGGCTGATGCTGGAGACCGTCGACGCGGACGCCAACCGGGTCACCCGGCTCATCGCCGAGCTCCTCGACATCTCCCGCATCGACTCCGGCCGGCTGGAGGTCCGCCGCCAGCCCGTGGACATCGCCACCGCCGTCTGCCGCCACGTCCAGGCCCTCACCGCCAACGGCCAGGCCCCCGAGCGGTTCCTCGTACGGGTGAGCCGGCCCCTCCCCGATCTGTGGGCCGACCCGGACAAGATCGACCAGATCCTCGGCAACCTCCTGGAAAATGCGGTGCGCCACGGTGACGGAACGGTCACCATCGACGTGTCGCCGCACGAGAAGGGAACCGCCGTCACCGTGACCGACGAAGGCCCCGGGATCCCCGAGGAGTCGATGGGCCGCGTCTTCACCCGCTTCTGGCGGGGGAGCAAGCGCGGCGGAACCGGCCTGGGCCTGTACATCGTCAAGGGCATCGTCGAGGCCCACGGCGGCACCATCACGGTCGGCCGCGGCCCCGGCGGCGGCGCCGAGTTCCGATTTATCCTGCCCGTGAGCGCCCCGGCCTACCTCACGCAGTAGCCCTGCTGAGCGTCTTGCCGGGCGGCCCACGGGCTCCTCCACCCCCGGCGGCCTTTAGACTCGTCCTTTGGCACCTTTGTGTCTCTGTGTCGATCGGTCCGATCGTGCCGTACGGGGACCACCAGCCAGCCATCGGAAGTACGGGAAGAGATGTCGGCACCGAACAAGTCGTACGACCCTGTCGAGGTCGAGGCACTGAAACCGGAAGAGATCGAGCGCATGCGGGACGAGGCGCTCGCCGCCTTCGCGTCCGCCGGCGACCTCGACGCGCTGCGCGAGGCGAAGACCGCGCACATGGGCGACCGCTCGCCCCTGGCGCTCGCCAACCGCGAGATCGGCGCCCTGCCCCCGCAGGCCAAGGCCGAGGCGGGCAAGCGCGTGGGCCAGGCCCGCGGGGCCGTGAACAAGGCCTTCGGGGCCCGCACGGTCGCGCTCGAAGCCGAGCGGGACGAGCGGGTGCTGGTCGAGGAGGCGGTGGACGTCACCCTGCCCTACGACCGCGTCACCGCCGGCGCCCGGCATCCCCTGACCACGCTGATGGACCGCATCGCGGACATCTTCACGGCCATGGGGTACGAGGTCGCGGAGGGCCCCGAGGTCGAGGCGGAGTGGTTCAACTTCGACGCCCTCAACTTCACGCCCGACCACCCGGCGCGCCAGATGCAGGACACCTTCTTCGTCCGGGGGCCGGAAGGCACCGAGGGCGACGAGTCCGGTGTCGTGCTGCGCACCCACACCTCCCCGGTGCAGGCGCGCTCGCTGCTGGAGCGCAAGCCGCCCGTCTACATCGTCTGCCCGGGCCGCGTGTACCGCACCGACGAGCTCGACGCGACGCACACCCCGGTGTTCCACCAGGTCGAGCTGCTCGCCGTGGACGAGGGCCTGACCATGGCCGACCTCAAGGGCACCATGGACCACATGGTCCAGGAGCTGTTCGGGGAGGGCACGACCACGCGCCTGCGCCCGCACTTCTTCCCGTTCACCGAGCCGTCCGCCGAGATGGACATGCAGTGCTACGTGTGCCGGGGCGCATCGGTGGGCAACCCCGACCGCCCGTGCCGCACCTGCTCCAGCGAGGGCTGGATCGAGCTCGGCGGCTGCGGCATGGTCAACCCCAAGGTGCTCGTCGCCTGCGGCGTGGACCCCGAGAAGTACAGCGGGTTCGCCTTCGGCTTCGGCATCGAGCGGATGCTGATGTTCCGCCACAACGTAGAAGACATGCGAGACATGGTCGAGGGTGACGTCCGTTTCACCCGGCCGTTCGGGATGGAGATCTGATGCGGGTCCCGCTTTCCTGGCTGCGGGAGTACGTCGACCTCCCCGCGGGTACCACCGGCCGTGACGTGGCCGCCAAGCTGGTCGACGCCGGCCTCGAGGTCGAGACCGTCGAGCAGCTCGGCGGCGGGCTCAAGGGCCCGCTCGTCGTCGGCCAGGTGCTGACCATCGAGGAGCTCGAGGGCTTCCGCAAGCCGATCCGCTTCTGCACGGTCGACGTCGGCCGGGCCAACGGCACCGGCGAGCCGCAGGAGATCGTCTGCGGCGCCCGGAACTTCTCCGTCGGCGACAAGGTCGTCGTGGTCCTGCCCGGCGCCGTGCTGCCCGGCGACTTCGCCATCGCCTCGCGCAAGACGTACGGCAAGACCTCCCACGGCATGATCTGCTCCGGCGAGGAGCTGGGCATGGGCGACGACGGCACGCACGGCATCATCGTGCTGCCGCCGGAGCACGAGGTCGGCACCGACGCGATCGAGCTCCTCGAGCTCGTCGACGAGGTCCTCGACATCGACATCACCCCGGACCGCGGCTACTGCATGTCGCTGCGCGGCGTCGCCCGCGAGGCCGCCACCGCGTACGGCCTGCCGCTGCGCGACCCGGCGCTGCTCGACGTCCCGGCGCCGAACTCCTACGGCTACCCGGTCAAGGTCGACGACCCGGCCGGCTGCGACCGCTTCACCGCCCGCACGGTGAGCGGCCTCGACCCGGAGGCGCGCTCCCCGATCTGGCTGACCCGCCGCCTGCAGAAGGCGGGCATGCGCCCGATCTCGCTCGCCGTCGACATCACCAACTACGTGATGCTCGAGCTCGGCCAGCCGCTGCACGCCTACGACCGCTCGCGGATCGAGGGCGCCATCGGTGTCCGCCGTGCCGAGCAGGGCGAGAAGTTCACCACGCTCGACGGGGTCAAGCGGACGCTCGACGCCGAGGACCTGGTCATCACCGACAACAGCGGGCCGATCGGCCTGGCCGGTGTCATGGGAGGCGCCAACACCGAGATCGCCGACTCCGTCACCGACCCGGAGACGGGCGCCGTCACCGGCACGACCGCCGTGGTCATCGAGGCCGCGCACTTCGACTCCGTGTCGATCTCGCGGACCGCCCGGCGCCTGAAGCTCTCCTCGGAGGCTTCCAAGCGCTTCGAGCGGGGCGTCGACCCGCTGGCCGCCGCCGCGGCCGCGCAGCGCACCGTCGACCTGCTCGTGCTCCTCGCGGGCGGTACCGCCGAGGCGGGCGTCACCGAGTTCCTCGCCCCGGGCGCCCCGCGCACCATCGCGATGCGCGCGGACCACCCGGACCGGGTCGCGGGCATGGAGTACGGCCGCGAGACCGTCGTGCGCCGCCTCCAGGAGGTCGGCTGCGACGTCTACGGCCAGGACGAACTCGTCGTCACCGTCCCCTCGTGGCGGCCCGACCTCGCCGCGCCCAACGACCTCGCCGAAGAGGTCATCCGGCTGGAGGGCTACGGGAACCTTCCCTCGACCCTCCCGCAGGTGCCGTCCGGCCGCGGTCTGACCGCCCGGCAGCAGCTGCACCGCAGGGTCGGCCGCGCGCTGGCCGGCGCCGGCTACGTCGAGGCGTTGAGCTACCCGTTCCTCGGCGAGGCCGTCTTCGACCAGCTCCAGCTCCCCGCGGACGACGCGGCCCGCCGGGTCGTCAAGCTGGTCAACCCGATCTCCGACGAGGAGCCGGCGCTGCGCACCACGCTGCTGCCGGGTCTGCTCGGCGCGCTGCGCCGCAACGACAGCCGGGGCAGCCACGACCTCGCGCTCTTCGAGACCGGCTCGGTCTTCCTGGCCGCCGCGCAGCCGGGCGTCGCCGTCCGGCTGCCGGTCGACCGCCGTCCCACGGACGAGGAGATCGCCACCCTCGACGCGGCGCTGCCCGCGCAGCCGCGGTACGCCGCGGTCGTGCTGGCCGGTGCGCGCGAGCAGGCCGGCTGGTGGGGCAAGGGGCGCCCCGCCGACTGGGCGGACGCCGTCCAGGCCGCGCGGTCGCTGGCCGTCGAGGCCGGCGCCGAGCTCGTCGTCCGCCAGGGCCGGTACGGCCCCTGGCACCCGGGCCGCTGCGCCGAGCTCGTCGTCACCCTCGACGGCGCCGAGCAGGTCATCGGCCACGCCGGTGAACTGCACCCGCGCGTGGTCAAGGCGATGGGCCTGCCGGCCCGCACCAGCGCGATGGAGCTCGACCTCGACCGCCTCGCGGCGGCCGGCGGCGAGGCCCTCCAGGCGCCCCGGATCTCCTCCTTCCCGGTGGCGACCCAGGACGTCGCGCTGATCGTGGACGCGTCGGTCCCCGCCGCGGATGTGGAGGCCGCGCTGCGCCAGGGCGCGGGCGGACTCCTCGAATCGCTGCGGCTGTTCGACGTGTTCACCGGTGAGCAGGTCGGGGCGGGCAAGAAGTCCCTGGCGTACGCGCTGCGCTTCCGCGCGGCCGACCGCACGCTGACCGCGGAGGAGTCCACGGCCGCGCGCGACGCGGCGGTGGCGCTCGCGGGCGAGCGGACCGGGGCGGTGCTGCGCGGCGCCTAGGTCCTGCTGGTGACGGGGCCGTACGGCTGGTCGAGGGGCGCGTCCGGAGCACCGGGCGCGCCCTTCGCCGTCCGGTGCCACGGGCGCGGCCAGGCCGGTTCCGCCGGGGGCCCGGCGACCAACCGGGCGTCGGCGGAACCGGCACGCCGCCCGCCTGCCGTGGAGTGTCGGGCAGACAACAGGACGGGCGGCGCGGTGACGGGTCGTCGCACTGTTCGAGGGGGAGCCGACGACCCGGGCTGCCTCGTGGCGAGGCCCTTAAGTGAAGCGCTCCCGGGCCTCCCGGCGGCAGGGCGCGCATCGCATTTATGCGCGTACTCGGTTCACACCCCGTGTGAACGACGCAGCCACTAGCCTGGGTCCGACGAGCCCTGGGAGCGGCCCATGCAGCCCAATGTCCTGCTCGACGCCCTCCTCGCCGAGGCGGGCATGTCACACGCCGGACTCGCCGCGTACGTGAACCAGGCGGGCCGCACCCGCGGACTCGCCCTGCGCTACGAACACACCGCCGTGGCCCGGTGGTTGAAGGGCCAGCGCCCCCGCGGGCAGGTCCCCGACCTGATCTGCGAGGTACTGGGCGGCCGGCTGCGGCGGCCCCTCGGACTGGACGACATCGGTCTCGGCGTCCCGGGTCTGCCCGCCTCCCCGCACGCCTCCCCGCTGAGCGGGTTCGTGGACCGCGCCGCGGCCCTGTGGCGCGCCGACGGCCAGGCCCGGCCGCAGCTCCTCACGGCGCGGGCCGTCACCGGGACGCCCGCGGTGATCCCGGTCTGGGAGTGGGAGAACCCGCCCGAGGACGCCGACGTCTCGCGCGAGGGGCCGGACCGGATCGGGCCCGAGCACATCGAGATCCTGCGGGCCGCCCGCGCCCACTACGAGCTGATGTACCGCCGGGCCGGCGGGGTGGCCACCCGGGACCGGATCGTCCGCTTCCTCGGCACGCAGACGGCGCCCATGCTGCGGGGCGGCTATCCCGACACCGTCGGCCGCCCCCTGCACCGGGCCACCGGCTCGCTGGTGGCGGTGGCGGGGATCTGCGCGTACGACTCGGACGCCCACGGCCTCGCGCAGCGCTACTTCCACCAGGCCCTGCGCCTGGCCAAGGCGAGCGGCGACCGCGGCCTGGGGGCCTACGTCATCGCCCTGCTCGTCAACCAGTCCCTGCACCTGGGCGAGTACCGGCAGGCGGTCGCCTTCGCCGAGGCCGCCCTGCGCGCCGCGGGCCGGCACACCACCCCGGCCCTGACGGCCGACCTGTACGCGATGCAGGCCAAGGCCTATGCCCGGCTCGGCGACACCGGGGCCGCGTTGTCCTGCATCCGGCACGCCGAGGCGGCGGCCGAGCGGATCAGCCCGGGCGCCGAACCGGACGAGACGGACTACGTGCAGCCGGGTCTGGTCAACGTCCAGGTCGCCGAGGCGCTGCTCGGTCTGGGGGACCTCACCGCCGCGCACGAGCAGGCGGCCGCGGCCGTCGGCACCCCCGCTCACGACCGCGGCCGGGTGCACCGGCTGGCGATGCTGTGCGAGATCCAGCTGCGCCAGGGAGAGGTGGACCGGGCGGTGGTGGCCGCGGCCGAGATGGCCGAGCGGGCCAGGGGGATGGAGTCCCTGCGACTGCGCGACCGACTGCGCGCGGTCCGCGACCGGCTGCTGACCAGCGGTTGTTCGGACGCGCGGGAGACGGCCCAACTCATCGACGGGGCGCTGCGCGTTCCGCTGTGACGGCTTCAACTGCTGCCATGTTGCCACCGATCCGAACGGAAGGCGGCACAACCGTGCAGTGGACGAACCTGAGTGAGCAGACCGTGTACAAGAACCGCTGGTTCGATGTGAACCTCGCCGATGTGGAACTTCCCGACGGCCGGCATCTGGACCACTTCGTGATCCGGCTGCGCCCGGTCGCCGTCGCCACGGCCGTCAACGAGGCCAACGAGGTGCTCCTGCTGTGGCGGCACCGCTTCATCACCGACAGCTGGGGCTGGGAACTGCCCGCCGGGGTGGTCGAGGACGGGGAGTCCGTCGAGAGCGCGGCGGCGCGGGAGATGGAGGAGGAGTCGGGCTGGCGGCCCGGCCCGCTGCGGCACCTGATGACCGTGGAGCCCTCCAACGGGCTGACCGACGCCCGCCACCACCTGTACTGGTCCGAGGGGGCGACCTACACCGGCCACCCGCAGGACGGTTTCGAGTCCTCGCGCCGGGAGTGGGTCCCGCTCAAGCTGGTGCCCGATCTGATCGCGCGCGGGGAGGTCCCGGCCGCCAACACGGCGGCCGGGCTGCTCCTGCTGCACCACCTCAGGCTCGGGCAGTGCTGAGGCGCGGCGGCCGGATCCCGCCGGGCGGACGGCGGCCCCGGCCGGGGTGTCATCCGTACGGGTAGAAGCCCGAGCCGGTCTTGCGGCCGAGGCGGCCCGCGTCGACCATCCGCTGGAGCAGCGGGGGAGCGGCGTACAGCGGCTCCTTGTACTCCGCGTACATGCTGTCGGCCACCGAGGCCACGGTGTCCAGGCCGATGAGGTCCGCGAGCTTCAGCGGGCCCATCGGGTGGGCGCAGCCCAGCTCCATGCCGTTGTCGATGTCCTCGCGGCTGGCGATGCCGGACTCGAACATCCGGATCGCCGACAGCAGGTAGGGGATGAGCAGCGCGTTGACCACGAAGCCGGACCGGTCCTGGGCGCGGATCGCGTGCTTGCCCAGCACGTCGCGCACCAGGGCCTCGGAGCGCTTGACGGTCTCGTCGCCCGTGGTCAGTGCCGGGATCAGCTCGACGAGGTCCTGCACCGGGGCCGGGTTGAAGAAGTGGATGCCGATGACCTGGTCCGGGCGCGAGGTGGCGACGGCCAGCTTGACCAGCGGGATCGAGGAGGTGTTGGAGGCCAGGATCGCGTCCGGCCGGGTGATCACCTGGTCGAGGACCTGGAAGATCTCGGTCTTGACCTGCTCGTTCTCGACGACGGCCTCGATCACGAGGTCGCGGTCGGCGAACTCGCCGAGGTCGGTGGTGAAGCTGAGGCGGGCCAGGGTGGCGTCCCGCTCGTCCTCGCTGATCTTGCCGCGTTCGGCGGCCTTGGTCAGGGAGTTGTGCAGCCGGGTGCGACCGATCTCCAGGGCCTCGCCCGTGGTCTCGGCGACCTTCACCTCGAGGCCGCTGCGGGCGCACACCTCGGCGATGCCCGCGCCCATCTGGCCGCAGCCCACTACGCCGACGCGGGTGATGTCGGCCGGGAGGGTAGAGAGGTCCGTCACTTCGTGCCTTTCGCTGCTCATCCAAGCGGGTCCCCCGGGCCGCAGTGGTCACTGCTCTCCGGCGCCCGCCACGCCCCCCGACGTTACCCCCGAGCTTCACCCCGGTAGCGGGCCGGGGCGGGCATGCTGGGCGCACACAACGGAAAGTAACGAAACGGAACGGAGTCGTCACATGGCGCACATCGGGCGTCGGGGAGTGCTGGCGGGAGCCGCGTGGGCGCTGGCGGCGGCCACGGGCGCGGGGCCGGCCCGGGCGGCGGGCGGCCCGCCGTCCCGCCGTGCCGCGGCCGCGGAGTTCCGGGGCATGTGGATCGCGTCGGTGTCGAACGTGGACTGGCCCTCCCGCAGCGGGCTCTCGGCCGCCGAGCAGCGCAGGCAGCTGATCGGGCTTCTCGACGCCGCGGTGCGGCGGCGCCTGAACGCGGTAATCCTCCAGGTCCGGCCGGCGGCCGACGCGCTGTGGCCCTCGCCGCTGGAACCCTGGTCGCAGTGGCTGACGGGGCAGCAGGGGATGGATCCGGGCTGGGACCCGCTGGGCACGGCCGTCGCGGAGGCGCACGCCCGCGGGCTGGAGCTGCACGCCTGGTTCAACCCCTATCGCGTGGCCAACCACGCCGACCCCGACCGGCTCGTTCCCGGGCACCCCGCCCGCGTCAACCCCGAGTGGACGGTGGAGTACGGCGGCAAGCTCTTCTACAACCCCGGGCTGCCCGAGGTGCGGCTCTTCGTCCAGGAGGCGATGCTCGACGCCGTCGCCCGCTACCCGGTGGACGCCGTGCACTGGGACGACTACTTCTACCCCTACCCCGTGCCGGGGGAGGAGTTCGACGACGACGCGGCCTACGACGAGTACGGCGGGGAGTTCGCCTCCCGGGCCGACTGGCGCCGCCACAACACCGACACCCTGGTCCGGGAGATGTCGGAGCGGCTGCGGGAGGTCCGGCCGGCCGCCCGGTTCGGCGTCAGTCCCTTCGCGGTCTGGCGCAACTCCGACCGTGATCCGGCCGGTTCGCCGACGCGGGCGGGCGTGGCCACGTACGACGACCTGTACGCCGACACCCGCAAGTGGGTCACCGAGGGCTGGATCGACTACATCGCGCCGCAGGCCTACTGGCACATCGGGCACCCCACCGCGGACTACGCGGACGTCGTGCCGTGGTGGGCCCGGACGGTGGCGGGCACGGACGTGCAGCTGTACGTGGGGGAGGCGCTCTACCGCTGCGACGCGGACAGCGACACCGCGGCCTGGCGGGACCCGCGCGAACTGTCCCGCCACCTCACCTTCGCCCGCCGGTACCCGCAGGTCCGCGGGCACGCGTTCTTCTCCGCGAAGTACGTGGCCGCGGACCCCAACGGGGCGATGGCCCGGGTGGTCGCCGACCACTACGGGTCGGTGGCGCAGGTCCCGCGCTGAGTCAGTGCTCGGGCTCCTCGGGGTGGCGGACCACGCAGTCGGGACCGGGGGCCATCAGGGCCTCGTGCCCGTCCTGGAAGCGGACCCGGTAGGGAGGGGTCCCGTCGTCGCCCAGCACCTGGGTGATCTCGCCCACCTTGTCGTGCTGTCCGACGATCCTGCCGTGCTGCACCAGCTGGTCGCCCTTGGTCGCGCGCATAACTGACCTCCTCGGTGGCAGTCCGGTCCGGTGCTAGCAGTTTAGGTCGTTTCGCGGCTATTTGACCCGTTGGGTCACGGCAATGCAGACGAGCACCGCGCAGGCGGCCACCGGCGCGGCGGGCGTCAGCCGCTCGCCGAGCAGGGCCACCGACCACACCAGGGTCAGCAGTGGCTGGGCGAGCTGGAGCTGGCTCGCCCGGGGTGCGCCGATCTCGGCCATCCCGCGGTACCAGACGTACAGCCCGAGGAAGGTGGAGCCGGCCGCCGCCCAGACCAGCCCGGCCAGGCCGTGCCCGGTGAGGCGGACCGGTTCGTAAGCGAGCCCCAGGGCGGAGCCGGCCAGGCTGAGCGGCAGGCACAGCACCAGCGCCCAGCCGACCACCTGCCAGCCGGGCAGCGTCCGGGCCAGCCGGCCGCCCTCGGTGTAGCCGGCGGCGCACACCAGCAGGGCGCCGAACAGGTAGGCGTCCCCGGCCGACAGCGAACCGCCGCTCTGGGCCGCCGTGAACGCCAGGACCACGGCGGCGCCCGCCAGCGCCGCGGCCCAGAACCGGCGCGAGGGCCGGGCCCCGGTGCGCAGCGCGGACAGCGCGGCCGTGGTCAGCGGCAGCAGCCCGACCACCACGGCGGCGTGCGACGTCGTCGAGGTGGTCAGCGCGAGGGTGGTGAGCAGGGGGAACCCGACGACCACTCCGGCGGCCACCACGGCCAGTCCCGCCCAGTGCTCGCGGGCGGGCAGCGGCACTCGCCGGGCCAGCAGGAAGACGCCGGCGAGGGCGGCGGCCAGGACGCTGCGCAGGGCGACCAGGGACCACGGCCCGAAGCTCTCCAGTCCCCACGCGGTCGCGGGAAAGGTCAGCGAGAAGGCGACCACGCCCAGCGAGGCGAGCGCGGTACCGGTCGCAGCGCCGCGGGACGGGCCGGACACCGCTATCGTGGCGGGAAGGGTAGCGCTATTGTGTGCTGTCATGTATGAGCGTAGCAGCGTGGCGGAGCTGGCCGAATCCCTCCGGGGCGAACTGGACCGCTACTCGGTCGGTGGAAAGCTGCCGTCGAGTCGTGCCCTGGTCGAGCGCTACCGGGTCAGCCCGGTCACCGTCTCCCGGGCGCTCGCGCTGCTCGCCGCCGAGGGCCTGGTCGTCACCCGTCCCGGCGCGGGGGTCTTCCGCGCCCGGCCGCGGGCGACGGCCTCGGTGGTCGGGGACACCTCCTGGCAGGAGGTCGCCCTCAGCGCCGAGGGGGCCGGGGAGATCGTCCCGCGCTCCGTGGACGCCACCGGGGTGCTGAGCTCGCTGACCACCCCGCCGCCCGGCGTGATCGAGCTCAACGGCGGCTATCTGCACCCCTCCCTCCAGCCCGAGCGGGCCATGGGGGCCGCGCTGGCCCGGGCCGGCCGGCGGCCGGGGGCCTGGGCGAGGCCGCCCGTCGAAGGGCTGCCCGAGCTGCGGGACTGGTTCGCCCGGGAGATCGGCGGAGCCCTCGGGGCGGCCGACGTGCTCGTCACCGCGGGCGGGCAGAGCGCACTGGCCACCGCCCTTCGGGCGCTGGCCCCGCCCGGCGCCCCGATCCTGGTCGAGTCGCCCACCTACCCCGGACTGCTGGCCCTCGCCCGCGCCTCGGGCTGCCGGCCCGTGCCCGTCCCGGTCGACGCCGAGGGGGTACGCCCCGAACTGCTGGCCGCGGCCTTCGACGCCACGGGGGCGCGGGTGTTCGTATGCCAGCCGCTGTTCCAGAACCCGACCGGGGCGGTGCTGGCCGCCGGGCGCCGGGCCCAGGTGCTGCGGACCGCCCGCGCCGCGGGCGCCTTCGTCGTCGAGGACGACTACGCCCGGGCCCTGGCGCACGAGGACTGCGGGCCGCTGCCCGCCACGCTCGCCGCCGAGGACCCCGA
This sequence comes from Streptomyces sp. NPDC045967, assembly GCF_056430495.1. Lineage (NCBI taxonomy): Bacteria > Bacillati > Actinomycetota > Actinomycetes > Kitasatosporales > Streptomycetaceae > Streptomyces > Streptomyces sp. NPDC045967. The sequence continues at coordinate 209,152 of NZ_JBWKLE010000008.1, read as the reverse complement.
CGGGGTGGTGGTGCACGTCCGGTCCCTGACCAAGGCGACCTCACCCAGCCTGCGGGTGGGTGCCCTGGCCGCCCGGGGCCCGGTCGTGGACCGGCTGCGCGCCATCCAGGTCGTCGACAGCTTCTTCGTGCCCCGCCCGCTCCAGGAGGCCGCCCTGGAACTGGTCGGCGCGCCCGCCTGGCCGCGCCACCTGCGGACCGTGGCCGCCGAGCTGCGCCACCGGCGCGACGTGCTGGCCGGGGCGCTGCGCCGGGAACTGCCGGAGCTCGGGCTGCCGCACGTGCCGTCGGGCGGCTACCAGCTGTGGGTGCGGCCGGGCGGCGGCGGAGACGACGCCGGGTTCGCGGCGGCCGCCCTGCGGGCCGGGGTCGCGGTCGCTCCCGGCCGCCCCTACTTCTGTGCGGAGCCGCCCGGTCCGCACGTCCGGCTCAGCTTCGCCGGGGTGTCGGGTCCCGGAGAACTGCTCGAGGCCGTCCGGCGGCTGCGGGCGGGCCCGGCGCTGTGACCCGGGGGTCCGCCGGCCCGGCCGGGACACCGTCCGCCGTGCTCCGCCCGGACGCTTGACCCCGTGCGGCGCACGGCTCACCATCGCCGCATGCATGTTCGGGTTTCGCTCGTCGCCGCGGCCCGTAGTTGCCCGCTGCTCACCGAGCGCTTCGATGACGACCGCCCGCTGGACGGGGCCGGCCGGCACGCCCTGGAGTCCGCCGCTCCCGCTCTCGTCCCGCTCGGCGCCGCCGGGTTGCGCTACTGCTCGCCCACCCCGCGCAGCAGGGCCACCGGAGAGGCGCTCGGGTACGGGCCCCTCGCCCAGCCGGCGCTGCGCGAGTGCGACATGGGCCGCTGGCGCGGGCTGACCCTCGCGGAGGTGACCGCGCGCGAACCGGGCGCGGTGGACCTCTGGCTCACCGATCCGCGCGCGGCCCCGCACGGCGGCGAGTCGCTGCTCGCCTTCATCGGGCGGATCGGCGGCTGGCTCGACACCAGGCCCGCCGACGACGGGGGCGCCATCGTGGCGGTGGCGGAGCCGTCGGTGGTCCGGGCGGCCCTGGTCTACGCCCTGAAGGCGCCGCCGCTGACCTACTGGCACCTGGACGTGCGCCCGCTGTCCACGACGACCCTGACCGGCTGGTCGGGCCGCTGGTACCTCTCCTTGCAGGCACCGGTGTAGACCGCTCTGCCCCGCCCGCGCCCTGCCGTACATCGCATTGCATAAAACTGCGTAGCTACGTATAGTCATGCCATCGACGAGGAGGGTCCGATGGCGGTACGTGTAGCGGTGGCCGGAGCGAGCGGGTACGCGGGCGGTGAAGTCCTGCGCCTGCTGCTGTCGCACCCCGAGGTCGAGATCGGCGCGCTGACCGGCCACTCCAACGCCGGGGAGTCCTTCGCCACCCTGCAACCGCACCTCGTGCCGCTCGCCGGGCGGACACTGGAGGCGACCACCCCCGAGGTCCTGGCCGGCCACGACGTCGTCTTCCTCGCGCTCCCGCACGGCCAGTCCGCCGCCGTCGCGGCCCGGCTCGGCGAGGACGTGCTCGTGGTCGACATGGGCGCCGACCACCGGCTGCGGGACGCGGCCGACTGGGACCGGTTCTACGGCGCCCCGCACGCGGGCACCTGGCCGTACGGACTGCCCGAGCTGCCCGGCGGGCGCGCCGCGCTCGAAGGGGCCCGGCGCATCGCCGTCCCCGGCTGCTTCCCCACCGCCGTCTCCCTCGCGCTGTTCCCGGCCTACCAGGCCCAGCTGGCCGAGCCGGAGGCCGTGGTCGTCGCCGCCACCGGAACCTCCGGCGCGGGCAAGGCGCTCAAGGCGCACCTGCTCGGCGCCGAGGTGATGGGCAGCGTCACCCCGTACGGCGTGGGCGGATCCCACCGGCACACGCCCGAGATGGTGCAGAACCTGTCCCCGCTCGCGGGCACCCGGGTCTCGGTCTCCTTCACCCCGACCCTCGTCCCGATGGCGCGCGGCATCCTCGCCACCTGCTCCGCCAAAGCCCTGCCCGGCACCACCGCCGAGTCGCTGCGCGCCGCCTACGAGAAGGCGTACGCCGACGAGCCCTTCGTGCACCTGCTGCCCGAGGGCCGGTGGCCGTCCACCAAGTCCGTGCACGGCTCCAACGCCGTCCACGTCCAGGTCGCCCACGACGAGTCCGCCCAGCGCGTCATCGCCGTCAGCGCCATCGACAACCTGACCAAGGGCACCGCCGGCGGCGCGGTGCAGAGCATGAACATCGCCCTCGGCCTTGCCGAGGGAACGGGTCTTTCCACGATCGGAGTCGCACCGTGAGCGTCACGGCAGCACAGGGATTCACGGCGGCGGGCGTCGCCGCCGGGATCAAGGCGAACGGCAACCCGGACCTGGCCCTCGTGGTCAACCGCGGACCGCGCCTCGCGGCGGCGGGCGTCTTCACCTCCAACCGCGTCAAGGCCGCGCCCGTGCACTGGTCCGAGCAGGTCCTGCGCGGCGGCCTCGTCAGCGCGGTCGTGCTGAACTCCGGCGGCGCCAACGCCTGCACCGGCCCCAAGGGCTTCCAGGACACCCACGCCACCGCCGAGAAGGTCGCGGAGGTCCTGGGCGGGGAGTTCAACGCCGGTGAGATCGCCGTCGCCTCCACCGGCCTGATCGGCGTCCCGCTCCCCATGGACAAGCTGCTGCCGGGCATCGAGACCGCCGCCGCGGCCCTGTCCGAGGACGGCGGCGAGGCCGCGGCCGTCGCCATCAAGACCACCGACACCGTGCACAAGACGGCCGCGGTCACGCACGACGGCTGGACCGTGGGCGGCATGGCCAAGGGCGCGGGCATGCTCGCCCCGGGCCTGGCCACCATGCTCGTCGTCCTCACCACCGACGCCGACGTGGACGCCGCGACCCTCGACCGGGCGCTGCGCGCCGCCACCCGCACCACCTTCGACCGGGTCGACTCCGACGGCTGCATGTCCACCAACGACACCGTGCTGCTGCTGGCCTCCGGCGCCTCCGGGGAGGTGCCCGCGTACGAGCCGTTCGCCGAGGCCGTGCGGACCGTCTGCGACGACCTGGCCCGCCAGCTGATCGGCGACGCCGAGGGCGCAAGCAAGGACATCCGCATCGAGGTCGTCGGCGCGGCCAGCGAGGACGACGCGGTCGAGGTCGGCCGCTCCATCGCCCGCAACAACCTGCTCAAGTGCGCCATCCACGGCGAGGACCCCAACTGGGGCCGGGTGCTCTCCGCCATCGGCACCACCCGGGCGGCCTTCGACCCGGACCGGCTGAACGTGGCCATCAACGGGGTCTGGGTCTGCAAGAACGGCTCCGTCGGCGAGGACCGCGACCTGGTGAGCATGAAGGACCGCGAGGTCCGCATCACCGCCGACCTGTCCACGGGCGGGGAGTCGGCCGTCATCTGGGCCAACGACCTGACCGCCGAGTACGTCCACGAGAACAGCGCCTACAGCTCATGAGCGACGCGAAGGCCGGGCAGCCCGGCACCGGAACGGCGCGCAAGCACACCGCGCTGCCCAAGGCGCAGATCCTCATCGAGGCCCTGCCCTGGCTCACCCGCCACAACGGCAAGATCGTCGTCATCAAGTTCGGCGGCAACGCCATGGTCGACGAGGACCTCAAGGCCGCCTTCGCCCAGGACGTCGTCTTCCTGCGGCAGGCCGGCCTCAAGCCGGTCGTGGTGCACGGCGGCGGCCCCCAGATCAACGCCCAGCTCGACAAGCAGGGCCTGGTCAGCGAGTTCAAGGCGGGCCTGCGCGTCACCACTCCGGAGGCCATGGACGTCGTACGGATGGTCCTCGCGGGCCAGGTCCAGCGCGAGCTGGTCGGGCTGCTCAACCAGCACGGGCCGCTCGCGGTGGGCATGACCGGCGAGGACGCCCACACCATCACCGCCACCAAGCACACCCCCGAGATCGCGGGCGAACTCGTCGACATCGGGAGGGTCGGCGAGATCACCTCCATCGACACCGGCGCGATCGAGGCGCTGCTGGCGGACGGCCGGATCCCGGTGATCTCCTCCATCGCGCGCAGCTCCGACGACCACCACGTGTACAACGTGAACGCCGACACCGCGGCGGCGGCGCTCGCCGCCGCGCTGGGCGCCGAGACCCTGATGGTCCTCACCGACGTCGAGGGCCTCTACGCGGACTGGCCGCACAGCGACGAGGTCATCAGCCGGCTCACCGTAAGCCAGCTGGAGAAGCTGCTGCCCGAGCTGTCCAGCGGCATGGTGCCCAAGATGGAGGGCTGCCTGCACGCCGTGCGCGGCGGGGTCACCACCGCCCGCGTGATCGACGGCCGGGTCCCGCACTCGATCCTGCTCGAGATCTTCACGGACGAGGGAATCGGCACGATGGTCGTGCCCGACGCACAGGGAGGGGAGCCCCGGTGAGCACCGGCAACGAGCAGTACCGCACCCGGTGGAAGGGTGCGCTGACCGACAACTACGGCACCCCCGCACTGGCGCTCGTACGCGGCGAGGGCGCGCAGGTCTGGGACGCGGACGGCAAGCGGTACACGGACTTCGTCGGCGGCATCGCGGTCAACGCACTCGGCCACGCGCACCCGGCGGTCGTCGCGGCCGTCACCGGCCAGATCCAGACCCTGGGCCACGTCTCCAACTTCTACGCCTCCGAACCGGTCATCGCGCTCGGGGAGCGGCTGCTGCAGCTCTTCGGCCGCCCCGGCAAGGTGTTCTTCTGCAACTCGGGCGCGGAGGCCGTCGAAGCCGCCTTCAAGATCGGCCGGCTGACCGGGCGGACCCACATGGTCGCCACCACGGGCGGCTTCCACGGCCGGACCATGGGCGCCCTCGCCCTCACCGGCCAGCCGGCGAAGCAGGACCCCTTCCTGCCGCTGCCCGGCGACGTCACGCACGTGCCGTACGGGGACGTCGAGGCGCTGCGGGCCGCGGTCACCGACCGGACCGCGCTGGTGGTCCTCGAACCGGTGCAGGGCGAGAACGGCGTCGTCGTGCCGCCCGCCGGTTACCTGACGGCCGCCCGGGAGATCACCCGCGCCACCGGCACCCTGCTGGTCCTCGACGAGGTGCAGACCGGCATCGGCCGGTGCGGCCAGTGGTTCGAGCACCAGGCGCACGAAGGCGTCGAGCCGGACCTCGTCACGCTCGCCAAGGGCCTGGGCGGCGGGCTGCCCATCGGTGCCGTCGCCGCCTTCGGCGCGGCGGCCGACCTGCTCCGGCCCGGCCAGCACGGCACCACCTTCGGCGGGAACCCGGTCGCCTGCGCCGCCGGACTCGCCGTCATCGACACCATCCACACCGAGGGCCTGCTCGACCAGGTCAAGGCGCGGGGGGAGCGGCTGCGCTCCGGAATCGAAGCCTCCGGGCACCCGCTCGTCTCCCACGTCCGCGGTGCCGGGCTGCTGCTGGGTATCGTGCTGACCGAGCCCCTCGCACCCCGGGTGCAGCAGGCGGCTCAGGATGCCGGTTACCTGGTCAACGCGCCCGCCCCCGACGTCGTACGGCTCATGCCGCCGTACGTCCTGTCCCCGGAGGAGGCGGACGCGTTCCTCCGGGACCTCCCCGGCATCCTCGACGCGGCCCACGGGGACGGATCCGGAGAATGAGACGACGATGAGTCAGGCGCAGGACAACGAAAACGGGGGCCAGGCCGTCCCGCAGACCCGCACCGCCCGCCACCGCCGGATCGTGGACATCCTCAACCGGCAGCCGGTCCGCTCGCAGAGCCAGCTGGCCAAGCTGCTCGCCGACGACGGGCTGAGCGTCACCCAGGCGACGCTCTCCCGCGACCTGGACGAGCTGGGCGCGGTGAAGATCCGCAACACCGGCGGTGAGCTGATCTACGCGGTGCCCAGCGAGGGCGGTTTCCGCACCCCGCAGGCCCCGCTCGGCGAGTCGGCCAAGGAGGAGCGCATGCGGCGGCTCTCCGGGGAACTGCTCATCTCCGCGGAGGCCTCCGCCAACCTCGTGGTCCTGCGCACCCCGCCGGGTGCGGCGCAGTTCCTCGCCTCGGCCATCGACCAGGCCGAACTCCGGGAGATCCTCGGCACGATCGCGGGCGACGACACGCTGATGCTGATCAGCCGCGACCCGGCGGGCGGCCAGGCCCTGGCCGACCACCTGCTGCGCCTGGCGCAGAAGGAGGGCTAGACCCGGGCGCGGGCTAGTAGCGGGTGACCGCCAGGTCACCCGACTCGGTGCCGATCGCGATGTGGGGGCGGCGGGCCGGGTCGGCCCAGCGGAGGATCTCCCGCATCGCCCTCCGGGGCACGGACACGCAACCGGCCGTGGCGCCCTTGCCGTTGACGTGCAGGAAGATCCCGGCGCCCCGGCCGCGGACCGGCCGGGCGTAGTTGAAGCCGATGACCAGCGCGTGGGCGTACTGGGCCGCGTACGTCACCAGGTGCTCCGCCTCGCCCGGCGCGCAGTGCGCGGGCCGGGGCTCCACCCAGCGGTTGTAGTCGGGGGAGGCGTTGTCCTGGCACCACCACGCGTCGCGCGTCACCCGCCGGTATGCGTACTCCGTACCCGCCGGCGCCCGCCGGATCCCGAAGGCGAACGGGAGGTCGTAGAGCCCGGTCGGGGTGGTGTTCGTGCCCTGGGTTCGGGTCGCGCCCTCGGTCAGCCCCTTCGCCCCGAAGCGGGCCTGCGCGCTCCCGGCCGCGTACCAGCGCCCCGCCCGCCGGTCCCACCAGGTCAGGAGCCCGGTCGTGGAACCGGCGGCGGGAGCGACGGCCGTGATCAGCTGGCTTCCGCCGCCGGTGTCGGCGAGCCGGTCCGGCAGCGGGTCCCGGCCCTGGGAGCCCTGCGGCAGCAGGCTGGTGACGATCAGTGAGGCGAGGACGAGAGCGGTACGCAGCACATGTCAGACGGTACGGGGCGGAAGGGGCAGGGGCAGCGCAGGCAGGCCGTCGAGGCTCGTCCCGATGTGGTCCTTCCTCTCGCAGTACGCGGCGAACTCCTCGTCGGTCTTGCGGCCGAAGTACTCCGCGTGGAGGGTGCGCTCGCCCTCGTACCCCATGAACGGCACGGCGTACCCGCACGTGTCGGAGATCCGGCGGGCGCGGACGAGGATGACCGCCCGCGCCGACGGCCCGTCCGCGTCGCCGAACAGGCCGATCAGCTCGCCCCAGCGCGGGTCGTCGCGGAAGACCGCCTCGCCGTCGCCGTGCACCCGCACGATGTTCGGCGGTCCGCTGAAGGCACACCACATCAGGGTGATCCGGCCGTTCTCACGGACGTGCGCGATGGTCTCGGCGCCGCTGCCGCCGAAGTCGAGGTAGGCCAGCGTCTGCTCGTCGATGACGACGAGGGTCCCGGCGCGGCCCTTGGGGGACAGGTTGACGTGACCGTCGCCCGCGAGCGGTGCGGTGGCCGTGAAGAAGACCGGCTGCTCCTCGATGAAGGCGCGCAGCCGGCCGTCTATGCGTGTGTAGAGCTTTCCCATGCGGATCATTGTCCGTTGGGGCCGGACGACCCCGGGGCGATTCCGAGCCGCGCGCGCATCCGCCGGATGACGTGGTCGCTGAAGAGTCCGGTGCAGCGGTCCAGCAGCGCGCCGACCTCCGGGTCGCGCAGCGGCAGCGGGGGCGGGCGTTCGGGGGACCACAGGCTCTGCACGCGCTGGGCGGCGAGCCGCCGCAGCGCCGGATCGGGGTCGCCGAGCAGTTCCACGGAGGCCCGCAGCCCGTCGATCCCGCCGCGCGCGTGCAGCACCCGGTACGCGGCCCGGCGCGTGTGCGCGGGCAGCCCGGGCGCGATCCGGGACAGCAGCCACGCGGCGGGCAGCCCGGCCGCGAGGGGGACCAGACCCAGCGACGCCTCGCGGGCGACCGCGGGGGAGGGGTCGTCGAGCAGCGGCCGCAGCAGGTCCGCGTCGGCGGCGTCGAGCGTGCGCAGCCCCGCGACGGCTGCCGCCCGTACGGCGTCGCCGCCGCGTCCGGGCCGCTCCACCAGCGCGCGCAGCAGCGGTGCGTCCGCCCGCGGGGCGCACTCGGCGAAGCCGGTCACGGCGTGCGGGGACACCCCGGCAGGGTCCTCGACCAGCCTGCGGCAGAGGGCGTACGGATCCCCGCCGTCCTGCCGGACCAGCCACCGGGCGCAGGCCCGGACCAGCCCGGAGCGGTCGGCCAGGTGAGTCACGGCCTCGGCGGCGCGCCCGGCCCGGCGCAGGGCGGTGACCCCGCCGGCGCGCACCGTCGGGACGTGCCCGCGCAGGAGGTCGTCGATCGCCTCGTCGTCCGGCCCGTCGGCGGCGAGAGCCGCCAGGGCGGCCTCGCCCCAGAGCAGCGCGGTGGCCGGATCCCGCTCCACACGGGCCCGGCGGGCGAGCTCCCGCACGCCGAACACTCCGGAGTCGAGGGTGAGCCGGGTGGCGAACCGCCGGGTCGGCAGGTCGCCGCTGCGGCGGAGCCAGGCCAGGACGGTGTCGGGCTCCTCTCCGGTCATGGTGCGCGCGGCGCGCGCCGGGCGCCACCACCGCCCGGGACGCGCGGGGCGCCACCAGGGCGCCGGCACCGGATCCGCAGCACGCAGGGCGTCCTCGAACAGGTCGCGGGCCCAGGCGCCGCGCTCGCGCCCGGCCAGCCGGAGGACGAGTGGGGTCAGTTCGACCAGGGTGGGGGCCGGGTCGGCCGTCAGGGCCGCGGAGAGCACCTGCCGGGCGCGCTCGGCCACCGCCGGGACCCAGTCGGCGCACCGGATGGCGACGAGCGGCAGCGGCGCACCCGGAGCGTCGAGCGCCGCCGCGCGGACCCGGCCGTCGGGGTGGCAGAGGCGGATCTCGATGCGGTCGACGGCGGGGGAGCCCAGGTGCCAGGAGGAGTGGGCCCGGCGGACCTCCGCGTCGAAGGCGATCCAGGACAGCGGCAGGGTGGGGCGGTGTGCACCGGCCCACCCGGGGCGCCCGCCGCGCAGCAGGGCCGCGGCCGCCGCCCTGCCCTCCGCTGCCTGCCGCCGCGTCTCCGCTCCCATGCCTGCTCCCCGTCCTCTGCGTTCGCCGCGACGCCGCGACCGCCGCGACCGCCGCGACCGTTCCGTTCTCGGTGTTCTCCGCGTTCTCCCGTCCGGCGCGGACTGCCGATCGTAGGCTCGGGCGACGCCCCGGCGCCGCTGATATTCGCCCTGGTCGGCGGGACGGGGCAGGAGATCGATTGACGAAACATACGAGAGAGTGCATAGTTATGCCATTGCGGCGCCTCGCTCGGGGCCTCGCGCCCAGCCGAACGGACCGCCTCCCGCCACCTCCGCGACCGGGAGCCGGTTGCACCATCCACCCCGTGCAGTCTTGAGGAGCAGCAGCTGTGAGCAGCAACAACGGTGACGTCCGGCTCTGGGGCGGCCGCTTCGCCGACGGGCCCGCCGAGGCCCTCGCGAAGCTGTCCGCGTCGGTCCACTTCGACTGGCGCCTCGCGCCGTACGACATCGCCGGCTCCCGCGCCCACGCCCGGGTGCTGCACAAGGCCGGGCTCCTCACGGCCGACGAACTCGAGCGCATGATCGCGGGGCTCGACCACCTCGAAGCCGACGTGGCCGCGGGCACCTTCACCGGCACCATCGCCGACGAGGACGTGCACACCGCACTGGAGCGCGGCCTGCTCGAGCGGCTCGGTGCCGACCTCGGCGGCAAGCTGCGGGCCGGCCGGTCCCGCAACGACCAGGTCGCCACGCTCTTCAGGATGTACCTGCGCGACCACGCCCGGATCATCGGCGGTCTCGTCGCCGACCTCCAGGACGCGCTGATCGGTCTCGCCGAGACGCACGCGGACGTGGCGATGCCCGGCCGGACCCACCTCCAGCACGCCCAGCCGGTGCTCTTCGCCCACCACGTGCTGGCCCACGTGCAGGCGCTGTCCCGGGACGCGGAGCGGCTGCGGCAGTGGGACACCCGGACCGCGGTCTCCCCCTACGGCTCGGGGGCGCTGGCCGGCTCCTCCCTCGGCCTGGACCCGGAGGCGGTGGCCGCCGAACTGGGCTTCGAGCGCGGTTCCGTCGGCAACTCCATCGACGGCACGGCCTCGCGCGACTTCGTCGCCGAGTTCGCCTTCGTCACCGCGATGATCGGGATCAACCTGTCCCGGATCGCGGAGGAGATCATCATCTGGAACACGAAGGAGTTCTCCTTCGTCACCCTGCACGACGCCTTCTCCACCGGGTCGTCGATCATGCCGCAGAAGAAGAACCCCGACATCGCGGAGCTGGCGCGCGGCAAGTCGGGCCGCCTCATCGGCAACCTGACCGGCCTCCTCGCGACGCTCAAGGCGCTGCCGCTGGCCTACAACCGCGACCTCCAGGAGGACAAGGAGCCGGTCTTCGACTCCTGCGACACCCTCGAGGTCCTGCTCCCGGCGTTCACCGGCATGATGGCCACCCTCACGGTCAACCGGGAGCGGATGGAGGAGCTCGCTCCGGCCGGTTTCTCCCTCGCCACCGACATCGCCGAGTGGCTGGTCAAGCAGGGCGTGCCGTTCCGCGTCGCCCACGAGGTGGCCGGCGAGTGCGTCAAGGAGTGCGAGGCGCTCGGCATCGAACTGGACGGGCTCACGGACGAGCAGTTCGCCAAGATCTCGGAGCACCTGACCCCCGAGGTCCGCTCGGTCCTCAACGTGCCCGGCGCCCTGGCCTCGCGGAGCGGCCGCGGCGGCACCGCGCCGTCGGCGGTCGCCGTCCAGCTGACCGAGCTGAAGGCCGACCTGGTCATCCAGCACGCCTGGGCCGTGCACAAGCGGTAGCGGTTCGGCGCTTCCGCTCCGCGGCCTCGCGCCAGGAGGGAACCGTCCGGCCCGCGCGGCGCGTGTCGGACAGTGTCCCGATCATGTGAGGCGAGGAGACGACGGTGGATGTCCAAGGAGCCGGGCCGTCCCGGCGCGCCCTGCTGGCCCTCGGTACGGGGACCGCGCTGCTGACCGGCCTCGCCGCGGCGGCCGGGAGCCCGGCGCACGCAGCGGAGCGGGCGGGTTCGGTGACCCGGCGGCTGAGGGAGCTGGAGCGGGAGCACGCGGCCCGGTTGGGGGTGTTCGCCCGGCACACGGCCACCGGCAGGACGGTGGTGCACCGGGCGGACGAGCTGTTCCCGATGTGCTCGGTCTTCAAGGGGCTCGCGGCCGCGGCCGTGCTGCGCGACCTCGATGAGGACGGCGAGTTCCTCGCCCGGCGGATCCGCTACACGCCGGAGTACGTCGAGAAGGCGGGCTACGGCCCGGAGACCGGCAAGCCGGAGAACGTGGCCGGCGGCATGACGGTCGAGGCGCTGTGCTCCGCCTCGGTCGCCCAGAGCGACAACGCGGCCGCCAACCTGCTCCTCGAAGCACTCGGCGGCCCCACCGCGATCACCCGCTTCTGCCGCTCGCTGGGGGACCGGACCACCCGGCTGGACCGCTGGGAACCCGAACTGAACTCGGCGGAGCCCGGCCGGGTCACCGACACCACCAGTCCCCGGGCCATCGGGAGGACCTACGCGCGCCTGCTCCTCGGGGACGCGCTGCCGTCCCGGGACCGCGCGCGGCTCACCGGCTGGCTGGTCGCCAACACGACCAACACCGGCCGCTTCCGGGCCGGGCTCCCCGCCGACTGGATCCTCGCGGACAAGACCGGCGGCGGGAACGAGTACGGCGTGGCCAACGACGTGGGCGTGGTCTGGCCGCCGGACGGTGCGCCGATCGTCATGGCCGTGCTCACGACCAAGCCGGGCTCACCGGCCGGCCCCAGGGACGACGAACTGGTCGCGAAGACGGCCCGCCTGCTGGCCGCGGCCCTCACGTGACGCCGCACCCGCCCGGGGCCGGCGGGACTCTGACGACAGGGTTGAGGGCGCCCAGTCGCGCAGTGCGTCGAAATCGGCCCGTGTCAGCCCGACCCGCTCGTCGACGCGCATCAGGAGTGCGTGCCGGGGATGGTGCCGGGCGACGTACTCGCGGTCCAGGTCCGTGATGTCGTCGTCGATCCATGCGAACGGCCGGGCTGCCGCGTATTCGAGGATGTACTGGGTCTTCCAGAAGGTCCCGCGCGGCGCCCGGCCGTGCATCACCGGCCAGTCGATGAACGGCAGCCTGGGCAGGCCCAGATGCGGGCCGATCCAGTCGTTCGCCTCGTCCTTCCAGGTGGTGGCCCAGACCAGCTCGTAGGCCCCCGCCAGCGCGAGCAGCTCCGCACCGTGGCCGTGGTTCAGCCAGACCCGCAGGGGTTTCGCGCTCTCGGCGCCCGTCCATCCCGTCGGGCGCATGCGGTGGGTGGTGTAGCCCTCGGGGCGGCGCTGCGCCTTCGCGGCGTAGGGGTTGAGCGGGCCGTCGACGTCGATCAGCAGCAGGGGCTTCATGGGTGCAGGATTCCTCTCCGGCTGCCGGAGGGCAGCTCGTTTTCCGGGGGGACGGGACTCGACGGCCGCTCGGGGCCGCTTGCCCCGGCGCGCGCCGAGCAGGTTTGATCTCCCGTTCGCACGCCGTGCGCCCAGGGAAGGGGAGCTCCATGACCAGGTCCGCGGTGATCCGCCCGCTGGCCCCGAGCGAGGTGACGTTCGCGCGAGCGGGCGTGTACATGGGCTATGCGGTCCGGGTGTCCGGCGCCTTGGACCCGGCGGCGCTCGCCGCGGCCTACGAAGCCGTTGTCCGCGCGTGGCCGGTGCTCGGCGCGCGGCTGGAGCCGGGGGCCGACGGCGGCTTCGACCTCGTCGCCGGTACGGCGGGCGCGGCGACCGCCTCGGTGGTGGACGGCGACCCCGACGGACCGGTCCGCGGCCTGGAGTTGGATCAGCGTACGGTGCTCAGCCGGGTGTCCGTCGTGCGCGACGGCGACACCGCCGGCGTGACGCTGTTCACCCATCACGGCATCGCGGACGCCTACCACTCGCTGGCCGTCCTGGACGAACTGTGGTCCTGCTACACCGACGTGGTGTCGGGGCGTTCGCCCGAGCGCGAGGTGCGCCCGTACCCGGTGTCGGTCGAGGACGCGCTCGCGGCACGCGGCATCGAGAAGGGGCCGGACCCATGGGCGGTGCGGCCGGAGGGCGACGCCGAACCGGCGGCCGGTGAACCGACGGCGGTCGAATCCGCGGCTCCCGCTCCGACTGCTGCCGAGCCCGCGGCGCCCGCTCCGACTGCCGCCGGTCCCGCGGCGCCCGCCTCCGCCGCCGTCGAGCCCGCGGCGGCCGGCCCCACCGCCGCCGAAGCCGCGGCAGCCGCACCTGCCGTCCCCGGTCCGCGTACCGCCCCGCTGGTCGCGCGGCGCCGCCTGTCGGCCTCCGAGACCGCCGCCCTGGTCGAGCTCGGGCACCGGGAGGGCGTCACCGTCAACGGTCTGGTGTCGGCCGCGCTGCTGCTCGCCGACGCCGAGCTCCGCGGGCTTGCGCTGACCGAGATGACGTACCTCTACCCGGTCGACCTGCGCACGCGCCTCACGCCGCAGCTCGGCAGGACCGACGGCACCAACCTGCTCGGCTCCGCCCGCTACCGGCCGGGAACGGAGGCGCCCGGGCTCGTCGAGCTGGCCCGCGGCATCTGCACCTCGCTCGCGGCGGACATCGCAGACGGGGTCGTGCAGCAGTCACCGCTGCACGACCCGCGCAGCGGCCCGGCCGCGGCGCCGCCCCCGGGCCTGCTGGTCGCCACCAACTGGGGCCGGGTGGCGGCGCCGCGGCTGCCGGAGGGGCTGCGGATCACCGACTTCCGCTCCGTCCTGGTCTCGGCGCCGGGCCCGCACCACCCGAGCGGCGGCGCGTGCGTCATCAGCACCTTCGGCGGCCGCCTGGGCATCGAGATCCACCACGCCGCAGCGGTCGCCGAGGAGCAGCGCCGCCGCGCCGACGGCATCGCGGCCCGCCTCCGCGCGGCCGCCGCCCTCCCCGCGTGAGACGGCCCCCGAGTGAGACATGCCCGTCTCATTCGGGGTATGCTTGTCTCATGGCCATGGATCGTGACCAGGTGCTCCGCGACGCGGCGGCCCTGCTCTCCCGCAAATCGACCGCCACGATGGACGAGGTCGCCCGCGCCGCAGGCATCGGCCGCGCGACCCTCCACCGGCACTTCGCCGGTCGCGACGCCCTCGTACGGGCCCTGGAGGAACTCGGCATCCGCGAGTTCGAGGTGGCCTTCGACCGCGCCCGCCCCGAGGAGGGCACGGCCGTCGATGCCCTGAAACGGCTCGTCGCCGAGATCGAGCCCAACGCCCAGTTGCTGGCCTTCCTCGTCACCGAGAACCAGCTCTTCGAGGGCGACCAGGTCAACGAGGGCTGGGCCCGCCTCGACGCCCGCGTCGGAGCGCTTTTCCGCCGCGGCCAGGCCGAGGGCGACATCCGGATCGACCTCAGCCCCGCCTGGCTCACCGAGGCCCTCTACGGCCTCATCGGCACCTGCGCCTGGGCCGTCATGGACGGCCGGGTCGCGGGCAAGGACTTCCAGTACATGATCACCGAGCTGCTGCTCGGCGGCGCCCGACGGAGTGTGGAGAAATGACCGGAACCAAGCAGCTGGGCCCGACGGCGGAGGCGGAGGTCAAGAGCCCCGGGCGCTGGCTCGCGCTGTCCGTGCTCGTCCTGGCCGTGCTGCTGGTGGCGGTGGACGCCACCGTGCTCGGTCTGGCCACGCCCGCCCTCAGCGAGGACCTCAAGCCCTCCGGCACCCAGCTGCTGTGGATCGGCGACATCTACTCCTTCGTGATCGCCGGACTGCTCGTCTCCATGGGCTCCCTCGGCGACCGCATAGGCCGCAAGAAGCTGCTGCTGGTCGGCGCCACCGCGTTCGGCGCGATGTCCGTCCTCAACGCCTACGCGACCAGCCCCGAGATGATGATCGTCGCCCGCGCCCTGCTCGGCGTGGCCGGCGCGACCCTGATGCCGTCCACCCTCGCGCTGATCCGCAACATCTTCCACGACCCCAGGGAGCGCAGCCTCGCCATCGGCATCTGGGGCGCCACCGCCTCGGCCGGCGCGGCCGTCGGCCCCGTCGTCGGCGGAGCCCTGCTCCAGCACTTCTACTGGGGCTCGGTCTTCCTCATCAACCTCCCCGTGATGCTCGTCCTGGTCGTCGTCGGCATCAAGCTGCTGCCCGAGTCCAAGAACCCGGTGGCCGGCCCCTGGGACCTGTTCAGCGTCGCCCTCTCGCTCGTGGGCGTCATCGGCGTCGTCTACGCCGTCAAGGAAGTCGCCACCCACGGCATGACCTGGTGGGTGTGGGCCGCCGCCGTCCTCGGCGCGGGTGCCCTCCACGCCTTCGTACGCCGCCAGTTCAGCCTGCCGTCCCCGCTGCTCGACATGCGGCTCTTCCAGCACCGCGGCTTCTCCGGCGCGGTCCTCGCCGACCTGCTCACCGTCTTCGGGCTCTCCGGACTGGTCTTCTTCCTCTCCCAGTTCCTCCAGCTCGTCCAGGGCCGCGACCCCCTGGAGGCGGGTCTGGCCGAACTGCCCGCCGCCATCGGCGCGGTGGTTACCGGACTGGTCGCGGGCCGGTACGCCCGCCGGTACTCCGTGCGCTCGATCGTCGCCGGCGGCCTGGCCGCCATCGGCCTCGCCCTCGCCGTGCTCACCGTCATCCACAAGGAGACCGGCTACCCGCTGCTCGGTGCGGCCCTGCTCGTCGTCGGCCTCGGCGCCGGGTTCTCCTTCACCGTCACCGCCGACGTGATCCTCTCCAGCGTGCCCAAGGAGCAGGCCGGTTCGGCCTCGGCCGTCTCCGAGACGGCGTACGAACTGGGCGCCGCCCTCGGGATCGCCCTGCTCGGCTCCGTCGTGACCGGCGTCTACCAGGGCTTCACCGCCCCCGCCTCGGTCCCCGCGCCCGTGGCCGACGCCGCGCACGAATCCCTCGGCGGGGCCGTCGAGGCCGCCAGGACGCTGGACCCGCAGACGGCCGGGCACCTGGTGGGAGCCGCGCAGGAGGCGTTCGTGGACGGGCTGCGGCTGGCCTCCGGTGTCGGCGCCGCCGTCCTGCTGGCGACGGCCGCGGCCGCCTGGTTCCTGCTGAAGGGCCAGAAACTCCAGGACGGCGTCGAGCACTGACGTCCCGCCCCAAGGCGCCCGTGCCCGCCGACGCGGCCGGGATCCGGCCGAGTTGACAGCCCGTCGAGCCGCGGGACACGATCCCGGCGATGGAGATCAACGACCTGACCCCGGCCGAACGCCGCATCTGGCACGCGTTCCCGCGCGGTGACGGCGTCGACTTCCGGCAGCACCCCGAGGACAGCTCCGTGGACGGGGCCGAGTGGGGGCCGGAGCGCACGGTGCGCGCCGAGGTGCTGCGGGCCCTCCTGCTCGGCGCGGCTCCGGCGATGGAGGGCCGGGTCGCGGGGCTCAAGATCAAGGGCGCGAAGATCGTCGGCAAGCTCGACCTGCGCTACGCGGCCGTCGACCATCCGATACGGATGCGCGACTGCTGGTTCGAGCGGAAACCCCTGCTGTACGGCGCCCAGCTGAAAGCCCTCGTCCTCGGCTACTCCACGCTGCCCGGCCTGACCGCGGCCACCCTGCGCGTGGACGTGGTCCTGCGGCTCTCCTGCTGCCGGATCACCGGGCCCGTTCGCCTGCAGGGCGCCAGGATCGCCGGCGGGATCTTCCTCCAGGGAGCCGTCATAGGGCCGCCCTCCGGGGAGGAGGCGGGAGAGGCCGCGCTCCAGCTCAACCACGCCGAGATCGGTACCGACGTCATCGCCAACGACCTGACGGTCCACGGCCAACTACGGCTCAACGGCGCCACGGTGGGCGGACAGGTGCAGCTCGACGGGGCCCGACTGCTGAGCCCCGGCGGCATAGCCCTGCACGCCGAGACCCTGACCGTGGGCACCGACCTGCGCGCACACCGGTTGCAGGCCCGCGGCATGGTCAACCTCACCGGCTCGCGCATCCCCGGTCAGGCCATGTTCAGCCGCGCCGATCTCGCCCATCCCGGCGGAACGGCGCTGCGCGCCTCCAGCTGCGCCATAGGAGAGCTGTGGCTGCGCCGGTGCCCGACGATCCGGGGGGACGTGAACCTGCGCCGGTCCACCGTCGACCTGCTGCACATAGACCCCGCCGTCTGGCCCGACCGTATCGCCATCGACGGCCTGACCTACCGCACCCTCGCTCCGCACCTTCCGGCCGAGGAGCGGCTGCCCGCGCTGGAGCGGGAGGGCTCGGGGTACCTGCCGTACGCCTACGAACAGCTCGCGGCGGCCTACCGTACCGCCGGGGACGAGGTGGCGGCCCGGTCGGTACAGCTCGCCAAGCTGCGCCGGCACCGGCGTACCCGGCCCCGGCACGAGCAGGTCTGGGGCCTGGTCCAGGACGCCACCGTCGGGTACGGCTTCCGGCCGCTCCGGGCGACGGGCTGGCTGCTGGCCCTGCTGGTGACCGGAGCGGTCGCCTACGGAACACGGCCGCCCCGCCCGGTCAAGGCCGGAGAGGCCCCGGACTTCAACGCGGTGTTCTACACGATCGATCTGCTGGTGCCCATCATCAGCTTCGGGCAGGAGTCCGCCTACGCGCCGAGCGGCCGGTACCAGTGGCTGTCGTACCTGCTGATCGTCACCGGCTGGATCCTCGCCACCACGACGGCGGCGGGCATCAGCCGGTCCCTGCGCCGTCAGTGAGCACGTGTCCTAGGCGGCCTTCGCCTTGGTCGCGTACATGTCCACGTACTCCTGGCCCGACAGCCGCATGACCTCGGCCATCACCGAGTCCGTCACCGCGCGCAGCACGTACCGGTCGCGGTCCATGCCCTCGTAGCGGGAGAACTCCATCGGCTCGCCGAAGCGCACGGTGACCCGGCCCGGGCGCGGCATCCCCGCGCCGCCCGGCTGGAGCTTGTCGGTGCCGATCATCGCGAACGGGACCACCGGGGCGCCCGTCATCAGGGTCAGGCGGGCGATGCCGGTGCGGCCGCGGTAGAGGCGGCCGTCGGGGGAGCGGGTGCCCTCCGGGTAGATGCCGAAGATCTTGCCCTCTTCGAGGATCCTGCGGCCGGTCATCAGCGCCGCGACCCCGCCGTTCGCCCCGTCCCGGTCGACCGGGATCATGCCGGAGCCGGTGAAGAACCAGGCCATGGCGCGGCCCTTGAGCCCCTTGCCCGTCACGTACTCGTCCTTGCCGATGAAGTGGACCGTCCGGTCGCACACCAGCGGAAGGATCATGGAGTCGATGAACGTGAGGTGGTTTCCCGCCAGAATCACGGCTCCGGTACCGGGGATGTTCTCGAGGCCCTCCACGCGGGTGCGGAACATCAGGCGCATGACCGGTCCGACAGTGGCTTTGATGAGGCGCGTACGGAACAACGTGGGCCCTCCGGCATCGAAAAGCGGTTCTCGCACCCACCACACGGCGGTAGTGCAGGTGAGGACGATACTCGCGGGTCGGCTCTGATCGCACATCGGGTTCACGGAGCGGATACGCGTTGTTGACGTACGTTTCCGCCGTGTTCCGACATGACACCCTTGCCGGATACCCCCTCCCGCCTACCATCGGCACGCCGATTCGGGCAATTTCGCGAGGGGGAGTGGCATCCATGGCACAGGGCGGGGCAGCACGGCGCACGGTCATCGGCGCGGCGGTACTGGCGGCCGGCACGGGCATCACCGCACTCGGGGCGGGACCCGCCGCGGCCTCCGCCGCGGGCGGCGGGCACGGCGGGGGAGGGTTCCGGGACCTCCCCCACCCGACGGTGATCGGCCACCGCGGAGCCAGCGGCTACCGGCCCGAGCACACGCTCGGCTCCTACCAGCTCGCGCTCGACCTGGGCGCCGACGTCATCGAGCAGGACCTCGTCCCGACCCGGGACGGGCACCTGGTGTGCCGTCACGAGAACGAGATCGGCGGCACCACGGACGTCGCCGACCACCCGCAGTTCGCGGCGCGCCGGACCACCAGGTCCGTCGACGGGGTGCCCGTCACGGGCTGGTTCACCGAGGACTTCACCCTCGCCGAGCTGAAGACGCTGCGCGCGAAGGAACGCATCCCCGCCGTCCGCCAGCGCAACACCCTCTACGACGGCCGGTGGGAGGTGCCCACCTTCGAGGAGGTCCTGCGCTGGGCCGACCGGGAGGGCCGCCGACGCGGCAAGCGGGTCTGGCTGCACGTGGAGACCAAGCACCCCAGCCACTTCCGTGCGCTCGGCCTGGGGCTGGAGGAGCCGCTGGCCAGGCTGCTGCGCCGGTACGGACGCGACCGCCGCGACTCGGCCGTCTTCCTCCAGTCCTTCGAACCCTCCAGCATCCAGCGGCTCTCCCGGCTGGTCTCGGTGCCCCGCGTCGTCCTGCTCTCCGCGGCCGGAACCCGCCCCTGGGACTTCGAACTGGCCAAGGACCCGCGCACGGTCGCGGACCTGGTCACACCGGAGGGCCTGCGGTGGCTGGCCGGCTTCGCCCAGGGCATCGGCCCGACCATGGACCTGATCCTCCCGCGCGACGCGGCCGGCAGGCTCGGCACGCCGACCACCCTGGTCCGGGACGCCCACGCCCAAGGGCTGCTGCTGCACCCCTACACCGCGCGGAACGAGAACAGCTTCCTGCCGGCCGAGTTCCGCAAGGGCGCCGATCCGGCCGCGTACGGCGACGCCTTCGGCGCCTTCCGTGCGTACTTCGAACAGGGCATCGACGGCATCTTCACCGACAACCCGGACACCGGACTCCTCGCGGCCGAGACCTTCCGTCCGGGCCGACGCCCCGTCAACAGCTGAACACGGCTTCCCGTACGGGTGGGACGCGTCCGGCGGCGAAACCGCCGGGCGCGCACCGCTCGTCCCGCCCGGCATGGACCTGCTGAAGGCTGACCTCTTCGAGAAGCTCCGCCCACTGCTCTCCGCCGAGGCGGCGGCGGAGGCCCCGGGTGCCGGAGTCGAGGCGGCCGACCTGGAACAAGCCGTCTGGGTCAGGCTGCTGGAGAGCGGCCCGCGCGCCCCCGGCCCCACCGGCCGCGCGCGCTGGCTGCGCCGGGCGGTGCGCGCCGAGGCCCGGCTCGCCCGGAGGCGGGCGCGCCGGGAGATCCCCTACGACCACCGCCGGCACTCCGCGGACGAGCGCCGACCCCACCCGGTGGACGCGGGCGGCGCACCGGAGGAGGTCCTCATGAACGGCGAGGAGACCCGGGCGCTGCGGTCGGCGGTCGCCCGACTGCCCGGACGCTGCCCGGAGCTCATGCAGGCGCTTCTTTCGCCCAGAGACCTCACCTACCGTGAAATCGCAGGAGAGTTGGGTATCTCACAAGGAAGTTTGGGGCCCGTGCGTTCCCGTTGCCTGGGATGTCTGCGCAGAATGCTGGCTGCAGAGGTTGCGGCTCCTCGCCCGCGGGGAAAGGAGCGGTAGACCTACGGGCTACCAGGTGAGCGGGAGGCATGCGCACATGGGCATGAGCGTGACGATTTCGGCGGCGGCTGCCGAGGATGCCGAGCAGATCTTCAAACTCCAGTACCTGGCCTTCCAGCGCGAGGCCGAGCTCTACGGCAACTACCTCATCCAGCCCCTCACCCAGTCCCTGGACTCCCTCAAGGCGGAGCTGGCGGCGGACACCGTGCTGGTGGCCCGGCTCGGCGACGAGGTCGTCGGCACCGTCCGCGGGAGCGTCGACGCCGACGGCACCGGGAAGATCGCCAAGCTGTGCGTCCACCCGCGACTGCAGGGCCACGGACTCGGCGCCCGGCTGCTGCGCGCCGTCGAGGAGGCCCTCGCGGGGCAGGGCGCGACCACCCGCTTCCGCCTGCACACCGGCCACAAGAGCGAGTCCAACCTGCGGCTCTACCGCAAGGCCGGCTACACCCAGGTCGGCGGCCGCACGGCCTCGGACGGCGTACGTCTGGTGATCCTGGAGAAGGAGTCGAAGGACGCCACCGACTTCGCGGTCAGCGCCTAGCGCTCACTCCGCACGCTGCCGGCCGTCGCCTCACGCCTCCAGCCCTCACGCCGCACGCTTCGCGCGGAGCCAGAGCATCCCGGTGATCGGCAGGATCACCGGGATGAACAGGTAGCCCATCCCGAACTGCGACCACACGGTGGCGTCGGGGAAGGAGTCGGGCCGCAGCAGTGTCCACGTGCCGACGGTCAGTACGCCGACCAGCTCGGCGGCGCAGCACAGCAGCGCCGCCTTGCGCGCCCGCTCGCCGCCGCGCACCAGCGAGTACGTGATGAAGGCGTAGGCCAGGGCGGCCGCGGCGGACAGGGTGTAGGCCAGCGGTGCCCGGTCGAACTCGGTGGAGATCTGGTAGGCCGACCGCGACACCGCCCCGACCACCATCACCCCGTACAGCCACACCAGGAGCAGCCCCGGCCCCGAGACGAGCCGGGTGCGCCCGGCGGGTGTGTCGGTCGTCGCGTCAGGCACCGGTGGTTCCCCAGATGTCGTAGAGCCGTACTTCGAGGACGGCGAGGACGACCGCGCCGGCGGCCACCGTCACCGAACCCCACTTGGTCCGCTCGGTCAGCGAGAGCATCCCGGCGGCCGGTACCGCCGCGAAGGCGCCCAGCAGGTACGCCACGAAGATCACCCCGCCCTCGTCGGGCTTCTCGCCCCGGGCCAGCATGACCAGGCCGATCACCAGCTGCGCCAGGACCAGTACGGTCACCACGGCCATGCCGATGAAGTGCCAGTCCTTGGTCGGCTGGTCCCGCCATGCGGCGTGGCCGCACCAGGCGGCGAGGGCGAGTGCGGCCACACCGATGGCGACCGTCAGGGCGTCGAGCATGCTGCGAGGGTATTACGGGCCGAAAGACCCGATGCGCTCACCCCTGGGCGGTGCTCTGCTCGCCGCCCGGCCTTCCCGATGCGGACCCGGTCCGCTGTGGTCTGCGAGGACGCGGCCATGGGACCGGCGGCGGGCGCGGCCGGTGTGCGGACCGTGGCCTTGACCACACCGCACCCCGCCGCGGACGCCGTGCGGACGGGGTCGTACGGGACCTCTCGGCCGTGTCGGTGCAGGTCGGGGAGACGGCTCCGGCCCTCGGGACCGACGGCTGGGGACGACCGGAGTCGTCCGGTATGTGGCTGCTTTCCGTCCGCTATGCGGACATCTTTGATCGGTAAAGCGACATGTCTGGTTTACTGGGGCCCATGACCACGACGAGCAGCCGCACCCTTGCGACCGAGGCGACGATGACGCCCGGTGCTCGTTGTATGTGTCGAATGCGCGCCTTCTGAGGGCCCCTTCCGCACGCCTCGCGCCCCGAAGCGAGACCGGCCGAGCCCGTCCGACCCCGGACCGCTCCTGCCCCGCGCACGCGTCGACGCCATCCCCTTCGTGACGGTTCGACCCGTAGCGCGCGTCCCCAGATGTTTGCCCCGTGCCCGGCTCCCGCACGCCGTGCACTCGACAGCGACGGAAATCCTGTGATCACCACATCGGGCCTCACGAAGGTCTACCAGTCCCGTGGCCGAGAGGTCACCGCCCTCAACGGCGTGGACCTCCACGTCCGCGAGGGCGAGGTCTACGGAGTCATCGGCCAGAGCGGCGCCGGCAAGTCCTCCCTGATCCGCTGCGTGAACCTGCTCGAGCGCCCCACCGCGGGCACCGTGCACGTCGACGGCACCGACCTCACGGCGCTCGCCGGCCGCGGCCGGCGCGCCGGCCGGGAGCTGCGCGAGGCGCGCAGCCGCATCGGCATGGTCTTCCAGCACTTCAACCTGCTGTCCTCGCGCACCGTCCAGGGCAATGTCGAGCTGCCCCTGGAGATCCTCGGCGTCTCCGGTCGCGAGCGCTCCCGCAAGGCCCTGGAACTCCTCGACCTGGTCGGCCTCGCCGACAAGGCCAGGGCCTACCCCGTCCAGCTCTCCGGCGGCCAGAAGCAGCGCGTCGGCATCGCCCGCGCCCTGGCCGGCGACCCCAAGGTGCTGCTGTCCGACGAGGCCACCAGCGCCCTGGACCCCGAGACCACCCGCTCCATCCTGAAGCTGCTGCGCGACCTCAACCAGCAGCTCGGCCTCACCGTGCTGCTCATCACGCACGAGATGGACGTGGTCAAGTCCGTCTGCGACTCGGCCGCCCTGATGCAGCGCGGCAAGATCGTGGAGTCCGGTACCGTCGCCCAGCTGCTCGCCACCCCCGGCTCCGCCCTCGCTGACGCGCTCTTCCCCGTCACCGGCGGGGCGACCGGCCCCGACCGCACGGTCGTGGACGTCACCTTCCACGGCGAAGCAGCCGCCCAGCCGGTCGTCTCGCAGCTCTCGCGCACGTACAACATCGACATCTCGATCCTCGGCGCCGCGATGGACACCGTCGCCGGACGCCAGATCGGCCGCATGCGCATCGAGCTCCCCGGCCGCTTCGAGGACAACGTCGTCCCCGTGGGCTTCCTGCGCGAGCAGGGCCTCCAGGTCGACGTCGTCGACGGGGCCGGCCCGGGCGACGACGTCGAGGCGATGGACGACGAACTGGCCGCGCTGGTCAAGGATGGTGCGAAGTGACCTGGTCCGAGATGCAGCCCCTGCTCACCCAGGGCACCTACGACACCCTCTACATGGTGCTGTGGTCCACCCTGGTGACCGTCCTGGGCGGACTGCCCGTCGGCCTCCTGCTGGTCCTCACCGACAAGGGCGGCCTCCTGCAGAACCGGCCGGTCAACAAGGTGCTCGGCGTGATCGTGAACATAGGCCGCTCGCTGCCGTTCATCATCCTGCTGATCTTCCTGATCCCGGTCACCACCGCCGTCGTGGGCACCTTCATCGGCCCCACCGCCATGATCGTCCCGCTCGCCATCGGCGCCATCCCCTTCTTCGCGCGGCTCGTCGAGACCGCCGTCCGCGAGGTGGACCACGGACTGGTCGAGGCCGTGGAGTCCATGGGCGGCGGCCTGCCCACGCTGGTCGGCAAGGTGCTCCTGCCGCAGGCCCTGCCCTCCCTGGTCGCCGCCGTCACCACCACCGTCATCACCCTGGTCGGCTACTCCGCCATGGCCGGCGCCGTCGGCGGCGAAGGGCTCGGATCCAAGGCCATCACCTACGGCTTCCAGCGCTTCGAGACCGGGTTCATGGTCGCCACGGTCGTCGTCCTGATCGCCGTCGTCACGGTGATCCAGCTGATCGGAGACGGCGTGGTCCGCCTCCTGGCCCGCCGCGGCCGAACAGCCTGAGCAATCCGGGCCGTCACGACTTTCCCACCCCCCAAGAGCCCGCACTTGTCGTGCTTGGGCCGTCACCGCACCATGCAAGAAAGGCACTCTTCGTGCGCAAGAACATCAAGCTCACCGCCCTCACCGCCACCGCCGGCGCGCTCGCCCTCGGCCTCACCGCCTGCGGCAGCTCCTCGGACCCGTCCTCCGCCAAGGCCGACGGCGGCAAGGCCGACGAGAGCAAGCCCCTCGTCATCGCGGCCTCCCCGAGCCCGCACGCCGACATCCTGAACTTCGTCAGGGACGAGCTCGCGGCCAAGGAGGGCCTGAAGCTCGAGGTGAAGGAGTTCACGGACTACGTCCTGCCGAACACCGCCACCGAGCAGGGCCAGGTCGACGGCAACTACTTCCAGCACAAGCCGTACCTCGACGACTTCAACAAGAAGAACGGCACGCACGTCGTGCCCGTCGTGAACGTGCACCTCGAGCCCCTCGGCCTCTACTCCAAGAAGGTCAAGAGCCTCGCGGACATCAAGGCCGGCCAGACCGTCGCCGTCCCCAACGACACCACCAACGAGGGCCGCGCGCTCCAGCTCCTCGCGGTGAACAACCTGATCACCCTCAAGGAGGGTGTCGGCACCAGCGCCAAGCTGTCCGACATCACCGACAAGAAGGGGCTGGAGTTCAAGGAGCTGGAGGCCGCCACCGTCCCCCGCGCCCTGAACGACGTCGACGCCGCCGTCATCAACGGCAACTACGCCATCGAGGCCGACCTCTCGCCCGCCAAGGACGCGCTGGTCCTGGAGAAGGCTGACGGCAACCCGTACGCGAACTTCCTCGCCGTCAAGGAGGGCAGGCAGGACGACCCGCGCGTCCAGAAGCTCGCCAAGCTCCTGAACTCCGACGAGGTCAAGAAGTTCATCGAGGAGAAGTACCAGGGCTCGGTCGTCCCGGCCTTCGGAACCCCCGCCTCCTGAACCCGCCGATCAGGCATCTCGGCCCCGCACGCTCCTGACGGCGTGCGGGGCCGAGCCCTGCCCGCTTCCGGGCAGTCCCGGCCCTGCACTTCCCCCGGTCGATGCTGCATGCTGTGGCCTACGACCCGCACAAACGGTCCCGCACCACGGTCTCAGGCATGGAGCTGCGCATGACTACCACCTTCCCGGACGTCACCATCAGCACGGACCGGCTGGTGCTGCGCCCCTTCGAGGAGGAGGACGTCACCGCGCTCACCGAGATGATGAACGACGAGGGCGTCACCGCCTGGACCTCGGTACCGCACCCCTACACGCGGGCCGACGCCCGCGACTGGGCCACCCGCCTCTCCCACGCCGAACGCACCGAGGGCCGGGGCATCGTCTTCGCCGTCACCGAGTTCCTCACCCACCGCCTCGTCGGCATCGTGCACCTCCAGAACACCAACTGGCGCACCCGCGCGACCGAGGTCGGCTACGTCACCGCCCCTTGGGCCCGCGGCGAGGGCTACGCCAGCGAGTCCGTACTCGCCGTGACCCGCTGGCTCTTCCGCGACCAGGGCTTCGAACGCCTCGAACTGCGCACGCCCGCCGACAACACCGCCTCCCAGCAGGTGGCCCAGAAGATCGGCTGCATCAGCGAGGGCGTCCTGCGCAACGCCTGGATCGTGCGTACCCAGTCCGCGGACGGCAGCTGGAGCGACACCCGCACCGACCTCATCGTCTGGAGCCTCGTCCCCGAGGACCTCGACGACCCGGACGGCATGGACGGGTACGGCGACTACAACGGATACGACGGATACGACGGATACGACGCGTACTCCGTCGACAGGGCGGACAGAGCGGACAGAGCCCACAGCGCCGACGGGGTCGACAGAGCCGACAGGGTCGACAGCGCCGACAGGGTCGACGGCGCCGACCGGGAACTGACCCGATGAACGGGTAGTCTCACCGTGCCCGCCCCCCGACGAACTCCAGCCTCCCCCGCCCGCCTGGGGGTCCCTCCGACACCAGGAGACAGACGACGATGGCCGACCGGGTCACGGTGATCGGCTGGGACGGCTCGCCCCTGACCTCGGCCGCCCGGTCCGCACTCTCCGCCGCAACGCTGGTGGCCGGCGCCGCCCACCACCTCGAGCTCCCCGAGGTCCCGCCCGGCGCGGAGCGCATCCGCCTCGGCAGCCTCGGTCTCGCCGCCCGCCGCATCGCCGGCCACCGCGGCACGGCCGTCGTCTTCGCCGACGGCGACCCCGGCTTCTTCGGCGTCGTACGCACCCTGCGCGCCCCCGAGCACGGCCTGGAGGTCGAGGTCGTCCCGGCCGTCTCCTCCGTCGCCGCCGCCTTCGCCCGCGCCGGGATGCCCTGGGACGACGCCCAGGTCGTGGTCGCCCACCCCCGCACCCTGCGCCGCGCCGTCAACGTCATCCGTGCCCACGGCAAGGTCGCCGTCCTCACCTCGCCCGGCGCCGGCCCGGCCGAACTCGCCCTGCTCCTCGACGGAGTCCACCGCACATTCGTCATCTGCGAGGAACTGGGCACCGAACGGGAGCAGGTGAGCGTCCTCACCTCCGACAAGGCCGCCGACCACACCTGGCGCGACCCGAACGTCGTCATCGTCATCGGCGGCGGAGGCACCGGACAGGCCCTGGACGCCGAACCCGGCTGGCTGCTCGGCCAGAGCCCGGACCGCAACCGCTCCGGTGACCGCGGCTGGGCCCGCCCCCGGGCGGACACCGGGGAAGGGGAGTCCGCGCAGCTGCGCGCCGCACAGCTCGCCCGGCTCGGCCCCCGCTCCGGCGACCTCCTCTGGGACATCGGAACGGGCTCCGGCTGGGTCGCCGTGGACGCCGCGGCACTCGGCGCCGCCGTCATCGCCGTCGACGCCGACCCGCAGGCATGCGACCGGGCAACCGCCGCCGCCCGCACGCGCGGAGTGCAGCTCCAGGTCGTCGCCGGGCGCGCCCCGCACGTCCTGGAGAACCTGCCCGAGCCCGACGTCGTACGCGTGGGCGGCGGGGGAGCGGAGGTCGTCGCCGCCGTCGCCGACCGGCGTCCCGAACGGATCGTCAGCCACGCCTCCACGCGCGACGAAGCCGAGGCCATCGGCCGCGCCCTCACCGAACACGGGTACGCCGTCGAGTGCGCCCTCCTCCAGTCCGTGGGCCTGGACACCCGCACCTGGACCGAACAGGAGCGCTCCGTCGTCTTCCTGCTGGCAGCCGAGCGCCCCAGGACCCGCTGAGGTCGGGGCCGGGGTAGGCTGGCCGATCGTCGTACCGCCCGGGACGATCCGGGCATCACGGCACCGGACGGCGCGCGACGTGGCGCAGTCCACAGCGGACCGCGGCGGTTATGGCCGCCGCGGTGGCGAACGGGCGCGACAATGCTTAGTGGTTGTCGCGCAGGCGCACGTGCGGCAAGGGCGCCGCACGGCAACCCCGCACGGTCAACCGTCGGGGCGGCCTCGTGGGCGACCGGGCGATCGAAGAGGCAGAACCGATGGGCGAGGGGTACGCATGACTGACACCGGCCAGGTCCCGGGCGAGGGTCACCCGGACAACGCGGGCATGGTGGATCAGCAGGGCATCCCCGCTCCGGTCCAGCTGCCGCCGCCGCTGCCCGCCGGCTACGCCTTCCAGGACCTCGTGGACGATCCGGCCGCGGCCGAGGACGAGGAACTGCTGCTGATGCCCAGCGGCCAGGGTGCGTGGAGCGACCCGCAGGTCGTCCCGCCGGCCCCCGCCTTTCCCGTCGAGCCCTCCCCCTACGCGCAGGCGCCCTACGGCACCGAGCCGTCGTACCAGGAGGCCCCGGCCTACCACGAGCCGGCCGCGTACCCCGAGTTCCCCTCCTACGGCGCGGGCGCCCACGAGGCGGGCGGCCGCGACTCCGGCGCGCTCGACCTCGGCGGCCTCGTCCCCCCGCCCGCCGCCCCGGCGCAGGCCGCCGCCCAGGCCGCCCCGGTCCGGCGTCCGCTGCACATGGGCCCGCCCGTGCCCGAGGCCAACGGCGGAGTCGTGCGGTCCCTCGCGGACCGGGGTCCCGCCGCAGCGCCGGCCCCGATGCGCCGCTCCGGGCCGCCGACCGGGGGTCTGGAGTACCTGGACGCCCCCGCGCACGCCGCGCCGCAGCCGGGCGACATCCCGCCGCAGGCCGGCGCCCCGTGGAACCCCGAGCCGGTGGCCGAGCCGGCCCCCGCGGCCGCCGAGCCGGCCCCCGCGGCCGCCGAGCCGGCCCCCGCGGCCGCCGAGCCGGCCCCCGCGGCCGCCGAGCCCGAGAGCCCGGCCGAGCCCCACTCCCAGCCCGACCCGGAGCCGGTCGTGGCGGCCGTACCGGAGCCGGAGCCCGTGGTGGCGGACGTACCGGAGCCTGCGTCCGCGGCGGCGGTCGCCCCGGAGCCCGCGCCCGTGGTGGCAGCCGTACCGGAGCCCGAGCCCGCGCCCCTGCCCGAGCCGGAGTCCGTTCCGGCCGCCGCGCCGGGCGAGGCCCTCGCCGCGGAGCCGCAGCCCGAACCGGAGCCCGAAGCGGAGCCCGCGCCCGCCCCCGCGGACACGGCGGTCCAGGCCCAGGAGCGCGCCGAGCCCCTCGCCGAGTCCTTCGCCGGGCAGGAGCCCCTGCCGGCCCAGCCCCTGCCGGCCCAGGCCGAGCCGGCCGCCGCCGAGCCCCTCGCCTTCGCGGCCCCCGTCCCGGTACCGGCCCAGCCCGCCCAGGTGCCCGCCGACCCGGTCCCGGCCGAGCCCGTTCCGGCCGAGCCCGTCCCCGCCGAGCCGGTCGCGGTGGCCCCGCCCGTCCACGCGGAGCCCGTGCCGGCGGAGCCCGCCCCGGCGGAACCCGTCCGGCAGGAGCCCGCCCCGGCGGAGCCCGTTGCGGACGTGGCCGAGCCCCTCGCCGCCGAACCGGCCGCCGAGCCCGCCGCCGAACCGGCCGCCGCCGAGACCACCGCCGCCGAGCCGGCCGCCGCCGGGTCCGAGGCCCGGCCCGAGCCTGTCCCCGCCGACCTCGAGCCCGCCGGCCCCGCCGAGACCGCCCCGGGTGACCCGGCCCCCGCCTACGACGACGCCGAGCGCGAGGCCGTCCTGCGCGTCATGCGCGAGCGCCGCGACATCCGCAAGGGCTTCCGCACCGACCCCATCCCGCACGAGGTGCTGCTCCGCGTCCTGGAGGCGGCCCACACCGCCCCCAGTGTCGGCCACTCGCAGCCCTGGGACTTCGTCGTCATCCGCTCCGCCGAAACCCGCCGGACGATGCACGAGCTCGCCCAGCGCCAGCGCGAGGCCTACGCGAATTCCCTGCCCAAGGCCCGGGCGAAGCAGTTCAAGGAACTCAAGATCGAGGCCATCCTCGACACCCCGGTGAACATCGTCGTCACCGCCGACCCCACCCGCGGCGGCCGCCACACCCTCGGCCGGCACACCCAGCCGCAGATGGCCCCGTACTCCTCGGCCCTCGCCGTCGAGAACCTGTGGCTCGCCGCGCGCGCCGAGGGCCTCGGCGTCGGCTGGGTCAGCTTCTTCGACGAGCGCGAGATGGTCCGTGCGCTCGGCCTGCCGGAGCACTTGGAGGTCGTCGCCTACCTGTGCGTCGGCTACGTCGACGAGTTCCCCGAGGAGCCCGAACTCGCCCAGGCCGGCTGGTCGCAGCGCCGCCCGCTGTCCTGGGTCGTCCACGAGGAGACGTACGGGCGCCGCGCGCTGCCCGGCGAAGAGCCGCACGACCTGCTCTCCGAGACCGTCGCCGGTATCCGCCCGCTCGACGCGAAGGCCCTCGGCGAGGCGTGGGAGCGGCAGAAGCGCATGACCAAGCCCGCCGGGGCCCTGGGCATGCTCGAGATCATCTCGGCCCAGCTCAGCGGCCTCTCCCGGGTCTGCCCGCCGCCGATCCCGGAGCCCGCCGCCGTTGCGATCTTCGCCGGTGACCACGGCGTGCACGCGCAGGGCGTCACCCCCTGGCCGCAGGAGGTCACCACCCAGATGGTGGCCAACTTCCTGGGCGGCGGAGCGGTCTGCAACGCCTTCGCCAACCAGGTCGGCGCCGAGGTGTGCGTGATCGACGTGGGCGTCGCGGGCGACCTGCCCGCGACCCCCGGCCTGCTCCCGCGCAAGGTCCGGCCGGGCACCGCCGACCTCTCCACCGGTCCGGCGATGACCCGCGAGGAAGCCGTCGCGGCGATCGAGGTCGGCATCGAGACCGCCCGCGATCTGGTCGCGGCGGGCAACAAGGCCCTGCTCACCGGCGAGATGGGGATCGCGAACACCACGGTCTCCGCCGCGCTGATCTCGGTCTTCACCGGGGTCGACCCGGCCGAGGTGACCGGTCGGGGCACGGGCATCAACGACGAGACGCACGCCCGCAAGGTCGATGTCGTACGCCGCGCCCTGGACCTCCACCAGCCCGACCCGGCGGACCCGATCGGCGTCCTGGCCGCCATCGGCGGGCTGGAGCACGCCGCGATCGTCGGCCTCCTGCTCGGCGGGGCGTCCCTGCGCACCCCCGTCATCCTGGACGGCGTGAGCGCGGGCGCGGCCGCCCTGGTGGCCCGGGCCATCGCCCCCGAGGCCCTGTCGGCCTGCATCGCCGGCCACCGCAGCGCGGAGCCGGGCCACGTCGCGGCCCTGAACAAGCTCGGCCTGCGCCCCCTGGTCGACCTGGACCTCCGGCTCGGCGAGGGCACGGGCGCCCTGCTGGCCCTCCCGCTGGTGCAGAGCGCGGCCCGCGCGATGCACGAGGTCGCCACCTTCGACTCGGCGGGCGTCACCGAGAAGTAGCCGAACCCCTGCCGGACCTCCGCCGGGCCGCCCGCCGAACCTCAGCCGGGCCCTCGGCCGGGTGCCCGGCCCCCGTCCGGCGGGAGTCCGGCAGCGGGCCCGGGGCTGAAGGGCCTCCGGGTGGGGCGGTGCCCCGCCGGAGCACCGCCCCGGCTCGCGGACCCCGGCCGGACCGGCCCGCCGCCCGGGGCGGGTCCGTCCGACCTGCGGGGACGCCCCGGCAGGCCACCGCACCACGGCCCGCCCCACCGTCCTCCGCAGGGGCGGATCCCCGAGGGGCCGGGGCGCGGCCCCCGTCCGCACCCCGGGACGGCCCGCGCCGTATGGTGGATCCGCACCGGATCACCGCACGTCAGTACCCCGCCGCTCCAGCGCCGCAGCGGCACGCCACACAGACGACCGCCGCACCAGGAGCCGCACCGCCATGGCTGAACACCCCGCGTACCCCGTCGGCCTGAGACTCGCCGGCCGCCGCGTCGTCGTCATCGGCGGTGGCCAGGTCGCCCAGCGCCGCCTCCCGGCGCTCATCGCGGCCGGAGCCGAGATCGTCCTGGTCTCGCCCTCCGCGACCCCCTCCGTGGACGCCATGGCAGAGACCGGTGAGATCCGCTGGGAGCGCCGCCGCTACCAGGACGGCGACCTCGCCGGGGCCTGGTACGCGCTCATCGCCACCCAGAACCGCGACGCCAACGAGCTGGCCTCCGCCGAGGCGGAGCGCGAGCGCGTCTGGTGCGTGCGCGCCGACGACGCCTCCGCGGCCACCGCGTGGACCCCGGCCACGGGGCGCGTCGAGGGCGTCACCGTCGCCGTGCTGACGGGCAACGACCCGCGCCGCTCCGCCGCCGTCCGCGACGCCGTCGTCGAGGGCCTGCGCGACGGCAGCCTCGCCGCCCCCGGCCACCGCCAGCGGTCCACCCCCGGGGTCTCCCTCGTCGGAGGCGGCCCGGGCGACCCGGACCTGATCACCGTGCGCGGCCGCCGCCTGCTCGCCGAGGCCGACGTCGTCATCGCCGACCGGCTCGGGCCCCGCGACCTGCTCGACGAACTCCCCCCGCACGTCGAGGTCATCGACGCCGCGAAGATCCCCTACGGCCGCTACATGGCCCAGGAGGCCATCAACAACGCCCTGATCGAGCACGCCAAGGCCGGCAAGGCCGTGGTCCGCCTGAAGGGCGGGGACCCGTACGTCTTCGGCCGCGGCATGGAGGAGCTCCAGGCGCTGGCCGAGGAGGGGATCCCCTGCACCGTGGTGCCCGGCATCTCCAGCTCCATCTCGGTGCCCGGCGCCGTCGGCATCCCGGTCACCCACCGGGGCGTCGCCCACGAGTTCACCGTGGTCAGCGGCCACGTCGGACCCGACGACCCGCGTTCCCTCGTCGACTGGGCCTCCCTCGCCAAGCTCACCGGCACGCTCGTCGTCCTGATGGGGGTCGACAAGATCGGCTCGATCGCCGAGGCCCTCGTGCGGCACGGAAAGCCCGCCGGCACCCCGGTCGCCGTGATCCAGGAGGGCACCACCGCGACCCAGCGCCGGGTGGACGCCACCCTCGCCACCGTCGGCGAAAGGGTCCGCGCCGAGGAGGTCCGCCCGCCCGCCGTCATCGTCATCGGCGAGGTCGTCACCGTCCTCGCCCCCGGCGCCCTCCCCGCAGACCGCTAAGGCCGTTGGCACCGCACCCAGGACAAGGCAGTATCACCCTGTGGCTGATCTCATCACCATCGAGGACCCCGACGACCCGCGCCTGCGCGACTACACGGGCCTGACCGACGTCGAACTCCGGCGCCGCCGCGAGCCCGCGGAAGGCCTGTTCATCGCCGAGGGCGAGAAGGTCATCAGACGGGCCAAGGACGCCGGGTACGAGATGCGCTCGATGCTGCTCTCCGCCAAGTGGGTCGACGTCATGCGCGACGTCATCGACGAACTCCCCGCCCCGGTCTACGCCGTCAGCCCGGAGCTCGCCGAACGCGTCACCGGCTACCACGTGCACCGCGGCGCCCTCGCCTCCATGCAGCGCAAGCAACTGCCCACGGCCGAGGAGATCCTCACCACCACCCGCCGCGTCGTCATCATGGAAGCGGTCAACGACCACACCAACATCGGGGCCATCTTCCGCAGCGCCGCCGCCCTCGGCATGGACGCGGTGCTGCTGTCGCCCGACTGCGCGGACCCGCTCTACCGCCGGTCGGTCAAGGTGTCGATGGGCGCGGTGTTCTCCGTCCCCTACGCCCGCCTGGACGCCTGGCCCAAGGGGCTGGACTCGGTCCGCGAAGCCGGCTTCAAACTGCTGGCCCTCACCCCGCACCAGAAGGCCTCGCCCATCGACGTGGCCGCGCCCCAGTCCCTGGAGCGGGTCGCGCTGATGCTCGGCGCCGAGGGGGACGGCCTGTCCACGCAGGCGCTGGTCGCCGCCGACGAATGGGTGCGCATCCCCATGGCGCACGGCGTGGACTCGCTGAACGTGGGAGCCGCCGCCGCGGTGGCCTTCTACGCGGTGGCCCAGGGCCGCGACGGCGCGTAGCCGCTTGTGGCCTCCGGGTACCGCGGTGCGGGCCCCGGAGGTCAGAACTGCTGGGCGGCGGCGATGCCCAGGGCCACGATGAGCGTGACCACCACGAACACGATCAGCCGCTGGCGCATCAGCTTCGGGTCCGGCCGCGCCGGCCGCCGGCCCGTCCCCGTGGTCCGGGGACCGGGACGGCCCCCCGTGCGCCCCGACGACGGCCGGGAGGACGGGTCGCCGCCCGTGCGCGGATTGCGGGAGGACGAGGGCCGCGAGTGCGGCCCGCTCTGCGGCGCCCCCTGCGCCCGCGGCGTGCTCGAGCCGCCGGTACGACGCTCCGTGCGCTGGTCGGCGTACTCGTCCGCGAGCCGGCCGGTCGGCCGCTCGACGCGGGCGCGCTGCCCGGGCGGGCGCCCGTCGGACAGGCCCTGCGCCTCGCGGGCCGCGATCTCCTTGAGCCGCATCGACAGCTGGAGCGTGCTGGGCCGCTCCTCGGGGTCCTTCGCCAGGCAGGCCCGTACCAGGGGCGCGAGCGCGTCCGGGACCCCGACGAGATGCGGTTCCTCGTGCACCACCCGGTACAGCATGACCTCGGAACTGCCGTGCCCGAAGGGCGAGTCCGCCGTCGCCGCGTAGGCGAGGGTGGCGCCGAGGGCGAAGACGTCGGTGGCCGGTGTGACGGTGGCGCCGCGCACCTGTTCGGGCGCGAGGAAGCCGGGGGACCCGACGGCCGTCCCCACGTGGGTGAGGGTGCTCGCCCCGGTGGCCCAGGCGATCCCGAAGTCGATGATCCGCGGGCCCTTGGGAGAAAGGAGGATGTTCGACGGCTTGAGGTCGCGGTGGACGACCCCGGCCTCGTGCACGGCGACCAGGCCCTCGGCGAGCGCGGCGCCGACGGCGGCGATCTGCGCGGCCGTCAGGGGTCCCTCCTCGGCCACCTTGTCGTGCAGGGAGGGCCCCGGCACGTACTGAGTGGCGAACCACGGCCGCTCGGCCTCGAGATCCGCCGCCACCAGGCGTGCGGTGCAGCCGCCCCGGATGCGGCGGGCCGCGGACACCTCGCGGGCGAACCGGGAGCGGAACTCCTGGTCCTCGGCCAGGTCCGGCCGGATGACCTTCAGCGCGACGCGCTGTCCGCGCCGGTCCGAGCCCAGGTAGACCACGCCCATGCCGCCGGCGCCGAGCCGTCGGTGCAGTCTGAACGAGCCGACGACACGCGGGTCCTCGCGCCGGAGCCGCATCATCGCCATGTCCACCCCGCTGACCGGTCGTCCTGTTGACGTGGCACAGCTTACGGACCATCCGGCACGCGCGCTCAGAGGCCGCGCCCTCGCCGGGGGATTCGATTGTCAGTGCCCCGCAGCACACTTGAGGGTCCCTCAACGATCCACGCCCGTCCGGGGGACCGTACCGTGCGGATGATCAAGGGGGGCCGGGGGCAAGGGCGTTGGGCGATCACCGCCGCACGCACCCGGGTCGCGCTCGTCCGTACGGCGCACACCGGCGGGCCGGTCGCGTCCCGGGGCCCACCGGCGCACGGGCGAAAGCGGGGAGTCACGCGAGTGAGCGAAGTCACCACCCTGCGCCGACCCCTCCGGGAAGACCCCGACAGCGGGGGAGCGGTCTCCACCCAGGGGAGTACACCGACCGCGGCCCGTCATCCTCCTGGAGGCCCGGGAAGGGGTACGAGGGCATGAGGACCGGAGGTCCGCACGCACCTAGTGTTGAGGACAAGCGGCGGGTGGAGCACTCGTCCCCCGAGGTCACAAGCCCGCCGCTGCCAACGACAGGGAGAGGACCATGGCGGACGTCGCCCGGCAGGGACGCAAGGCCTTCGCGTTCAACGGCCACGAGTCCGGTAGGCGGCACCCGTTGGTGGCCGCCGCGATGGTCCTCCCCCTGGCCGCCCTCCTGCTCTTCCTCTTCGGAGGGTTCGAGCAGGTGGCGGCGCAGGCGTCGTCCGTGGGCGCGATGCTGGGGCGCTGAACGGCGCCGCGGCCCCGGGAGAGCGGCCCGGGATTCGGCCCGTCACACCCCGTGGGGACGGGGGCGTGACGACGGACGGCAGGTGAAGGGTGCTGTCCGTACGACTGGGGAGTCGTACGGACAGCACCCTTTTTCGCACCCTCGGGGCCGGAGCCGTACCCTCCTCCTCGGCAGCAGCGCGGCGGGCCGGCCGCCGCGCCCGCCGCGCACCGACGGCGAGGAGGCATGGTTCCCCTGGAGCGACGAACCGCGCGGCCCGCGGGCCCTCCCGGCCTGCCCGCCGCCCTCGCGGCCTGGGCCTCGGACGGGACCCCCGGGACGTACGAACTCCTCGCCGAGCGGCCCGACGGGACCGTGGTGCGCTGCGGAGGTGCCGTGGCCAAGGCCCACGCGGAGGACGCCGACCGCGCGGCCCTCGCCGTGCGCCTTCGGATCGCCGCGCATCCGGCCCTGGCCGGGGTGCTGCTGCCGCCCCTGCTCCCCGGGGCCGGGTCCGTGCACGGCAGGCCCGCGTCCCTGTGGCCCCACGGCGCCCCGGTCGACCCCGAGCGTCCCGCCGAAGCGCCCTGGGAGGAGGCCGGGCGCCTCCTGGCCGCCTTGCACCGGACGCCGGTCGCCGGGCTCCCCGGTCCCGTCCCGCCGATGCGGGGACCGGCCAAGCTCGCCCGCGCCCTGGACCGCCTGGCGCGGGCGGAGCCGGTGGGGACCGAGCCCGCCGCCACCCGGGCCGTACGCGCCGCCGCCCGCTCCCTGCCCGCCTGGGCGCGCGGTCAGGCGCCCCCGCCCGGCGGCACCCTGTGCCACGGGGACGTGCACCTGGGGCAGTTGGTGCGCCATCCCGCCCCGGCGGGCCCTTGGCTGCTCATCGACGTGGACGACCTCGGCCTCGGCCTCCCCGCCTGGGATCTGGGCCGCCCGGCCGCCTGGTACGCCGCAGGGCTGCTCGACACCGCCACCTGGCTGCGCTTCCTCGACGCGTACCGGGACGCCTCGGGCCCGGCGGCGGGCCCGCCCGGCAGCGACCCCTGGCCGGAACTCGACCTGGCCGCGCGGGCGCTCACGGTGCAGACGGCGGCCCTGGCCCTGGCCAAGGCCGCGGAAGACGGCCGCCGACTCGACGCCGGAGAGCGCCTGGTGGTGGACGCCTGCACCCGAATCGCGGCCCTCCCGGCGGACTTGGACTCCGGGCCTCCGCCGTAGGGTGGGTCTTCCGTCATCGGGCATGATCCGATGGTGACGTCCACGGCGAGGAGTTGATCCGGTCATGCAGTGTCCGAAGTGTCACGCGATGATGCACACCTACAACCGCAACGGTGTCCAGATAGAGCAGTGCAGCGGCTGCCGCGGCATCTTCCTCGACTACGGCGAGCTGGAGGCGCTGACCCGCCTGGAGTCCCAGTACACCGCCCAGCAGTACGGCCAGGTGCCGCCGCCCGCCGCACCCCCGGCCCCCTATCCGGCCCCGCACGCCGCCCCCGCCCCGGCCTGGGGCGCCCCGCACCACGGCGGACACGGCCACCACGGCCACCACAAGGGCGGCTTCGGCCGGATGCTCTTCTCCTCCTGACACGGGCCCCCTCCCGGCACCGGAGGAACTCCGGCACCGGAGGAACGCGAAAGCCCCGACCGTCGAGACGGTCGGGGCTTTCGGCCGGTGCGCGATACTGGGATTGAACCAGTGACCTCTTCCGTGTCAGGGAAGCGCTCTCCCGCTGAGCTAATCGCGCGGGACGCGGTACGAAACCGCAGGTGATGCAGGGTGATGCAGGATACTGCGTGCGCGATACTGGGATTGAACCAGTGACCTCTTCCGTGTCAGGGAAGCGCTCTCCCGCTGAGCTAATCGCGCGGGGATCCTCGCGGACCAGTGGACGATACTGGGATTGAACCAGTGACCTCTTCCGTGTCAGGGAAGCGCTCTCCCGCTGAGCTAATCGTCCTTGGAGGTGGAGACGGGATTTGAACCCGTGTAGACGGCTTTGCAGGCCGTTGCCTCGCCTCTCGGCCACTCCACCATGGAGCTGCGGGGGTTCTCGGGAAGAAAGCCCCCACTTCGAGCGGACGACGAGACTCGAACTCGCGACATCCACCTTGGCAAGGTGGTGCTCTACCAACTGAGCTACGTCCGCAGGTCACCGTGTTCGCTCCGGGGGTTCACCCCTTCGCTCCCTGGCGACGTGTTGAACTCTAGCGGATTCCGGGGCCAGCTCAAAAACGCGTTTCCGCAGCGTGCTGCCGCTCGATCACCGGCGGTCACCCCGCTGTCACCCCACCGGCGCCCCCGCGTCACCGGTCATAGACTCGCAGCCGTGCACGACCTGCCTCCCATGGCCCGCTTCGGCGGCCTCCTCGCGACCGACCTCCGGGACGTGACCAGCGATCCCGCCGCCCTGGACTCCACCGGCTTCTGGGCGGTGACCGCCGACTTCGAAGGCCGGCTCGTCTGCGCGCGCTTCGGAGACATACGCCCCGACTCCGTGCCCGCGCCGCGACCCGGCGCCTGGCGGGGCCCCGAGGCCGACCAGTGGACCAGCTCGCTCGACCGCGCCGCCTACGTCGCCGGCGTCCGCCGCATCCGCGAGCACATCGCCGCGGGCGAGGTCTACCAGGCCAACCTGTGCCGGGTGATGTCGGCGCCGCTGCCCGATCCGGCCGGCGCGGACGTCGACGCCCTCACCGCGCTGCTCGCCCGCGGCAACCCGGCGCCCTATGCAGGAACGATTCGGCTCCGGGCCCACGGCGTCGAGATCGCCACCGCCTCCCCAGAGCTCTTCCTGCGCCGCACCGGCCGCCGCATCGAGTCCGGACCGATCAAGGGCACCGGCCGCACCGTCGCCGACCTGCTCCCCAAGGACCACGCCGAGAACGTGATGATCGTGGACCTGGTGCGCAACGACCTGGGCCGGGTCTGCGCCACCGGCTCGGTCACCGTCCCCGAGCTGTGCGCCGTCGAGGAGCACCCGGGCCTGGTCCACCTCGTCTCCACCGTCAGCGGCGAGCTCGCCGACGGCGCCGGCTGGCCCGAGCTGCTGGCGGCCACCTTCCCGCCGGGCTCCGTAACCGGGGCGCCCAAGTCCTCCGCCCTGCGGATCATCGAAGCCCTGGAGACCGCCCCCCGCGGCCCGTACTGCGGCGGCATCGGCTGGGTCGACGCCGACCGGGGCGCCGCGGAGCTCGCCGTCGGCATCCGCACCTTCTGGATCGACCGGGCGGCCCCCGGCGGCCCCCGCCTGCTGTTCGGCACCGGCGCGGGCATCACCTGGGGATCCGACCCCGACCGGGAATGGGCGGAGACCGAACTCAAGGCCGCCCGTCTGCTGCGGGTAGCGTCAGGGGCGTACCAGGCAGGACGAACGGGATGACCCGGGCTGTGAGAGGAGCCGTACGGTGAGGATCTGGCTCGACGGAGCGCTGCGTGACGTGGACGACGCCAAGGTGTCGGTCTTCGACCACGGGCTGACCGTGGGTGACGGCGTGTTCGAGACCCTGAAGGCGGAGCGCGGGCGGGCCTTCGCGCTCACCCGCCACCTGGAGCGGCTGACCCGCTCGGCGCGCGGTCTCGGCCTGCCGGATCCCGACCTCGACGAGGTGCGCCGCGCGTGCGCGGCCGTACTCGAAGCCAACCCGATGCCCTTCGGACGGCTGCGCGTGACCTACACCGGGGGACTCTCCCCGCTCGGCTCCGATCGCGGGGACGCGGCGCCCACCCTGGTGGCCGCCGTCGCGGAGTCCGTCCGCCGCCCGGACACCACCGCCGTCCACCGGGTGGACTGGGTGCGCAACGAGCGCTCCGCCGTGGCCGGCCTGAAGACCACCTCGTACGCCGAGAACGTCGTCGCCCTCGCCGCCGCCCACCGGGCCGGGGCTTCGGAGGCCCTGCTGGCGAACACGGTGGGACGGCTCTGCGAGGGCACCGGCTCCAACGTCTTCGTCGTGCTCGACGGGGAACTGCACACCCCGCCCCTCGCCTCGGGCTGCCTGGCGGGCATCACCCGGGCCCTGGTCGTGGAGTGGGCCGGGGCGAAGGAGACCGACCTGCCCTTCGAGGTGCTGGAACAGGCCGAGGAGGTCTTCCTGACCTCCTCGCTGCGCGACGTCCAGGCGGTCCTGCGGATCGACGGCCGCGAGCTCGCCGCCGCACCCGGCCCGATCACCGCCGCGGCCATGCGGACCTTCGACGCGAAGGCCGGGGCGGACCTCGATCCGTGACCCGGGTGTACGCGGGGCCGCCGGGCAGGTACAACACGGGTGATGACCACCACTCTGCGGCCCGCGCAGCCGCTCCAGCAGCACAGTGACGGAACCCGCTCCCGCGCGTACGCGGTGCGGGTCAACAGCCGGCGCGTCGGCGGCCTCGAACTGGCCACCCGCTCCGCCGCCCAGCCCCAGGTCGGTGTGATCCGCGGGCTGTGGATCGACGAACCGGACCGCGGGCGCGGCCGCGGCACGGTCGCCGCGCTCGCCGCCGAGGAGGTGCTGCGCACCTGGCGCTGCACCAGCATCGCCGTCTCGGTGCCCGCCGACGCGGCGCGGGCCCTGCGGCTGGCGACGGCCCTCGGCTACCAGGTGACCGGCCGGGTCATGGCCAAGGACCTGCCGGCCGAGCCGCCCGCCCTCCCCGCGGACACCGTGAGCCGCCCGATGACCCAGGAGGAGTTCCACGCCTGGCTGGAGCCGGGGATCGTGGAGTACGGGCAGCGCCTGACGGCCCCCGGCATGACCGCCGAGCAGGGCGTCGCCGCCTCCCGCGCCGAGCACGCGCGGATGCTGCCGGCCGGCCGGGACACCCCCGGGATGGCCTTCCTCGTCCTGGAGGCGGCGGCGGGCGGCGACAGGCTGGGCACGCTGTGGCTGGGCGAGCGCGATCTGCCCGGCCTCGGACCCGTCCCGTACGTCTGGGACGTCGAGGTCCGGGCCGAGCACCGCGGACGGGGGCACGGCCGC
This sequence comes from Streptomyces sp. NPDC045967, assembly GCF_056430495.1. Classification (NCBI taxonomy): domain Bacteria; kingdom Bacillati; phylum Actinomycetota; class Actinomycetes; order Kitasatosporales; family Streptomycetaceae; genus Streptomyces; species Streptomyces sp. NPDC045967. The sequence goes on along the minus strand of NZ_JBWKLE010000008.1, from coordinate 169,025 downwards.
ACCCTCATGCGGCTGGCCGAGCGCACGGCGCCGGCCACCGGAGCCGGCGCCCTCGCCCTGCACGTGGCCGAAGGCAACACCCCGGCCCGGCGGCTCTACGAGTCGCTCGGCTACCGGGACATCGCCGTCAACGCGATCAAGGCACTCGTCTGACCGGGGTCAGGAGGCGAGCAGCCCGTCCGCGATCTCCTCGATGCGGGCGCGCAGGCCCTCCTGGCTCTTGCCGCCGTCCAGGCGCTCGCCGCCGATGACGTAGGTCGGGGTGCCGGTGACACCGATCGCCTTGCCCTCGGCCTGGTCCGCGTCGACGATCAGGATGTGCCGCCCGTCGATCAGAGCGGTGTCGAACTCCTCGACGTCCAGGCCGAGTTCACGCGCCACGTCCAGCAGGACCGGCTCGCCGCGCTCGGTCAGCTCAGCGGTGCGCGCCAGCAGGGCCTCCGCGTACGGCCAGGCCCGGCCCTGCTCCGCGGCCTCCTCGGCGGCCTGCGCCGCGGCGAAGGCGTGCTTGTGCTTCTCCAGCGGGAAGTGGCGCAGCCGGATGTCCAGCCGGTCGCCGTAGCGGGCCCGCAGGGCGCGTACGTCGTCCAGTGCGCTGTGGCAGTCGGGACACTGGAGCTCGCACCAGACGTCCAGGATCACGGAATCGGTCATGTGCACAGTGTCCCAGCCCCCGCGCACCGTGCCCGACCCGGCCGCACGGGCCCCGGGGAGGAGGTGCGACCCGGAGATGTCCCCGAGATCCGTCCGGCGCAGGCCCGGCGCCTGGCCCGCGGCACCGCGGGCGGGGCAGGATGGAGGGGGACAGACCGTCCACGTCTGGAGGACCGCATGCTCGCCGAGACCATTTGCGCCGCGGTGTCCGCGGCGGGCCTGGGGATCGCCGCGCTGGCCGCGTACCGCCGGCGGTTCCTGGCCGCCGCGCGGATCGCTGCCTACGCGCTGGTGCCGATCGGCCTGGTGCTGACCGGTGCCGTGGAGTGGGTGTCCCACATGGTGTTCGATCCGACCGTCTGGGTGGGCTTCGGCCTGCTGGGCCTGGCCTGGCTGCTCCTGGTGGCCACCCGCGCGGTCGAGCGCCGCAGGCTCGCCGCCGCGGGCGGACCGGCCGCGTCCGCCCCGGGGAGGCCGGCCCCGGGGGCCGTCGCCCCGGCCGCCTCCGCGCCCCCGCTCGGTTCCGGCGCCGGCCGGCGGGCCACCGCCCGGGGGAACCAGCGGGCCGACGAGCCGGCGGACGACTTCTCCGACATCGAGGCCATCCTCAAGAAGCACGGGATCTGACCCGCCCGTACACGCCCCGGACGCCCGACCGGCCCCCCGGCGGCCGCAGTCCACGAGATCGGGCGAACTCCCGGGCGGAAAATCGCGTGTTGACGGACGGAGGGCGGCGGGCTGCGCCATCATCGCCCCGACATGCTCGAAACACCGCACAGTGAGCCCTCGGTGCCCGCGCCGGTACCCGCCCCCGTCGCCGAGGAGCCGCGAGGATGCCTCTTCGCACTCTCCCAGCCACCCTTGATGATCTTCCTGGGCGTGATCGGGGTCCTGCTGCTACTGGCCGCCGTGCACGATCTCTTCCTGCTCTGAGGGGGCCGCGTCGGCCTCCTTGCGCCGGGCCCGGTACGCCGCCACGTGCAGCCGGTTCCCGCAGGTCCGGCTGTCGCAGTAGCGCCGCGAGCGGTTCCGGGAGAGGTCCACGAAGGCGCGCCGGCAGTCCGGGGCCTCGCAGCGCCGCAGCCGCTCGTGCTCCCCGGAGACCACGATGAACGCCAGCGCCATGCCGCCGTCGGCCGCGAGGTGGTCGCCCACCGAGGCGCCCGGCGCGAAGTAGTGCACGTGCCAGTCGTAGCCGTCGTGGTCCGTGAGCTGCGGGGTGGTGCCGGCGGTGGCCACCAGCTCGTTGATCAGCACGGACGCCGCACGGGGGTTCGGTGCCGCGAAGACCTGGGCGAACTTGCCGCGGACCGTGCGGACCCCGGCGAGGTCGCGGGCGCCGAGCTCGCCGACATCGCTGATCGCGTACTCCTGGACGAAGCCGCGCAGGGCGCCGATGTCCGCGAGTCCGTCGGGCTGGTCCGCCTCGGCCGCGGTGTTCACCAGCGCGACGACGACGTCGAGCGCGCGACGGGTGTCGTGGGGGATCTGCACGGGGTCTCCCTCAAGGGCGGGCCTGCGGCGACGGACCCTTGCCGCCGCTGGGGGCCGACTCTAGCGGGTGCTCGCCCGAGCGGCCCCTGAACGCACACCGGCGCCGTCCGCGCGGATGGCTCCCGCGTGGACAGCGTCGGTCTCGCGTATGTGGTTGTCCGACACACACCGTCGCCCCGAGTCGGACGGTGTCGCGCGGTGGTGGGCCTGGCTCAGCTTTCGGCCAGGATGTGGGAGAGCTCCTTGTCGAGGTCGAAGTGCCGGTGCTCGGTCCCGGGCGGGACCGCGGCGTCCGTCCGCTTGAGGAACGACTCGAGTGCTCGGGCGGGTGCTTCGAGCAGTGCTTCTCCCTCCGGTGAGCTCAGGGCGATGCAGACGACGCCCTGACCGTGGCTGCGGGACGGCCAGACGCGGACGTCGCCGGTACCGGTGGGCCGGTGCAGACCCTCTGCCAGGAGGTCGCGGGCGAACACCCATTCGACCGTCTCCTCGGCGCCGGTGTGGAAGGTGGCGTGCACGGCGTAGGGATCGGCCGTGTCATACCGCAGGCCCGCGGGAACAGGCAGTGAGGACTCGCTCGACACAACGAGGCGCAGGTGCAGCTCGCAGCTGACCGTGGTGTTCATAAGCGCCAGGGCCTTTCGCTCAGTGTGCGCTCGGGGATTCGCACGTCGGCGAAATCGACATGCCACCTACGGTGCCGTTGTAAACCCCTCTGACCGTTTTGCGGACCTCTGGGTCCCTCGGACGGCGGATCCAAACCAGCGATGGCGTGTGCTTCCGGCTCGGGTAGATTCGATCCCATGAATACGGGGAGTGACCGCGAGGCCAACGAGCCCGCGAAGGGTGAGCCGGCCACCGAAGAGGAGCACGTCTCGAAGGCGCCCGCCTTCATCAAGGCCCGCCGGAGCCTGCACCTGAGCTGGCAGGTCGGCGTCTTCGTCGTCGGCCTGGCGGTCATCGGGGCCGGCGTGGCCATGCTCGTCTTGCCCGGGCCGGGCTGGGTCGCGATCTTCGCGGGCCTGGCGATCTGGGCGACCGAGTTCGCCTGGGCGCACCTCGTGCTGCGCTGGACCAAGCGGAAGGTGACCGAGGCGGCCCAGAAGGCGCTCGACCCCCGCGTACGCCGCCGCAACCTCATCCTGACCACGGTGGGCCTGGTGACGGCGGCCGTGCTGGTGGGCTTCTACCTGTGGAAGTACGGGCTCGTGCTGCCCTGGAACCTCAAGGATCAGTGAGGGCCCCGACGCGGTCGGGGCGATGGTGTGGGAGCACCGCTGACATGCGGTAATGTTTGCGGTGCGTCCGGGCGATTAGCTCAGTGGGAGAGCACTTCGTTCACACCGAAGGGGTCACTGGTTCGAACCCAGTATCGCCCACCCGGACCAGGGGCCCGGAGACTTCACCGTCTCCGGGCCCCTGGCGTTTGCGCGGCCCAGAATCCCTCACCCGGTCCCGCGCGTCACCCGTTCATCCCAGTCGCCCGATCGCGTCCTTCAGGCGCCGGGCGTCGCGCAGCCGCCTCTCGTACGTCGCCCCCACCGCCAGCAGCAGCAGACCCGCCAGGGCCGGCGCCACCCAGCGCGGCAGGAGCCCCGCGAGCTGCACCACGTACGGGGCCAGCTCGTGCAGCCCCACCGCCGCCAGCACCCCGCCGCCCAGCAGCAGCGGAGCCTGGAGGCGCGTCCGGGCGCCCAGCAGGGTCACCGCCAGGGCGGCCAGCCCCAGCAGCAGCGGGCGCAGCCAGCTCGCCGTCCCCGACGGGGAGCCGCCGACGACGGCCAGCAGGCTCGGCAGCAGAGTCGCGGCCAGCCCCGGCCCGTACGCCGTCCAGGAGGACGCCGCCGGGTCCTTGCGGCGCCGCAGGAAGCCCAGCAGCAGAGCGGGCACCGTCACCGGCAGCGTGTACGCCTCCGGAGCCGTCACCCCGGCGTCCGCCAGCCGTACCCAGCTCGCGGCCGCGAACAGGGCGCCCGCCGCCCAGCCCAGCACCCGCCGGTCCGGCCGCACCGCCGCGCCCGAGCAGATGACCGCGGCCAGGGCGAGGACCAGCGCCAGCGTGCCGGCGCGGCCCGCCGACAGGGCGAGCGCCAGGGCGCCCGCCGCACCCGCCGCGACCTCGGCCGGCACCCGCGCAATCCCCAGCCCCGGGCCGAGCGCCAGCACGGCCGCCGGGACGGCGAGCACCGGCAGGGCCCACCAGACCACCGGCAGCTCCGCCACGGCGGCGGCCGCCGCGAGCAGGCCCGTCGCGTACCCGACGGCGCACACGGCCGCCCCCGCCCGCAGCTCCCGCGCGGCGGGCCCGTACCCCGCTCCAGCCGCGCAGCCCGCACCCAGCAGGCCCCAGACCGCGAAGGTGGCCGCCCGGCCGTCCAGCGCCCCCACGGACAGGCTCACGGCCCCGGCCAGCGCGCATCCGGCGGCCGTGACGGCGGCCGCGCGTCCGGGGGAGCGCAGGGCGAACAGGCCCGCCGCCCCCGTCACCACGGTCTGGACGGCGAAGACCGCCGCCACCGGCAGGCCGAGCTGCTCCGGAGCCGCCAGCAGGCCCGCCCAGGCCAGCGCCACCGCCACCGCTCCCGGGCCGGTCCGGGCCGGCACCCGGGACAGCCACCAGGCGGCACCCGCCGCCACCAGCAGCGTCACCGGCACCGCCGCGCCCGGCCGGAACGAGATCCGCGCCGGCTCCGTCGCCGCCCACACCTCCTCCAGCACCCGCAGCCGCGCCGGCAGGGCCGCGGCCGCGGCGGTGACGGCCGCGGCGGAGGCCAGGCCGGCCGTCACCACCCCGGCCAGGGCCGCCCCGCGGCGTACCGGCGCCGGGAGCGCGCGGACCCGTACGGCCGCCAGCAGCGGGAGGGCCACCAGCAGGTGCGCGAAAACCGCCCACGCGGGATCGAGGCCAGGACGCGCCACCCCGCCGACCGCGACCACCGCCGCGAGGCCGCCCGCCAGTGCGGCGGGCCACGCCCGCGGCTCGCGCCACGCCGCCGCCGTCCCCAGGGCCGCGACCGCCAGCAGCAGTCCCGCCGGGGCCAGCGCGCCGACCGCCGAGGCGGCCGACCAGGACTCGGCCGCACCGATCAGTGCCGCACCCGCCCCCAGCACCGCCGCCGCCGGCACCGCCACCGGCAGGGCGGCCGCCCGCACCCGCCGCGCCAGGGCCGCGTCCAGTGCCGCCGTCGCGAGCAGCGCGCAGCCGAGGCCGAGGGGTTCGCCCTGCGCGGCCAGTGCGGCCAGCGGCAGGGCGAATTGCGCCGCCAGCACGGCCGCGGGCCGCGGGAGCCGCAGGCCGCGCAGGGCCGCGCCGTAACCGGCCCACACCGCCGCCAGTACCGCCGCCGCCCCGGCCGTGTACGCCGTGCCGTCCGTGCCGGGCAGGCCGACCGCGTACAGCGCGTACGCGTCCAGCAGGGTCAGCAGCAGCCCGACCGCCGCCACCGACTCCGCCGTCGAGACCAGCCCGCGGCGCAGCAGCACCACCGGCGCGCCCAGCGCGCCCGCCGTCACCGCGGCGAGCACCGCCGAGCGCCCGGCGATCCCGAGGGAGCCCCAGCTGAGCAGCGTGAAGGCCAGCGCGGCGACCGCCAGGAGCACCGCGCCCAGGGTGAGCAGTACGTTCTGGGCGCTGGGGGCCGAGGTCTCCTTCGGCCGGACGGCCGTCGCCGGGGCCCACACCGGCGGCGCCGGCAGCCGCAGCAGCCAGTCCCGGCGACCCAGCAAGTACAGGCGTCGGGCATCGAGTCGAGCCAGCTCACGGTCGATGAGCGCCAGCTCTTCGGCCGGCGGCAGAGGCGTGTTCATGGTGGGCAGTGTGGCCCGAGTCACGCGGCCGGGTCATGGGTGCGCGTACTCAATTCCGCCCTGAGTACGCGCGGTCGGGCGGGACGGCCGGCGCGCGATGCGGCCGAACCGGGCGTACCGGAGCCCGTGCCCGGCCAGACTGGATCCATGGACCTCAGTCACCGCGACCGCTGGAGCCGCTACCGCTTCCGCAGCGTGTGGGACCTCGACGCCCCGCCCGCACGTGTCTACGCCGCACTGGAGCAGCCGGAGGAGTACCCCCGGTGGTGGCCCCAGATCCGCCGGGTCGAGCCGGTCGACGACCGGACCGCCGCCGTGACCGCCCGCTCGGTCCTCCCGTACGCCCTCCGCTTCACCGCGGGCGAACTGCTGCGGGACCCCGCCCACGGGGTGCTGGAGGTGTCCCTGCGCGGTGATCTCGAAGGGTGGGCCCGGTGGACCGTCCGGCCCCGCGCCGGAGCCGGCTCCGCGGGGACCCGTGCGCTCTACGAGCAGGAGGTGGAGGTGCGCCGGCCGCTGATGCGGCGCCTCGCGCTGCCCGGACGGCCCGTGTTCCGGCTCAACCACGCCCTGATGATGCGGGCCGGCCGGCGCGGTCTCGCGGCCCGGCTGGCCGCTCCGGCGGAAGCGGTTTGAACCAGCCCCGGGGCTTCTGTATTGTTCAGTGCGTTCCCGGGCGATTAGCTCAGCGGGAGAGCACTTCGTTCACACCGAAGGGGTCACTGGTTCGATCCCAGTATCGCCCACCGGGAGAGGCCGGTCCGTCATCAGACGGGCCGGCCTTCCGCATGTCCGGCGCCATAGCGGCGGGTTGCCCGGTACGGGACGACAGGACCTAGGCCCTGTCGTAAAAGTCGCGCCTGGCCCGCGGCGCCCGGCACCGCACCTCGCCGCGTTGTCGGGGCGCCCGAGTACGTCCAGTACACGGCCGCCCCTCCGCCTTGCGATGCACGGCACCGGACGCCGCGGGCCCGACCGGCGCCACTTTGACGACAGGACCTAGGCCGCGGTCGACAGGCCGGGCCGCAGTGGCCAGTGCGGGTCCACCGCCTCCGGCGTCCCCTGCCGGGCGAACCACGCCTGCAGTCCCCGCGCCTGGGCCGCGTGCCACACCGCCTGCAGCGTGTGCAGCTCGGCCGGCGAGAGCCGCTCCAGCCGCGCCGCGAACCGCCGCCCCACAGCCCGCACCAGCTCCAGGGAGGCCAGCGCGTCCGCCGCCGCGTCGTGCGCGCCCTCCAGCTCTATCCCGTAATGCGCGCACAGGTCCGTCAGTGTCCGGCGGCCCTTGCGGTACCGGTCCAGGTGCTTGTCCAGCACCCGCGGATCCAGCACCGTGAGCGGCCGGTTGTCCAGGTACCGCGCCAGCGACGACGCCCGGTGCCGGCGCAACTCCCGGTCCAGCAGCGTCAGGTCGAACGGCGCGTTCATCACCACCACCGGCCGGCCGGCCACCTGCTGCTCCGCCAGCGCCCGGGCTATCTCCTCCACCACCGGCGCCGGCCACCGCCCGTGGCGCTGCAGGTGCTCGTCGGTCAGTCCGTGCACGTCCGTCGCGCCCGCGGGCACCGGGACACCGGGATTGACCAGCCAGCGCGTGGTGCGCACCCGGCCGCCCGCGCACTCCTGCACGACGAGCGCGGCCGACACGATGCGGTCCTCCTCGACGTCAACTCCGGTCGTCTCCGTGTCGAATGCGGCCAGCGGGCCCTCGTACCAGCGTGTCATGGCGAACTCCTCGTCCCCGGTCGGCAGATGGGGCGCACCCGGACACGCCACCCTTGCCCGCTTCGGTGATACCCGGGCTGTTTGCCCCGTACGCCGTTTGCGGGGACCCGGGTGCGGAGACAACAACCTTGGGGGGCCGTGCACATGACCGGTCGTCACCCCGTCCACCACCCACGGCAGAGCCCGCAAGGCATGGGGAGCCGGCCATGGCGCTCGCGCAGCCCGAACAGGGCGGGGTGCTGGCGGGGCGGATCGATCCGCGCACCGGCACGCCGGACGGGGCGCGGAGCGGACCGCTGCGCGGCACACTCGCCACCACCGCCTGCATGGAGACCCTCCAGGTGGGATACCTGCACGCCGTCGCCGCCGCGGCCGGCTGCTCGCTGTCCCAGCCCTTCCCGGACAACGGCATCGACTGGCACGTCAGCCACGGGGCCGCCGAGCACGTCGTCGACGACGAGGTCACCATCAAGGTGCAGTTGAAGGCGACCTACCAGATACCGCCGCGGCCCGCCGGGCCTAGCTTCGGCTTCACGTTGGACAACGAGCACCTGGTGAAGCTGGCCCGCACCCCGGTCGCCGTCCACAAGATCCTCGTCGTGATGCTCCTCCCGCGGGAGCGCGACCAGTGGCTCGCCGCCGGACACGACCGGCTGGACCTGCGGCACTGCTGCTACTGGACCAACCTCGCCGGACACCCCGTGACCGGTCGGCGCCGGACCACCGTGCGGATCCCGACCTCGCGGATCTTCGACGACCGTGCGCTGTGCGAGATCATGACCCGGGTCGGGTCGGGAGGGACGCCCTGATGAACTGGCACGCACCGCACCTCGAACCGCTCCCGCCCCCGGAGTCGGTCTCCGGCGCGCCGGACCCCGCGCAGGTGGACCCGGCCGTGCTGGGCGCGCTGCTGCACCGGCACGGCTGGCTGCGCCGCGGCGGGGCCGCCGGACGCTACGGGCGCTGGACACCGCCCGCCGCCCACGCGCCGTCCGGCGGGGGCGCCAGTCTGCTCGTGCCCGAGAGCCGTGCCTTCCCCGACTGCGCGGACCTGCTGGAGGAGGCGCTGACCGCACTCGCGCGCTGCCCGCTGCCGTCGGCCCGGGAGGTGCTGTACGGGCTGAGCCTGCCGAGCGACGAGGTCCGCTGGGAGCGGGAGATCGGCGAAGGGGCGTACGGGCTCCGGGGCGAGGCCGACTGGACGGTGCAGGAACAGCTGCGCACGGCCGCCCGCCGGCTGCTGCTGGCCGGGGCGCTGGCCGACCGCGAACGGGCCGGCTACTACGGGGCCCGGCACCGGGCGCAGGCCGAACGGGCCCTGGACGGAGTGCTGGTGGGGCCGTGCCCCGGCGGGCGGCGGCTCACCGCGTTCGTGCCGGTGGACCGCGGGCGCGGGACCGTGACCCGGCTGCACCACGCGCTGCACGCGGCCCGCGAGGCGGTGGACTACCGGCGGGCGACCGGTGGCATGGAGGCCTTCGACGCGGCGGTACGGGCCGGGGTGAGCCGCGAGCTCGCCGATGCGCTGATCGCGCTGGTCCGCGGCTCCGAGGGCGCCCGCGTCGCACTGGCCTGGGCTCCGGCGGCGGGGGTCCCGACGGGTTGCGCGGCCCGTCCGGAGCCGGTGGAGTTCTCGCCCGGCGACCTGCCGGCGCTGCGCGAGGCGGCCGCCCGCTACACCCGGGCCGAGCCCGCCGTACCCGTCCGCATCGCCGGCGCGGTCGTCCGGATGCGGCGCTCGGCGGCGGGCGGCGGGGGCACGGTCCGGCTGAGGGTCCTGGCGGGGGCGGACATCCCGTACGTGCGGGTCGCGCTGGACGAGGAGGCGTACCGGGTGGCGGGCCACGCGCACCTGGTGGGCCTGCCGGTCCGGGTCAGCGGTCGGCTCCAGCGGCGGGGCGGGTTCCGGCGGCTCACGGACGCGGTGGACGTGGCGCCGGTGCCGCTGGACGAGGTCGAACGGGACCGGTTGATGAAGTCGCTGGACGATGCGTTCGACGCGGCGGACGTACTGCCGTCGGACGACTGACGAGGCGGCTGACCGGCCGGCCACGGCCGAGGCGCCTGGCCGGACGGCCGACCACGGCTAAGGGGTGTCGCCGCCGATGGTGAAGGAGGCCATCGTCAGGCCCGGGGCGGGGGAGAAGTCCGGGCCGCGGGTGAAGCCCAGCCGCTGGTAGAGGCAGAGCGCGGGAGTGTTGGCGGCTCCTGTGGTGACCGTGACGGGGCGGCCCGGGAAGAGCTCCGTCAGGCCGTGGCGCAGCAGCCGGGAGGCGATGCCCCGGCGGAACCAGGCCGGGGCCACGCAGAGCCGGTCGACGCGGACGCCGCCACCAAGCTCCTGCTCCCAGGCGAGGAAGCCGGCGAGTTCCCCGCTCTCCGGGACCGAGCCCACCCAGTGCAGGGGACGCGCCCGCAGCTGGGCGAGGCTCTCGCCCAGTGCCGGGATGCCGTCGAAGCCGATCAGCTCCGCCTCCACCGCGTACGCCGCCCGCCCGATCCGGTGGACGGCCCGCGCGGTGGTGTCGTCGGTCAGGTCCAGCGGGCGGATCGAGGGGTTCGGCATGCGCCCAGGATACCGAGGCGGGGCGGGGACCCCGCCCCACCTGGCGGGTCCGGGCCGCCTGTGCCGGGCGGCTGCCGGCGCCGGGCGGTAACCGTTTAGCGGCCGGGCCGCCGCGCTCGGTACGATTCAGGCGCGCAGTGTTCGCTCGCGCACCCCCTGAGTCAGGAGAGACCGGTGTCAGACGTCCGTGTGATCATCCAACGCGATTCCGAGCGGGACGAGCGCGTGGTGGCCACGGGCACTACGGCGGCGGAGCTCTTCGCCGGCGAGCGCACCATCGTCGCCGCGCGCATCGCGGGGGAGCTCAAGGACCTCGGCTACGAAGTGCGGGACGGCGAGACCGTCGAGCCGGTGGAGATCTCCTCCGAGGACGGCCTGAACATCCTGCGGCACTCGACCGCGCACGTGATGGCGCAGGCCGTGCAGGAGCTGTTCCCCGAGGCCAAGCTGGGCATCGGCCCGCCGGTCCAGAACGGCTTCTACTACGACTTCGACGTGGCCAGGCCCTTCACCCCCGAAGACCTCAAGGCCATCGAGAAGAAGATGCAGGAGATCCAGAAGCGCGGGCAGCGGTTCGCCCGCCGTGTGGTCACCGACGAGGCGGCGCGCGAGGAGCTCGCGGAGGAGCCGTACAAGCTCGAGCTCATCGGCATCAAGGGCGCCGCCTCCACCGACGACGGGGCGAACGTCGAGGTGGGCGGCGGCGAGCTGACCATCTACGACAACCTCGACGCGAAGACCGGCGAGCTGTGCTGGAAGGACCTCTGCCGCGGTCCCCACCTGCCCACCACCCGCGCCATCCCCGCGTTCAAGCTGATGCGCAACGCGGCCGCCTACTGGCGCGGCAGCGAGAAGAACCCGATGCTCCAGCGCATCTACGGCACCGCCTGGCCGTCGAAGGACGAGCTGAAGGCGCACCTGGACTTCCTGGCCGAGGCCGAGAAGCGCGACCACCGCAAGCTCGGCAACGAGCTGGACCTGTTCTCCATCCCGGACGAGATCGGCTCGGGCCTCGCCGTCTTCCACCCGCGCGGCGGCATCATCCGCCGGGTGATGGAGGACTACTCGCGCCGCCGGCACGAGGAGGAGGGCTACGAGTTCGTCTACTCGCCGCACGCCACCAAGGGCGCCCTCTTCGAGAAGAGCGGCCACCTGGACTGGTACGCGGAGGGCATGTACCCCCCCATGCAGCTCGACGGTGGTACCGACTACTACCTCAAGCCCATGAACTGCCCGATGCACAACCTGATCTTCGACGCGCGCGGCCGCTCCTACCGCGAACTGCCGCTGCGCCTGTTCGAGTTCGGCACCGTGTACCGGTACGAGAAGTCGGGCGTCGTGCACGGCCTGACCCGCGCCCGGGGCTTCACCCAGGACGACGCGCACATCTACTGCACCCGCGAGCAGATGGCGGAGGAGCTCGACCGCACGCTGACCTTCGTGCTGAACCTGCTGCGCGACTACGGTCTGACCGACTTCTACCTGGAGCTGTCCACCAAGGACCCGGAGAAGTTCGTCGGCTCGGACGAGGTGTGGGAGGAGGCGACCGCCGTCCTGCAGCAGGTCGCGGAGAAGCAGGGCCTGCCCCTGACCCCCGACCCGGGCGGCGCGGCCTTCTACGGCCCGAAGATCTCGGTGCAGGCGCGGGACGCCATCGGCCGCACCTGGCAGATGTCGACCGTCCAGCTCGACTTCAACCTGCCGGAGCGGTTCAACCTGGAGTACACCGCCCCGGACGGCTCGCGTCAGCGCCCGGTCATGATCCACCGCGCCCTGTTCGGCTCGATCGAGCGGTTCTTCGCCGTGCTGCTGGAGCACTACGCGGGCGCCATGCCGCCGTGGCTGGCCCCCGTCCAGGCGGTCGGCATCCCGATCGGCGACGGGCACGTCGAGTACCTGCAGGGCTTCGCCGCCGAGGCGAAGAAGCAGGGCCTGCGGGTCGAGGTGGACGCGTCCTCGGACCGCATGCAGAAGAAGATCCGCAACCACCAGAAGCTGAAGGTCCCGTTCATGATCATCGTCGGTGACGAGGACATGGCCGCGGGCACCGTCTCCTTCCGTTACCGCGACGGCTCGCAGGAGAACGGCGTCCCCAAGGACGAGGCGCTGGCCAAGCTGGCCAAGGTCGTCGCGGACCGCGTCCAGGTCTGACGAGGCCGCGCACCGCGTCGGGTCTGACCTCCCCACGCGTCGGCCCCCGGAAAGTGATCACTTTCCGGGGGCCTTCCTCGTGCGCGCGGGCGAGGTCATATGCTTGCCGCCATGACGACTGAGCCGGAGCAGCAGATCGGTGTGGGCACGCAGGACGCGTTCCAGCGTCTGTGGACGCCCCACCGGATGGCCTACATCCAGGGGGAGAACAAGCCGACCGGCCCCGAGGCCGGGGATGGCTGTCCCTTCTGCGGGATTCCGGAGATGTCGGACGCGGACGGCCTGATCGTGGCCCGCGGCAAGCACGTCTACGCGGTGCTGAACCTGTACCCGTACAACGGCGGGCACCTGATGGTCGTCCCCTACCGGCACGTCGCCGACTACACCGAGCTCGACGGGCCCGAGACCGCCGAACTGGCCGATCTCACCAAGCGGGCCATGGCGGCGCTGCGCAAGGCATCGGGAGCACACGGCTTCAACATCGGCATGAACCAGGGCGCGGCCGCCGGCGCCGGCATCGCCGCGCACCTGCACCAGCACATCGTGCCCCGCTGGGGCGGGGACACGAACTTCATGCCGGTCGTCGGACACACCAAGGTGCTGCCCCAACTCCTCGCGGACACCCGCCAGATGCTCGCCGAGGCCTGGATCGCCGACTGACCGGGCCGCGGGGGCCCGGTCCGATCCGAAAGACCCGCCCTATACGTCGTACACGTCCGCCTTGCGCGGTGCCGGTTCCTGGACGAGACCGCTCATGATCGAGGAACGGTTGGTGAAGCGGTCGGTGTCGACGCCGTTCTCCTCCAGCACCTTGAACGTCGCGGCGTGGACGGACCGCAGGACCGGGGCCACGGTGCGGATGGCGTCGTCGGCCATGAACCGGTGGCGCCACATCGAGCCCGCCCACACGTGCCGCAGGCCGAAGGGCTCGGGCAGGACCAGCTTGCCGCCGAGGAAGTCGAGGACGGGCGGGTACCAGGTGAGCGGGGCCCGTACGGCCAGCCGTACGACCTCCTGCGCGTCCACCAGGGGCAGCGGCCGCTCCACGGTCTCCCAGAAGCGGATGCTCTTGGGCACCTCCACCACCGGGGCCTTCGACTTCGTCGTGAACAGGCCGTGTACGGGGCCCAGGGCGTGCGCGGTGACGTCCACGCGCAGCGTCTTGTAGAGCACGGTGACGGTCACCAGCATGGTGATGACGAGCTGGCCGTCCCACAGGGGGTACTGGATGCCCAGGTAGTGCCGGTTTCCGGCGCTGAACTGCTGCTCGTTGCAGATCCGGGTGATCTCGTGCGGCTTGATGAGGAAGGTGTCCACGTTCTCACCGCTCGGGCGGGCCACCTCGGCGGCGCCCTCGCCGATGGGGGTGACGATCCAGTGCTGTATCGCCGCGGTCGGGAAGCCGCCGGTGTGCAGGGGACCGCGCTCGAGCTTGCGGAGCTGGGCGTCGATCGCGCGTATGACGTCCCAGCTGCGGAAGGGGTGGATCTCCGCGCCCTCGGACTTCGGCGTGAGCTCCTCGGCCATCTGCCAGCTGCCCCAGCGGGTGCCCATGCCGAGGATCCCCTTGGGGCCCGCGTAGAAGACGTGGTTGCTGCGGTCCTCCGCGGTGAGCTTGGCCAGCTGGTGGCGCAGGTCCTCGCGGGCCTTCTCGTCGGGGTTGCCCGGCACCGCCTCCGGGATCTTCGCGGCGACCCCGCCCCCGTCCAGCAGCCCGTCCCAGCGCGAGCGCAGGTCGGCGGCGGTGGCCTCGCACAGCCGGCGGGCCAGGAACCAGCCCGCGACCGGGGCGATGAGCATGGCGCGCAGGTATATGCCCAGGAAACCGGTGAGCGGCAGCTTGAACATCAGCAGGGCCACCACGATCGCCACGCCGACCAGCAGCGTGGTGCCGATCCACGACCCGCTCTTGCCCTCACCCGAGGACAGGCTCTTGCGGAGCTGGAACAGGCCCAGCCACAGCAGCAGGCCGGGGAGGAACAGCAGGCCGCAGACGAGCACGATCAGGCGGAGCTTGCGGTCGCGCTCCTTGCGGATGCGGGAGGCCGCCAGGCAGTGCTCGACCACGGTCTGCGGGTCCGCGCCGAAGGACTGGATCAGCGGCTTGCGGCCCGGAGCCAGGGTGCGGGCCTCGACGGCCCGGCAGAAGGCCTCGCCGAGGCTGGGCTCGAAGAGGGAGATCTTCGGAGGCTTGACCGAGGCGGGGTGGTTCTCGCTGTTGGCCTCCAGGAGGAGGGCCAAGCGGCTGTCCTTCGCGCCGTCCCGGTAGGCCGCGGAGGCCAGGGCGCCGGTCGCGGCCGTCTGCCCCCCGCCGCCCTGGAGGGGGATCTGCGCCCCGGGCCTGAAGTCGAATCCGTCGTCCGCCACCGCTGCCCCCATCGCTGTGCGTTCGTGCTCTTTGGTGCGCCGATGAGCCTATCGGGCGATGTCACCCCATGGTCATGGGACAGGGAAATGCCGCCCGGCGCAACAGGGTTGGCCGGGCGGCGTCTGCGACCCCATGCCGACTACGTTCCCTTCTCCAGTTGTTCGCGCACCTTGTCGGCGATCTGGGGCGGCATCGGTTCGTGGCGGGCGTAACTGCGGGCGAAGCGGCCCGTGCCGTGCGAGACGGAGCGCAGCTCGACGGCGTAGCGGCCGATCTCGATCTCGGGGATCTCGGCGCGGACCAGGGTGCGCCCCTCGCCCGCCTGTTCAGAGCCGACGACCCGGCCCCGGCGGCCCGCGAGGTCGCTCATCACCGGGCCGACGTACTCGTCGGGGACCGTCACGGCCAGTTCGGCGACGGGTTCCAGGAGGTGGATGCGGGCTTCGGCGGCGGCTTCGCGCAGGGCGAGGGCCCCGGCCGTCTGGAAGGCGGCGTCGGAGGAGTCCACCGAGTGCGCCTTGCCGTCGACGAGGGTGACGCGTACGTCGACCAGCGGATACCCGGCGGCGACCCCGCGGGCGGCCTGGGTGCGCACGCCCTTCTCCACCGATGGGATGAACTGGCGCGGCACGGCTCCGCCGACGACCTTGTCGACGAACTCGATGCCGCTGCCCGGCGGCAGGGGCTCCACCTCGATCTCGCAGATGGCGAACTGGCCGTGGCCGCCGGACTGCTTGACGTGCCGGCCGCGGCCCGCCGCCTTCGCCCCGAAGGTCTCGCGCAGGCTCACCTTGTGGGGCACGGCGTCGACCTGCACGCCGTAGCGCGTGCGCAGCCGCTCCAGGGCGACGTCCTGGTGGGCCTCGCCCAGGCACCACAGGACGACCTGGCGGGTGTGCGGGTTCTGCTCCAGCCGCATGGTCGGATCCTCGGCGACGAGGCGGGCCAGCCCTTGCGAGAGCTTGTCCTCGTCGGCCTTGCTGTGCGCCTCGATGGCGAGGGGGAGCAGCGGGTCGGGCATGGCCCACGGCTCGAGGAGCAGCGGATCGTCCTTGGCGGAGAGGGTGTCGCCGGTCTCGGCCCGGGTCAGCTTGGCCACGCAGGCCAGGTCGCCCGCGATGCACCGGGGCAGGCTGCGCTGCTGTTTGCCGAAGGGCGCGCTGAGGGCGCCGATCCGCTCGTCCACGTCGTGGTCCTCGTGTCCGCGGTCGGCGAGGCCGTGGCCGGAGACGTGGACCGTCGCCTCGGGCAGCAGGGTGCCGGAGAACACGCGGACGAGGGAGACCCGGCCGACGTAGGGATCGGAGGAGGTCTTGACGACCTCGGCGAGGAGGGGGCCGTCCGGGTCGCAGGTGACGGCGGGGCGCGGGGAGCCGTCCGGGGCGGTGACGGGGAGCGCGGCCCGTTCCAGGGGAGTGGGGAAGCCGCCCGTGATCAGTTCGAGGAGTTCCACGGTCCCCAGGCCCTGCCGGGCGCCCTCGGGGGCGGGCGCCGCCATCAGGACGGGGTGGAAGGTGCCGCGGGCCACGGCGCGCTCCAGGTCGTCCACGAGGGTCTTGACGTCGATGTCCTCGCCGCCGAGGTACCGGTCCATCAGGCCCTCGTCCTCGCTCTCGGCGATGATCCCCTCGATGAGGCGGGAGCGGGCGCCGGAGATGAGGGCGAGCTCGGCGGGGTCCGGATCGCGTTCGACGCGCTCGCCGGAGGAGTACTCGTACACGCGCTGGGAGAGCAGGCCGAGCAGGCCGGTCACGGGGGCGTGGCCGTCGGGGCCGGCGGGGGCGTGCAGCGGGAGGTAGAGCGGGATGACGGCGTCGGGGTCGTCGGCGCCGAAGATCTCGCCGCAGATGTTCGCCATCTGCGCGTAGTCGGCGCGGGCGGCCTCCAGGTGCGTGACGACGATGGCGCGCGGCATGCCGACCGCCGCGCATTCGTCCCAGACCATGCGGGTGGCGCCGTCGATGCCGTCGGAGGCCGAGACGACGAAGAGGGCCGCGTCCGCGGCGCGCAGACCGGCCCTGAGCTCTCCGACGAAGTCGGCGTATCCGGGGGTGTCCAGCAGGTTGATCTTGATTCCGCCCCAAGCGACGGGGACGAGGGACAGCTGGACGGACCGCTGCCGGCGGTGTTCGATCTCGTCGTAGTCGGAGACCGTGGCACCGTCCTCGACCCGGCCCGCCCGGTTGACCGCTCCGGCGGTCAGGGCGAGCGCTTCGACCAGGGTGGTCTTGCCGGATCCGCTGTGGCCGACCAGCACGACGTTCCGTACGGAGGAGGGGCGGTCGGCCGTCAGCGCCCTGCCGGCGGCTCCGGATTGGTGTGAGGTGGCTCCCATGATTCTCGTGCCTCCCGGTCGTGACGGTGAGGAGGATGGATTCCTGCGAGAAGGGCTGCTCCCCGGGCCCCGGCTTTCGTCGACCTCCCGCGTTTCCTCCGGGGACGGAAAAAAGGGGGCCCTTCGAGCTTTGCACCGGTGCCACACCGCGTCCATACGTCGTACCGGGCAGGTCGCGGGGGGCGCACGGGCGGCGTACCGGGGGCGCCGGGCGGCCGGACCCGGCCGGTACCGGAGCCGGTCCGGGACGCGACCTGCGCCTGACGCGGCGCGAACCGGTGGGTGCGCGGCGTGCGGGGGGCGGCGTCCTGGCTACGATGGGCCAGCCGGTGGCCGTGGTGGCCGTGCGGCCCAGCGACCCTCCGGGAAGGCCATGCTGAACAAGTACGCGCGTGCATTCTTCACGCGTGTTCTCACGCCATTCGCCGCTTTTCTGCTCCGGCGGGGGGTGAGCCCGGACGCGGTCACCCTGATCGGCACGGCCGGAGTGGTGGCCGGAGCGCTGGTCTTCTTCCCCCGGGGCGAGTTCTTCTGGGGCACGATCACCATCACCCTCTTCGTCTTCTCCGACCTGGTGGACGGGAACATGGCCCGCCAGGCCGGCGTCTCCAGCCGGTGGGGCGCCTTCCTCGACTCCACCCTCGACCGGGTGGCGGACGCGGCGATCTTCGGCGGCCTCGCCCTCTGGTACGCGGGCTCCGGCCACGACAACGTGCTGTGCGCGGTGGCCATTTTCTGCCTCGCCAGTGGCCAGGTGGTCTCCTACACCAAGGCGCGCGGCGAGTCGATCGGCCTGCCGGTCGCCGTCAACGGCCTCATCGAGCGCGCCGAGCGACTGGTGATCTCGCTGGTCGCCGCGGGCCTGTCCGGGCTCCTGATCTTCGGCGCGCCGTCCTGGATGGGCGTACTGCTGCCGGCCGCCCTGTGGATCGTGGCGGTCGGCTCGCTCGTCACGCTGGTGCAGCGCGTGGTCACCGTACGCCGCGAGGCGGCCGAGGCGGACGCCGCGGCGTCCGCCGCCGAGGGGGGCGCGGCCTGATGGGCACCGCGAAGGACAAGCTGGTCGACGGGCTGTACGGACTCGGCTGGGCGGGGGTCAAGAAGCTGCCCGAACCCGCCGCCGTGGCGCTGGGCCGGCGGATCGCGGACGTCGCGTGGAAGCGGCGCGGCAAGAGCGTGCTCCAGCTGGAGTCGAACCTGGCGCGCGTGGTGCCCGGCGCCGGACCCGAGCGGCTGCGCGAACTGACCAAGGCCGGCATGCGCTCCTACATGCGGTACTGGATGGAGTCCTTCCGGCTGCCGGCCATGGACCCGAAACGGTTCGGCACGGACGTCGAGATGAAGGACGAGCACATCCTGCGCGAGGCACTCGCCTCCGGCCGCGGGGTCGTGGTCGCCCTGCCGCACCTCGCCAACTGGGACCTCGGCGGAGCCTGGGCCATCGGCCACATCGGGGTGCCCTTCACCACCGTCGCCGAACGGCTCAAGCCCGAGTCCCTCTACGACCGCTTCGTCGCCTACCGCGAGAGCCTGGGCATGGAGGTGCTGCCGCACAGCAGCGGCTCCGCCTTCGGCACCCTCGCCCGCCGGCTGCGCGCCGGCGGCCTGGTCTGCCTGGTCGCGGACCGGGACCTGTCGTCCTCCGGGATCGGGGTGGACTTCTTCGGCGCCACGGCGCGCATGCCGGCCGGGCCGGCGCTGCTGGCCCAGCAGACCGGCGCGGTCCTGCTCCCGGCCACCCTGTACTACGGCGAATCCCCGAAGATGTACGGCCGGATCCACCCCGAGGTGGCGGTGCCCGAGAACGGCACCCGACTGGAGAAGACCGCCGCCATGACCCAGGCGGTCGCGGACGCCTTCGCGCTCGGGATCGCCGAGCACCCGGAGGACTGGCACATGCTGCAGCGGCTGTGGCAGGACGATCTGACCGACCAGGGGGAGCGCCCGTAGTGAAGATCGGCATCGTGTGCCCGTATTCGTGGGACGTGCCGGGCGGCGTCCAGTTCCACATCCGGGACCTCGCCGAGCACCTCATCGGCCTCGGCCACGACGTGTCGGTCCTGGCGCCGGCGGACGACGAGACCCCGCTGCCGCCGTACGTGGTCTCGGCGGGCCGCGCCGTGCCGGTGCCCTACAACGGCTCCGTCGCCCGCCTCAACTTCGGCTTCCTCTCCGCCGCCCGGGTGCGCCGCTGGCTGCACGACGGCACCTTCGACGTCATCCACATCCACGAGCCGGCCTCGCCCTCGCTGGGACTGCTGTCCTGCTGGGCGGCGCAGGGCCCGATCGTGGCCACTTTCCACACCTCGAACCCGCGTTCGCGGGCGATGATCGCGGCGTACCCGATCCTCCAGCCGGCCCTGGAGAAGATCAGCGCGCGGATCGCGGTCAGCGAGTACGCCCGGCGCACGCTCGTGGAGCACCTCGGCGGCGACGCGGTCGTCATCCCCAACGGCGTCGACGTGGACTTCTTCGCCAAGGCGGACCCGAACCCCGAGTGGTCCGGCCGCACCCTGGGCTTCATCGGCCGCATCGACGAGCCGCGCAAGGGCCTGCCGGTGCTGATGGCTGCCTTCCCCGCGATCGCGGCGGCCTTCCCCGACGTACGGCTCCTCGTCGCGGGCCGCGGCGACGAGGAGGAGGCGGTGGCCTCCCTCCCGGCCGAGCTCCGCTCCCGGGTCGAGTTCCTCGGCATGGTCTCGGACGAGGACAAGGCCCGGCTGCTGCGCAGCGTCGACGTGTACGTGGCGCCGAACACCGGCGGCGAGAGCTTCGGCATCATCCTGGTCGAGGCCCTCTCGGCGGGCGCGACGGTGCTGGCGTCCGACCTGGACGCCTTCGCGCAGGTCCTGGACCAGGGCGGGGCGGGCGAGCTCTTCTCGAACGAGAACGCCGACGCCCTCGCGGCCGGCGCGATCGGCCTCCTGGGCGACCCGGCCCGACGCGCGGAACTGAGTGCACGGGGCTCGGCGCACGTACGCCGCTTCGACTGGGCCACGGTCGGCGCGGACATCCTCGCCGTCTACGAGACGGTGACGGACGGCGCGGCGGCGGTGGCCGCCGACGAACGCGTCTCCTTGCGCACCCGCCTCGGCTTCTCCCGGGACACCTCGGCCTGAGCGGCGGGCGCCGGGCCGGCGGGTGGCGGGGCGTCGGGCACGGGACCGGCGGGTGAGGGAGCCTCCGGCACGGGACCGGCGGGTGAGGGGCCGGGCGGGCAACCGGGCCGGCCGGAAGGGTAGTGTCGCCGCCCGTGATCGAAACCCTTGTCTGGATTGCCCTGGCGCTCGCGGTCGTCGGGGTCTACCTCAGCTGGACCGCCGGCCGGCTCGACCGGCTGCACTCGCGGATGGACGCCGCGCGGGCCGCGCTGGACGCCCAGCTGGTGCGGCGGGCCTCCGTGGTGGTGGAGGTGGCCACCTCCGGTGTGCTCGACCCCGCGTCCTCCCTCGTGCTGTACGAGTCCGCGCACGCCGCGCGGCAGGCGGAGGAGGAGCAACGGGAGGTCGCCGAGAGCGAGCTCAGCCAGGCGCTGCGCGCGGTGTTCGCCGACGCCGACCAGGTCGAGGTGCTGAAGGCCGCGCCGGGCGGTGCGGAGGCCACCGAGGAGTTGGCGGCGGCGGTGCGCCGGGTACCCATGGCGCGCCGGTTCCACAACGACGCCGTACGGGCCGCGCGGGCCCTGCGCAGGCACCGCAAGGTCCGCTGGTTCCGCCTGGCCGGGCACGCGCCCTTCCCGCTGGCGTTCGAAATGGACGACGAGCCTCCGGCGGACCTGGCCGAAAGGCCGGTCTGAGCCGCACGGGCGGGGTCCAGGGCCGCCGCGGACAAGTGGAGGGGGCCACTGGCTCCACATTGGCCCTTGTAGTGGACTGGTCCGTGAGGTTTGCTCGGCTGAGTAGGACCAGTAGCACCCGTAGCACCCGTCTTCCTTTCGAGTGAGGTCAATCCGTGAGCACGCTTCCCACCTCCCCCCAGTCCGCTGAGTCGGCCATCGGCACCTCGCGCGTCAAGCGCGGCATGGCCGAGCAGCTCAAGGGCGGCGTGATCATGGACGTGGTCAACGCCGAGCAGGCGAAGATCGCCGAGGACGCCGGCGCCGTGGCCGTCATGGCCCTGGAGCGGGTCCCCGCCGACATCCGCAAGGACGGCGGCGTCGCGCGCATGTCGGACCCGAACATGATCGAGGAGATCATCGAGGCCGTCTCGATCCCCGTCATGGCCAAGTCCCGCATCGGCCACTTCGTCGAGGCCCAGGTCCTGCAGTCCCTCGGCGTCGACTACATCGACGAGTCCGAGGTCCTGACCCCGGCCGACGAGGTCAACCACTCCGACAAGTGGGCCTTCACCACCCCCTTCGTCTGCGGCGCCACCAACCTGGGCGAGGCCCTGCGCCGCATCGCCGAGGGCGCGGCCATGATCCGCTCGAAGGGCGAGGCCGGCACCGGCAACGTCGTCGAGGCCGTCCGCCACCTGCGCCAGATCAAGAACGAGATCGCCCGCCTGCGCGGCTACGACAACAACGAGCTGTTCGCCGCCGCCAAGGAGCTGCGCGCCCCGTACGAGCTCGTCAAGGAGGTCGCCGAGCTCGGCAAGCTCCCGGTCGTGCTGTTCTCCGCCGGCGGTGTCGCCACTCCGGCCGACGCCGCCCTGATGCGCCAGCTCGGCGCCGAGGGCGTCTTCGTCGGCTCCGGCATCTTCAAGTCGGGCGACCCGGCCAAGCGCGCCGCCGCCATCGTGAAGGCCACCACCTTCTACGACGACCCGAAGATCATCGCGGACGCGTCCCGCAACCTCGGCGAGGCCATGGTCGGCATCAACTGCGACACCCTGCCCGAGGCCGAGCGCTACGCCAACCGCGGCTGGTAGTCACTGCCATGACCACCCCCGTGATTGGTGTCCTGGCCCTCCAGGGCGACGTACGGGAGCACCTGATCGCCCTGGCCGCGGCGGACGCCGTGGCCAGGCCGGTCCGGCGCCCCGAGGAACTCGCCGAGGTCGACGCCCTGGTGATCCCCGGCGGCGAGTCCACGACCATGTCGAAGCTCGCCGTGCTGTTCGGCATGCTGGAGCCGCTGCGCGCGCGCGTGGCCGCGGGCATGCCGGTGTACGGCACCTGCGCCGGCATGATCATGCTGGCCGGCAAGCTCCTGGACGGCCGTGAGGACCAGGAGACCCTGGGCGGCATCGACATGATCGTGCGCCGCAACGCCTTCGGCCGCCAGAACGAGTCGTTCGAGGCGGAGATCGACTTCGCGGGCGTCGAGGGCGGCCCGGTCCAGGGCGTCTTCATCCGCGCCCCGTGGGTCGAGTCCGTCGGCGCCGCCGCCGAGGTGCTCGCCACGTACGACGGCCACACGGTCGCCGTCCGGCAGGGCAACGTCCTCGCGACGTCGTTCCACCCCGAGTTGACCGGTGACGACCGGGTCCACGCCTACTTCGTCGACATGGTGCGCGCGGGGCTGTGACCGGCTCCCGGTAGGATCGGAGACGAACACTGTTGGTGACGCGAAGGAGACAGGCGGATGTCCGGCCACTCTAAATGGGCTACGACGAAGCACAAGAAGGCCGTGATCGATGCCAAGCGCGGCAAGCTCTTCGCGAAGCTGATCAAGAACATCGAGGTCGCGGCCCGGATGGGCGGCGCGGACATCGACGGCAACCCGACGCTCTTCGACGCCATCCAGAAGGCCAAGAAGAGCTCGGTGCCGAACAAGAACATCGACTCCGCGGTCAAGCGCGGCGGCGGTCTCGAGGCCGGCGGCGCCGACTACGAGACGATCATGTACGAAGGCTACGGCCCGAACGGTGTCGCGGTGCTCATCGAGTGCCTCACCGACAACCGCAACCGCGCCGCCTCCGACGTGCGGGTCGCCATGACCCGCAACGGCGGCTCCATGGCCGACCCCGGCTCGGTGTCGTACCTGTTCAACCGCAAGGGCGTCGTGGTGCTGCCCAAGGGCGAGCTGTCCGAGGACGACGTCCTGGAGTCGGTGCTCGAGGCCGGCGCCGAGGAGGTCAACGACATCGGCGAGTCCTTCGAGGTGATCAGCGAGGCCACCGACCTGGTCGCGGTCCGCACCGCCCTGCAGGAGGCCGGCATCGACTACGACTCGGCCGAGGCCAGCTTCGTCCCCTCGATGCAGGTCGAGCTGGACGAAGAGGGCGCACGCAAGATCTTCAAGCTGATCGACGCGCTGGAGGACAGCGACGACGTGCAGAACGTCTTCGCCAACTTCGACGTCTCGGACGAGGTCATGGAGAAGGTCGACGCCTGAGCAGGGCACCGATCCGACGACGGGCCGACAGGACACACCCTGTCGGCCCGTCGCTTTGGCTGCTTTGTCAGTGGGCCCCGCTACCCTGCACGAACACGGACGGGTGATCGAGGGCGGGGGCGGGGGCGGAATGCGGGTACTGGGTGTGGACCCGGGGCTGACGCGGTGCGGCATCGGCGTCGTGGAAGGTGTCGCCGGACGCCCCCTGGCCATGCTCGGGGTGGGAGTCGTGCGGACGCCCGTCGAGGCGGAGCTGGGCCTGCGGCTCGTCGCGATCGAGCGGGGCATCGAGGAGTGGCTCGACGCGCACCGGCCCGAAGTCGTCGCCGTGGAACGGGTGTTCAGCCAGCACAACGTGAGCACCGTGATGGGCACCGCGCAGGCGAGCGCCGTCGCCATGCTGTGCGCGGCCCGGCGCGGAATCCCGGTCGCCCTGCACACGCCGAGCGAGGTCAAGGCCGCCGTCACCGGCAGCGGCCGCGCCGACAAGGCCCAGGTCGGGGCCATGGTGACCCGCCTGCTCAGGCTGGCCGCACCGCCGAAGCCGGCCGACGCCGCCGACGCCCTCGCCCTCGCCATCTGCCACATCTGGCGGGCCCCCGCCCAGAACCGCCTCCAGCAGGCGGTCGCCCTGCACGCCCCAGGCTCGAAAGGCCGTACCCGATGATCGCCTTCGTCAGCGGCCCCGTCGCCGCGCTCGCCCCCACCCTGGCCGTCGTCGAGGTCGGGGGAGTGGGCATGGCCGTGCAGTGCACGCCGAACACCATCGCCGGTCTGCGCATCGGGGAACAGGCCCGGCTGGCCACCTCGTTGGTCGTCCGGGAGGACTCCCTCACGCTCTACGGCTTCGCCGACGACGACGAGCGGCAGGTCTTCGAACTGCTCCAGACCGCGAGCGGGGTCGGGCCCCGGCTGGCACAGGCGATGCTCGGGGTGCACAGCCCGGACGCGTTGCGCACGGCCGTCTCGACGGGTGACGAGAAGGCGCTGACGGCCGTCCCCGGAATCGGCAAGAAGGGCGCGCAGAAGCTGCTGCTGGAGCTGAAGGACAAGCTGGGGGCCCCGCTCGGGTCGAGCGGCCTGGTCGGCGCGCAGCGGGCCGCGGCCACCGGCCCGGCGCCCTGGACCGAGCAGCTGGCCGCGGCCCTGATCGGCCTGGGCTACTCCTCCCGGGAGGCCGAGGAGGCCGTCGCCGTGGTGACGCCGCAGGCCGAGGCCGCCGTCGCCGCCGGTGGTTCGGCCCCCGTGCCCCAGCTCCTGCGAGCCGCCCTCCAGTCCCTGAACCGGGCCCGCTAGTGCTGGGCGCCGCGACGCGGTGAACCCTTCCGGGCACGCCCTGGGCCCGGTGCGGCCGGACCGCACTTTGACGCCGGCCACGTCCGGCCCCGTCGGCGTTCGAGGCGCGGGGCCCGGGGCCGAGCCCCAGCAGCGGCGCCGCACCCGACGCCGCACCGTACGAACCGAGAAGGCAGACTGACACCGTGAACTGGGACGACGACACCACCGCCGAGGACGAGGCCCGCATCGTCGCCGCGGCCGCCGACGGTGAGGACACGGCCGTCGAGGCGGCGCTGCGCCCCAAGGACCTCGACGAGTTCGTCGGCCAGGAGAAGGTCCGCCAGCAGCTGGACCTCGTCCTGAAGGCGGCCCGGCAGCGCGGCGCCACCGCCGACCACGTCCTGCTCTCCGGCGCCCCCGGCCTCGGCAAGACCACCCTGTCCATGATCATCGCGGCCGAGATGGGCGCGCCCATCCGCATCACCTCCGGCCCCGCCATCCAGCACGCCGGCGACCTCGCCGCCATCCTCTCCTCCCTCCAGGAGGGCGAGGTCCTCTTCCTCGACGAGATCCACCGCATGTCCCGGCCCGCCGAGGAGATGCTCTACATGGCCATGGAGGACTTCCGCGTCGACGTGATCGTCGGCAAGGGGCCCGGGGCCACCGCCATCCCGCTGGAACTGCCGCCCTTCACCCTGGTCGGGGCGACCACGCGGGCCGGCCTGCTGCCGCCCCCGCTGCGCGACCGCTTCGGCTTCACCGGGCACATGGAGTTCTACGCCCCCGAGGAGCTGGAGCGCGTCATCCACCGCTCCGCCCGCCTCCTCGACGTCGAGATCGACGCCGACGGGGCCGCCGAGATCGCCGGCCGCTCCCGCGGCACCCCCCGCATCGCCAACCGCCTGCTGCGCCGCGTCCGCGACTACGCCCAGGTCCGCGCCGACGGTGTGATCAACCGCGAGGTGGCCGGTACCGCCCTCCAGGTGTACGAAGTGGACGCGCGCGGGCTCGACCGGCTGGACCGGGCCGTCCTGGAGGCGCTGCTCAAGCTGTTCGGCGGCGGGCCCGTGGGCCTGTCCACGCTCGCCGTCGCCGTCGGCGAGGAGCGGGAGACCGTCGAGGAGGTCGCCGAGCCCTTCCTGGTCCGGGAGGGGCTGCTCGCACGCACCCCCAGGGGGCGGGTCGCCACCCCCGCCGCCTGGTCCCACCTGGGGCTCGTGCCGCCGCGGCAGCACGGGAGCGGATCAAGCGGACAACCGGGCTTGTTCGGGGCCTGACGGCGCGGAGGTTGGCACCCTCAGGAACCACGGTGCCATGCTGGGCGTTGTTCCATCGGTGCGGACTCGCCTAGACTCCGCCGATGCCGACCTTTCGGGTCGGCATGCCCACCCCCGTAGAAATGGCCGCCGTCCGCGTGCGGTCGTGCGAAGGATCTCCGTCCCGTGAATCTCGTGACACTCCTCCCGTTCATCGTGCTCATCGGGGCGATGTTCCTGATGACCCGCTCCGCGAAGAAGAAGCAGCAGGCGGCCGCGCAGATGCGCGACCAGATCACGCCCGGCACCGGGGTCCGCACCATCGGCGGCATGTACGCCACGGTGAAGGAGATCGGCGACGACACCGTCACCCTCGAGGTGGCTCCCGGCGTCCACGCGATCTACGCGAAGAACTCCATCGGCGCCGTCCTGGAGGACGCGGAGTACAACCGCATCGTCCACGGCGCCACCGATGATCTGACCATCGACACGCCGGTCGTCCCCGACGACGCCTCCTCCCTCACGGGGAAGGACCAGGACGCGGCGCCCAAGCTCGACCTCGGCAAGAAGGACGAGCCGAAGGACGCCGAGCCCAAGGGCGACGAGCCCGAGGACGGCACGGCGGACGGCGGGCCCGGCGCGAAGTAGCGCACGGGCCGGGGACCGCGGGGGCGCCTGACCGGCGGCCGTCGCGGTCCCGGTCAGCGACCCACTTCTGCGGGGGGCAGGGGTCCCCACCACACATTTCGTGGCCGTCCGCGCGCTGACCCGGCGCGGGGCGGTTGGACAGGGAGAAACGACAAGGTGGCAGCACCGAAGAAGGGCCGGCGGCCCACGGGGGCTCAGGGGAGGCCGGGGCGCGCCCTGGCGTTCATCCTGATCGCGATGGTGGCGCTCACCGCGGGGATGTTCCTCTCGAAGCAGACGACTCCCCGGCTGGGCATCGACCTCGCCGGCGGCACGAGCATCACGCTCAAGGCCAAGAGCGAGCCCGGCAAGCCGGACGCGATCAACGAGACCAACATGAACACGGCGGTCGGCATCATCGAGCGCCGCGTCAACGGTCTCGGCGTGTCGGAGGCCGAGGTCCAGACCCAGGGCCGCGACCACATCATCGTGAACATCCCCAAGGGGACGAACGAGCAGCAGGCGCGCGAGCAGGTCGGTACCACCGCCCAGCTGTACTTCCGCCCGGTCCTCGCCTTCGCCGACGGCGCCCCCGCCCCGCCCGAGGGCGCCCCGAGCCCGAGCCCGTCCGCGAGCGGCTCCGGCGCTCCCAAGGCCGAGGACGGCAAGTCCCCCTCGGCCACCCCGTCGTCCAGCGCCACTTCCCAGGGCCGTGCGCTCAGCGAGGCCCTCAAGGCCCCGAACGCCCCCACTCCCACCCCTTCGGGCGGCGAGTCGAAGAAGGCAGACGACAACAAGGCCGCCCCGACCCCGTCGGGCTCGGCATCGGGCGCACCCTCGCCCTCCACGCCGCCGACGGCCGAGGAGACGGCCGCCGCGGGCCTGCAGGCGGCCTTCGCCAAGCTGGACTGCACCAACGAGGAGCAGCGCGCGGCCGCCGGCAAGGGCGTCAAGCCCGAGGACCCGATGGTCGCCTGCGGTCAGCGCGGCGACGTCTGGGGTAAGTGGATCCTGGGCCCGGCCCAGGTCGACGGCAAGGACGTCAAGGACGCCAAGGGCATCATCGACCCGCAGCGCGGCATGTGGATCGTCACGATGCAGTTCACCGACAAGGGCGCCGACAAGTTCGCCAAGATCACCGGTGAGCTCGCCACCAAGCAGGCCCCGCAGAACCAGTTCGCGATCGTGCTCGACGGCGAGGTCATCTCCGACCCGTCCGTCAGCCAGGCGCTGACCGGCGGCAACGCCGAGATCTCCGGCGGCTTCACCCAGCAGTCCGCCCAGGACCTGGGCAACATGCTCTCGTACGGCGCCCTGCCGCTGTCCTTCAGCGAGGACAGCGTCACCACCGTCACCGCCGCGCTCGGCGGTGAGCAGCTGAAGGCCGGCCTGATCGCCGGCGCCATCGGCCTGCTGCTCGTCGTGATCTACCTGCTCGTCTACTACCGGGGCCTGGCGTTCGTCGCCATCATCAGCCTGCTGGTCTCCGCGATCCTGACCTACACGATCATGGCGCTGCTCGGAAAGGGCATCGGCTTCGCGCTGAACCTGCCCGCCGTCTGCGGTGCGATCGTGGCGATCGGCATCACGGCGGACTCGTTCATCGTGTACTTCGAACGCATCCGCGACGAGATCCGCGAGGGCCGCACCCTGCGTCCGGCCGTCGAGCGCGCCTGGCCGCGCGCCCGGCGCACCATCCTGGTCTCCGACTTCGTGTCGTTCCTGGCCGCCGCGGTGCTGTTCATCGTCACCGTCGGCAAGGTGCAGGGCTTCGCCTTCACCCTCGGTCTGACCACCCTGCTCGACGTGGTCGTGGTGTTCCTCTTCACCAAGCCGGTCATGACCCTGCTGGCGCGTACGAAGTTCTTCGCCGGCGGCCACCCGTGGTCCGGGCTGGACCCGCAGCGGCTCGGCGCCAAGCCGCCGCTGCGCCGGTCTCGCCGCACGGCCCCCGCACCCGCCCCCGTCGACGCAAAGGAGGCGTGAGAGATGTCGAAGCTGGGAGATCTCGGCGCCAGGCTGTACCGCGGTGAGGTCGGCTACGACTTCGTCGGCAAGCGCTTCATCTGGTACGGCGTTTCCATCCTGATCACCATCACGGCGATCGCGGCCCTGGCGATCCAGGGCCTCAACATGGGCATCGAGTTCAAGGGCGGTGCCGTCTTCACCACACCGAAGACGGCCGTCTCCGTCGCCCGGGCGACCGAGGACGCGGAGAAGGCCTCGGGCCACGACGCGATCGTCCAGGAGCTCGGCACGGGCGGCCTGCGCATCCAGATCTCCGGTCTGGACACCGACGCCGCGACCGACGTCAAGAAGCAGCTCGCCACCGACCTGAAGGTCACCGAGGCCGACATCAACGCGGATCTGGTCGGCCCCAGCTGGGGCGAGCAGATCGCCAACAAGGCGTGGACCGGCCTCGGGATCTTCATGATCCTCGTGGTGATCTATCTGGCCATCGCCTTCGAGTGGCGGATGGCGGTCGCGGCGCTGATCGCCCTGATCCACGACCTCACGATCACCGTCGGCATCTACGCGCTGGTCGGTTTCGAGGTGACCCCGGGAACGGTCATCGGCCTGCTGACGATCCTCGGTTACTCGCTCTACGACACCGTCGTCGTCTTCGACGGTCTCAAGGAGGGGTCGAAGGACATCACCAAGCAGACCCGCTACACCTACAGCGAGGTCGCCAACCGCAGCATCAACGGCACGCTGGTCCGTTCGATCAACACCACCGTCGTCGCGCTCCTGCCGGTCGCGGCCCTGCTGTTCATCGGCGGCGGCCTGCTGGACGCCGGCATGCTGAACGACATCTCGCTGTCGCTGTTCGTCGGCCTCGCGGCCGGTGCGTACTCCTCGATCTTCATCGCCACCCCGCTCGTCGTGGACCTCAAGGAACGCGAGCCGGCGATGAAGGCCCTGAAGAAGCGGGTGCTCGCCAAGCGGGCGGCCGCGGCGGCGAAGGGCGACTTCTCGGAGGGCGAGGGCTACGCCGAGGACGAGCCGCAGGTCGTGGCGCAGGGCCGGCCGGGACGGCGCCGGTGACGGCCCCGGCGCTCTCCGCGGACGTGCGCGAGCTGCTGCTCGGCCGCATCAAGGACGTGGCGGACTACCCGAAGCCGGGGGTCGTGTTCAAGGACATCACCCCGCTGCTGGCGGACGCGAAGGCGTTCGCCGCACTGACGGACGCGCTGGTGGAGCTGGCCGGCCGGTACGGGGCGACGAAGATCGTCGGGCTGGAGGCGCGCGGGTTCATCCTCGCGGCTCCGGTCGCCGTGCAGGCCGGGATCGGCTTCGTCCCCGTGCGCAAGGCCGGGAAGCTGCCGGGGGCGACCCTGGCGCAGTCCTACGAGCTGGAGTACGGAACGGCGGAGATCGAGGTCCACGCCGAGGACCTGTCGGCCGGTGACCGGGTCATGGTCATCGACGACGTCCTGGCCACCGGCGGCACCGCCGAGGCCTCGCTCTCGCTGATCCGGCGGGCCGGGGCCGAGGTCGCCGGGGTGGCCGTCCTGATGGAGCTGTCGTTCCTTCCCGGCCGCGCCAGGCTGGCCGGTGCGCTGGGCGGGGCTCCGCTGGACGCCCTGATCGTGGTCTGACCTCCACACGCGCCGAGCGGCGGGCATCCGGATCCTCCGGGTGCCCGCCGCTCGTGCGTGCGGCGCCGCCCCGGGGGCTCCGAGGCGGGCGGGCCCGGCTGGGGAACCGGAGCGCGGCGGTCCAGGGGGGAGGCTCGGCGAACGAGGTGGCCGAACCCTCGCTACGATGGGTTATCCGGACCGGACACGGGCACCGGATCACACCGGATCCTCCCCCGGACTCGCGTCCAGGGGACCCCCGTGAGGAGCGCTCTTGCCAGACGAGGTCCAGCCACTCTCCGCCGCGCAGCCCGACCCGCAGGCCGAGCAGGTCCCGGCGGCCCCCGCCACGCCCCCGCCGGCCCCGCCGGTCAAGCCCGCGTCGGCGAAGTCGGCCGGGTCCTCCAACCGGGTGCGCGCCCGGCTCGCCCGGCTGGGCGTCCAGCGTTCCAACCCGTACAACCCGGTCCTGGAGCCCTTGCTCCGCATAGTCCGCAGCAACGATCCGAAGATCGAGACGGCGACGCTGCGCCAGCTGGAGCAGGCCTACCAGGTCGCCGAGCGCTGGCACCGCGGCCAGAAGCGCAAGAGCGGCGACCCGTACATCACCCACCCGCTCGCGGTCACCACCATCCTCGCCGAGCTCGGCATGGATCCGGCCACCCTGATGGCCGGGCTGCTCCACGACACCGTCGAGGACACCGAGTACGGGCTGGAGGACCTGCGCCGCGACTTCGGCGACGCGGTGGCCCTGCTCGTCGACGGCGTCACCAAGCTCGACCGGGTCAAGTTCGGCGAGGCCGCGCAGGCCGAGACCGTCCGCAAGATGGTCGTGGCGATGGCCAAGGACCCGCGCGTCCTGGTGATCAAGCTCGCCGACCGCCTGCACAACATGCGCACCATGCGCTACCTCAAGCGGGAGAAGCAGGAGAAGAAGGCCCGCGAGACCCTCGAGATCTACGCCCCGCTGGCCCACCGGCTGGGCATGAACACGATCAAGTGGGAGCTCGAAGACCTCTCCTTCGCGATCCTCTACCCGAAGATGTACGACGAGATCGTGCGCCTGGTCGCCGAGCGCGCGCCCAAGCGCGACGAGTACCTGGCCGTCGTCACCGACGAGGTGCAGACCGACCTGCGGGCCGCCCGCATCAAGGCCACCGTCACCGGCCGGCCCAAGCACTACTACAGCGTCTACCAGAAGATGATCGTCCGCGGCCGTGACTTCGCGGAGATCTACGACCTGGTGGGCATCCGCGTCCTCGTGGACACCGTGCGGGACTGCTACGCGGCCCTCGGCACCGTGCACGCGCGCTGGAACCCGGTCCCCGGCCGGTTCAAGGACTACATCGCGATGCCCAAGTTCAACATGTACCAGTCGCTCCACACGACGGTCATCGGGCCCAGCGGCAAGCCGGTCGAGCTCCAGATCCGCACCTTCGACATGCACCGCCGGGCCGAGTACGGCATCGCCGCCCACTGGAAGTACAAGCAGCAGACCGTCGCAGGCACCTCCAAGGTCCGCACCGACGTCCCGCAGGCCGCCAAGGGCAGTGCCGGGCAGGACACGGTCAACGACATGGCCTGGCTGCGCCAGCTGCTCGACTGGCAGAAGGAGACCGAGGACCCGGGCGAGTTCCTCGACTCGCTGCGCTTCGACCTCTCCCGCAACGAGGTCTTCGTCTTCACGCCCAAGGGCGACGTCATAGCGCTGCCTGCCGGGGCCACGCCCGTGGACTTCGCCTACGCCGTCCACACAGAGGTCGGTCACCGGACCATAGGGGCCCGGGTCAACGGCCGCCTCGTGCCGCTGGAGTCCACCCTCGACAACGGCGACCTGGTCGAGGTCTTCACCTCCAAGGCCGAGGGCGCGGGCCCGTCCCGCGACTGGCTGGGCTTCGTCAAGTCCCCGCGGGCCCGCAACAAGATCCGGGCCTGGTTCTCCAAGGAGCGCCGCGACGAGGCCATCGAGCACGGCAAGGACGCCATCGCGCGGGCCATGCGCAAGCAGAACCTGCCGATCCAGCGCATCCTGACCGGCGACTCCCTGGTCACCCTCGCGCACGAGATGCGCTACCCCGACATCTCCTCCCTGTACGCGGCGATCGGCGAGGGCCACGTGGCCGCGCAGGGCGTCGTGCAGAAGCTGGTGCAGGCCCTCGGCGGCGAGGACGCCGCCAACGAGGACATCGAGGAGCCGATCCCGCCGGCGCGCTCCCGCAACAAGCGGCGCAGCAACGCCGACCCGGGTGTCGTCGTCAAGGGCGTCGACGACGTGTGGGTCAAGCTGGCCCGCTGCTGCACCCCCGTGCCGGGCGACCCGATCATCGGGTTCGTCACCCGCGGCAGCGGCGTATCGGTTCACCGCGCGGACTGCGTGAACGTCGATTCGCTCTCCCAGCAGCCCGAGCGGATGCTGGAGGTCGAATGGGCGCCCACCCAGTCCTCGGTCTTCCTGGTCGCCATCCAGGTCGAGGCCCTGGACCGCTCCCGCCTGCTGTCGGACGTCACCCGCGTCCTGTCGGACCAGCACGTCAACATCCTCTCCGCGGCCGTCCAGACCTCCCGCGACCGCGTCGCCACCTCGCGCTTCACCTTCGAGATGGGCGACCCCAAGCACCTGGGCCACGTCCTGAAGGCCGTACGGGGTGTGGAGGGCGTGTACGACGTCTACCGCGTGACCTCGGCCCGCCGGCCGTAGCCGCACGCGCAAGGGCCCCGGTACGGATCGTCCGTACCGGGGCCCTTGCCACAGGCCAGGGGGAAACCGGGGTCAGCCCCCGAACTCCTCCAGGCCCTTCAGCGCCTGGTCCAGCAGGGCCTGGCGGCCCTCCAGCTCGCGGGAGAGCTTGTCGGCCTTCGCGTTGTTGCCCGCCGCGCGCGCCGCGTCGATCTGCTCACGCAGCTTGTCGACGGCCGCCTGGAGCTGGCCCGTCAGGCCCGCCGCGCGCGCCCGCGCCTCCGGGTTCGTACGCCGCCACTCGCCCTCCTCGGCCTCCTGGATGGCCCGCTCCACGGCGTGCATCCGGCCCTCGACCTTCGGCCGGGCGTCGCGCGGCACGTGGCCGACGGCCTCCCAGCGCTCGTTGAGGGAGCGGAACGCGGCGCGGGCCGCCTTCAGGTCCGTGATCGGGACGAGCTTCTCGGCCTCGGCGGCCAGCTCCTCCTTCACCTTCAGGTTCTCCACCTGCTCGGCGTCGCGCTCCGCGAAGACCTCGCTGCGGGCCGCGAAGAACACGTCCTGCGCACCGCGGAAGCGGTTCCACAGGTCGTCCTCGGCCTCCCGCTGCGCCCGGCCGGCCGCTTTCCAGTCCGCCATCAGCTCGCGGTAGCGGGCGGCCGTCGGACCCCAGTCGGTCGACTTCGACAGCGCCTCGGCCTCGGCGACCAGCTTCTCCTTGACCTTGCGCGCGTCCTCGCGCTGCGCGTCCAGCGAGGCGAAGTGCGCCTTGCGGCGCTTGGAGAACGCGGAGCGGGCGTGCGAGAAGCGGTGCCACAGCTCGTCGTCCGACTTGCGGTCCAGCCGCGGCAGGCCCTTCCAGATGTCCACCAGGGCACGCAGCCGCTCGCCGGCACTGCGCCACTGGTCGCTCTGCGCCAGCTCCTCGGCCTCGACGACCAGCGCCTCCTTGGCCGCGCGCGCCTCATCGGTCTGCTTGGCCTTCTGCGCCTTGCGCTCCTCGCGCCGGGACTCGACGGTCTCGACCAGCTTGTCCAGCCGTACGCGCAGCGCGTCGAGGTCGCCCACGGCGTGGTGCTCGTCGACCTGCGTGCGCAGGTGGTCGATGGCCGTCTGCGCGTCCTTGGCGGACAGATCGGTGGTCCGCACCCGCTTCTCGAGGAGGCCGATCTCGACCACCAGGCCCTCGTACTTGCGCTCGAAGTAGGCCAGGGCCTCCTCGGGGGTGCCCGCCTGCCACGAACCGACGACCTTCTCGCCATCGGCAGTACGCACGTACACGGTGCCCGTCTCGTCGACTCGGCCCCACGGGTCGCTGCTCACAGCGCCTCCTCCACCTGATGCCCCGCGAGGGGTTCACCCCCTGGGCATCGTCCACAGTTTCCTGGGGCGGGCCGCGCCCGCCCTGCACAACGCCAACATAGGCGACCGCCGGGCCGGCTGTCCGCATCCCGCACGACGGAATATCGGCGTACGGGCGGTACGGGGACCGCCGGGCCCGCGGCAGCGCTCCGGGTCAGTTCTGGGTGACGGTGCCCTTCTCGATCTTGACCTCGTTCTTCGGGGCGCCGTCCTGGCCGCCGTCGGCCGTTCCCGCCTTCGCGATCTCCTCCAGCACCTTCATGCCGGCCGCGTCGATCGTGCCGAAGGGCGTGTACGAGGGCGGCAGCGGGCTGTCCTTGTAGACCAGGAAGAACTGGCTGCCGCCCGAGCCGGGCTGGCCGGTGTTGGCCATCGCAACGGTGCCGGCCCGGTAGACGACCTTGCCCTGCTCGTCGGGCTTGCCCAGCGAGTCCAGGTTCTCGTCCGGGATGGTGTAGCCGGGGCCGCCCATGCCGGTGCCCTCGGGGTCGCCGCACTGGAGCACGAAGATCCCGCCCGACGTCAGCCGGTGGCACTTGGTGTTGTCGAAGTAGCCCTTGTCGGCGAGCGACTTGAACGAGTTGACCGTCTGCGGAGTCTTCGCCGCGTCCATCACGAAGCCGATGGCGCCCGCGTTCGTCTTCAGGGCGAAGGTGTACTTCGCCTTCTGGTCGACGGCCATCTCGGGCGAGGGGGACTGCTTCGGCGAGGGCGCGGCCGAGGGACTGGCCGCCGGGTCGGCAGCCTGGTCCTTGGTGTCCTTGCCGTCGAAGACACCGCCGACGATGAGGCCGACCAGCGTCGCGACCACCACGGCCACCGCCGCGCCGACCACCGCGGCCCGCCGGCGCGCCTTCTGCCGCGCCTCGGCCCGCCGCTTCTGCTGGCGCTCGTACTTCTCCCTGGCGAGCTGTCGCCGCCGCTGATCGCTCGTGACCACCGGGTCGTCTCCTTGTGCGTCTCTGGTACCGCTGTCCGGGCTGGGTTAGGCCGTACCGTATATGGGTTCGCTGTGTGATGAGCGGCGCCGGTAGGCTCTGAGCAGCAGCATTCCGATCTGCAGCCTCCCGCCGGACGACGATTGAGGACGAACGTGCTGATTGCCGGGTTCCCCGCCGGGGCTTGGGGCACCAACTGCTACCTGGTCGCACCCGCCGCCGGTGAGGAGTGCGTGATCATCGACCCGGGCCACCAGGCCGTGCAAGGGGTCGAGGAGACGCTGAAGAAGCACCGGCTCAAGCCCGTCGCCGTCGTGCTGACCCACGGCCACATCGATCATGTGGCCTCGGTCGTCCCGGTGTGCGGAGCACACGACGTACCGGCCTGGATCCACCCCGAGGACCGCTACATGATGAGCGACCCGGAAAAGGCCCTCGGCCGCTCCATCGGGATGCCGCTCATGGGCGAGCTGACCGTGGGGGAGCCCGACGACGTCCGGGAGCTGACCGACGGGGCCGCCCTGCGGCTCGCCGGGATGGACTTCTCCGTGGCGCACGCGCCGGGGCATACCAAGGGGTCGGTGACCTTCCGGATGCCGGAGACCCCGGACGTGCCGTCCGTGTTCTTCTCCGGTGACCTGCTCTTCGCCGGCTCCATCGGACGCACCGACCTGCCCGGCGGCTCCCACGCCGAGATGCTCGAGTCGCTGGGCCGCGTGTGCCTGCCGCTCGAGGACTCGACCGTGGTGCTGTCCGGCCACGGCCCCCAGACCACCATCGGCCGCGAGCGCGCGACCAACCCGTACCTGCGGGAGGTCGCGGCCGGCCTGGCAGCGGACCCGACAGCCGCTCCACGACGAGGAATGTGACGAGAGCCCCGTGAGCACCTTCAAGGCCCCCAAGGGCACGTACGACCTGATCCCGCCGGTCTCCGTGAAGTACCTGGCCGTGCGCGAGGCCATCTCGGCCCCCCTGCGCAACTCCGGCTACGGCTACATCGAGACCCCCGGCTTCGAGGACGTCGGCCTCTTCGCCCGCGGTGTGGGCGAGTCCACCGACATCGTCTCCAAGGAGATGTACGCCTTCGAGACCAAGGGCGGCGACCAGCTGGCCCTGCGCCCCGAGGGCACGGCGTCGGTGCTGCGCGCGGCGCTGGAGGCGAGCCTGCACAAGCAGGGCAACCTCCCGGTCAAGCTCTGGTACTCGGGCTCGTACTACCGCTACGAGCGCCCGCAGAAGGGCCGCTACCGCCACTTCTCGCAGGTCGGCGCCGAGGCCATCGGCTCCGAGGACCCGGCCCTGGACGCCGAGCTGATCATCCTGGCCGACGAGGCCTACCGCTCGCTGGGCCTGCGCGACTTCCGGATCCTGCTGAACTCGCTGGGCGACAAGGAGTGCCGCCCGGTGTACCGGGAGGCGCTGCAGAACTTCCTGCGCGGCCTCGACCTGGACGCGGAGACGGTCCGCCGGGCGGAGATCAACCCGCTGCGCGTCCTCGACGACAAGCGGGCCGACGTACAGAAGCAGCTGGTCGGCGCGCCGGTGCTGCGCGACTACCTGTGCGACGCGTGCAAGGCGTACCACGAGGAGGTGCGGGCGCTGATCACGGCGGCCGGCGTCGCCTTCGAGGACGACGAGAAGCTGGTGCGCGGCCTCGACTACTACACGCGGACCACCTTCGAGTTCGTCCACGACGGCCTCGGCTCGCAGTCCGCGGTCGGCGGCGGCGGGCGCTACGACGGCCTGTCCGAGATGATCGGCGGCCCGGCGCTGCCGTCCGTGGGCTGGGCCCTCGGCGTCGACCGCACGGTGCTGGCGCTCGAAGCAGAGGGCGTGGAGCTGGACATCCCGGCGGCGACCTCCGTGTTCGCCGTGGCCCTGGGCGAGGCCAAGCCGGCCGTGTTCGGGCTCGTGACCCGACTGCGGAAGGCCGGGATCGCCGCGGACATGTCCTACGGCGGCAAGGGCCTCAAGGGCGCGATGAAGGACGCGAACCGCAGCGGTGCGCGGTTCGCGGTCGTCGCGGGCGACCGCGACCTGGCCGACGGCGTCGTCCAGCTGAAGGACATGGAGAGCGGCGAGCAGTCCCCGGTCGCCCTCGGCGAGCTCGTCGAGGTGGTCCGGGGCAAGCTCGGCTGACCTCGGCCGCCCGCGGACAGGGGGCGGGGCGGGGGAGTGCGCGGTGCGCTGCGCCGCTCCCACCGCCCCGCCCCCTGCGCGCCTCGGCCCCCGGCCCCGTCGCGCGTCCTTATCCCCGTCGAACGGTGGCCGGCCGGTCACGTACGGCACAATGGCCGGTGCTTGTCGACCTTGCAGATGCGGAGCGGGCGGTATGACGACACGAGCCACGGACGCGGACACCGCCCCGGAGAACCTCGTCGGGGGCAGCCGCGCGCTGGCCCTGCTGCTGGTGATCACGGGGGTCGCGGGTCTGATCGCCGCCTGGGTGATCACGATCGACAAGTTCAAGCTGCTGGAAGACCCGGACTTCGTCCCGGGCTGCAGCCTGAACCCGATCGTCTCCTGCGGCAACATCATGAAGAGCGACCAGGCCGCCGTCTTCGGGTTCCCCAACCCCATGCTCGGTCTGGTCGCCTACGGCATCGTGGTCTGCGTCGGGGCGAGCCTGCTCGCCGGGGCCCGGTTCCGCCCCTGGTACTGGCTGACGCTGAACGCGGGCACCCTCTTCGGCGTCGTGTTCTGCGCGTGGCTGACCTACCAGTCGCTCTACAACATCAGCTCGCTCTGCCTGTGGTGCTGCCTGGCATGGGTCGCCACGATCCTGATGTTCTGGTACGTCACCTCGCACAACGTGCGCAAGGGCCTGCTGCCCGCGCCGGGCTGGCTCAGGCGGTTCTTCGACGAGTTCACCTGGGTGCTCCCCGTCCTGCACATCGGGATCATCGGCATGCTGATCCTGACGCGCTGGTGGGACTTCTGGACCTCCTGACCCCTCCTGACCGCGCACGACCGGAGTGTCGGTGGCCTCGCATAGGCTTCCTGTGTGGAACCAGACCTCTTCACCGCCGCCGCCGAAGACCGCCGGGAGAAGGACCCCTCGACCTCTCCGCTCGCCGTCCGGATGCGCCCGCGCACCCTGGACGAGGTCGTCGGCCAGCAGCATCTGCTGAAGCCCGGCTCGCCGCTGCGGCGGCTGGTCGGCGAGGGGGCGGGCGGTCCGGCCGGCGCCTCGTCGGTGATCCTGTGGGGCCCGCCCGGCATCGGGAAGACGACCCTGGCCTATGTGGTCAGCCAGGCCACGCAGAAGCGGTTCGTGGAGCTGTCCGCGATCACGGCCGGCGTCAAGGAGGTACGGGCGGTCATCGAGGGCGCCAAGCGCGCGGCCGGCGGCTACGGCAAGGACACCGTCCTGTTCCTCGACGAGATCCACCGCTTCAGCAAGGCGCAGCAGGACTCGCTGCTCCCCGCCGTCGAGAACCGCTGGGTGACGCTGATCGCGGCCACCACCGAAAACCCGTATTTCTCGATCATCTCCCCGCTGCTGTCTCGCTCCCTGCTGCTGACGCTGGAGCCGCTGACGGACGAGGACCTGAGCGCGCTGATGCGGCGGGCGCTGACGGAGGAGCGGGGCCTCGGCGGGGCGGTCACGCTGCCCGCGGACGCCGAGGCGCACCTGCTGCGGATCGCCGGCGGCGACGCCCGGCGGGCGCTCACCGCGCTGGAGGCGGGGGCCGGCGCGGCCATCGCCAAGGGCGAGGAGGAGATCAGCCTCCAGACGGTGGAGGAGGCGGTCGACCGCGCCGCGGTGCGCTACGACCGGGACGGCGACCAGCACTACGACGTGGCGAGCGCGCTGATCAAGTCGATCCGCGGTTCGGACGTGGACGCGGCGCTGCACTACCTGGCCCGGATGATCGAGGCG
Organism: Streptomyces sp. NPDC045967; assembly: GCF_056430495.1. Classification (NCBI taxonomy): domain Bacteria; kingdom Bacillati; phylum Actinomycetota; class Actinomycetes; order Kitasatosporales; family Streptomycetaceae; genus Streptomyces; species Streptomyces sp. NPDC045967. The sequence continues at coordinate 130,048 of NZ_JBWKLE010000008.1, read as the reverse complement.
GGGGAGGACCCGCGGTTCATCGCGCGGCGCCTGATGATCTCCGCGAGCGAGGACATCGGCCTGGCCGACCCGACGGCCCTGCCGCTCGCCGTGGCCGCGGCCCAGGCGGTCGCGATGATCGGTTTCCCGGAGGCCGCGCTGACCCTCTCGCACGCCACGATCGCGCTGGCCCTGGCACCGAAGTCGAACACCGCCACGACCGCGATCGGCGCGGCGCTGGCGGACGTGCGGGCCGGGCTCGCCGGATCCGTGCCGGCGCACTTGAGGGACGGGCACTACAAGGGCGCGGCGAAGCTCGGCCACGCGGTGGGGTACGTATACCCGCACGACGTGCCGGGCGGCATCGCCGCCCAGCAGTACGCGCCGGACGAGGTGCACGGCAAGCGGTACTACGAGCCGACGCGCTACGGGGCGGAGGCGCGCTACGCGGACGTGGTGGAGAAGGTGCGCGAGCGGCTGCGCGGCGGTTCCTGACCCGCGGCCCGCCCCGCCCGCCCCGCAGGCCGGCGGTGGGTGCCGGCCTCAGTGGCCCGCCGCGGCGAAGAGGGTCCGCATGGCGCGGCGCAGACCGCACACGTCCGCCACCGGCTCGGGGAAGTCGAAGCGGGCGTCGAAGGAACCGGCCGCGCCGCCCCGGAAGCGCACCCGCAGGCCGAGGCGGTCCAGGGCGAGCGGGGTCGCGGTCATGCCGTCGCCCTCCCGCGGGCCCAGCAGGCCGCACAGTTCGCCGATCCGGTCGGGGTGCGCGGAGGCCAGGTGCTGGAGGATCTCCGCCTCGTGGGCGTGCAGCGGGTCGGGCTCCGCGGCGGCCATCTCCTCCGGGTCCACGTGCTCGGCGCCCCACAGGTCGTCCAGCGAGATCTCGCCGACCTCCAGCCGGAGCAGCACGTATGCGGGACGGCCCGCCGTCCCCAGCAGCTCGCCCACCGGCCGGCGCTCCGCGAGCAGCGCCGCGCAGGCGGCGCGCTCCGCCCCGCGCACCGCCGTCAGCCAGCCCGCCAGCCACGCGCGGCCTCGGATACGATGGGGCACGGACACCGGCGCCACGTCCGTGATCTCGATCACGGCCGTGAGGTCGTCGTCCTGGGCGTGAGCGGCTGCCCTGGCAGCCGCGGACTCCGCGGTGACAAGGAGAATCACGTCCCCGTCCGGGGTGACGGTCCGAGCGACCGGCATTCCCATCCCGAACTCGTCGGGCCCGTGACTGTCACGAGCACCCGGCAGCGTGAGGGATACTGAGGCGTTGGACTCTACGAGGGTTCGTACGCGTTCGGCTCCGGTGAGCTGCCGAACGCCTTCCCTGGGACGCGGCTGACCTTGCTTATCGTCGGCGTAAGCGGATTCTGTTTCGTTTGAATCCGGACTGCGCTGCGCACTGGGCAGGGGGATCCCATGTGGTCGAGACATTACGTCCTCCTCGCTAAGGTAAGCCTCACCTAACTTACATGGAGGTAGGTTCCACGTGAACCAGAAGCGACCCAAGGTCAAGAAGTCTCGTGCTCTCGGCATCGCCCTGACGCCGAAGGCCGTCAAGTACTTCGAGGCCCGCCCCTACCCGCCGGGCGAGCACGGCCGTGGCCGCAAGCAGAACTCGGACTACAAGGTCCGTCTGCTGGAGAAGCAGCGCCTGCGCGCGCAGTACGACATCTCCGAGCGCCAGATGGCGCGCGCGTACGACCGCGCCAAGAAGGCCGAGGGCAAGACGGGCGAGGCGCTGGTCGTCGAGCTCGAGCGCCGCCTCGACGCCCTGGTCCTGCGTTCGGGCATCGCCCGCACCATCTACCAGGCCCGCCAGATGGTCGTGCACGGCCACATCGAGGTCAACGGTGACAAGGTCGACAAGCCGTCGTTCCGTGTCCGCCCGGACGACGTCGTCACCGTGCGCGAGCGCAGCCGCGAGAAGGTCCCGTTCCAGGTTGCCCGCGAGGGTGGCTACGCAGGCGAGGGCGAGACCCCGCGCTACCTGCAGGTCAACCTGAAGGCCCTGGCCTTCCGCCTGGACCGCGACCCGAACCGCAAGGAAATCCCGGTCATCTGCGACGAGCAGCTCGTCGTCGAGTACTACGCCCGCTGACGCAGGCCACGTCTCACAGGCTGGTGGAAACCCGCCGTCCCCTCCGGGGGCGGCGGGTTTTTCCGTCCTCCCGGCCGCCGGGCCCCCACTGGGCCCGCACGACCACGGCCTCCCGGCTCAGCCCCCGCCCCTCGGCCGCGTACGCCGCGTACCGCTCGGCGCCCAGCAGCTCGCCCGCCCGCTCCTGGCACAGCAGCCGCGGCGCGTTGAAGTACCCCGAGCCGAACAGGCGCAGCCCCACCCCGCCCCACATGGGCTCCGCCGCGCCCTGGAGCACCGCCGCCTCAGCCGGATCGCCCTCCGCGACCGCGACCAGCGCCAGCAGCTCCAGCGCCAGGACCAGCCCCACCAGATCGTGGAAGGCGTGGTTGACGGCCACGCACTCGGTCAGCAGCCGCCGCGCCTCGTCCGTCGAGCCCTCGTCGAGCGCCGCGTACGCGAGGACGTACAGGGCGTACGCCTTCGTCCAGCGCTCCCCCCGCTCCTCGCAGATCTCCCGAACCTCCTCGCACAGCGAGAGCGCCCCCGCCGTCTTCCCCTGGAAGGCCAGTGCCATGGCCAGCTCCACCTGGCACATCAGCACGTTGCTGTTCAGCTCCCCGGCGTCCCGGTAGCGCTCCAGCGCCTGCCCCAGCAGCTCCGCGGCCCGCCCCATGTCGTCCGAGACCAGGGCCAGGCAGCCCAGCCGGTGCTCCGCGTACGCCGCCGCCACCGGGTTCGCGCAGCGCGCCGCCGCGTCCCTGCACTCGTGCAGCGCGCCCATGGCGGCCACCGCGTCCCCCTGCAGCGCGGCGACGTACCCGAGCACCCACAGCGCCTTCAGCCACGACGTCTCGTACTCCTCGGGCCGCTCCGCGCCCGCCAGGGACCGGTCCAGCCAGTGCCGCCCCTCCGTCAGCCGGCCGCAGCCCGCCCAGTAGAACCACAGCGTTCCCGCGAGGTACTGGCCCAGGTGGATCTCGTCCGAATCGTCCAAGGAGCACTCCATCGCCAGGCGCAGGTTCGGCAGCTCCGTCTCCACCAGCGCCGCCACCTCCGCCTGGCGCGGACCGAACCAGTCCAGCTCGCACCAGGTCGCCAGGCCCACGTACCAGTCCCGGTGCCGGCGCCGCAGCCGGCCCGCGTCCCCCAGCGACTCCAGCCAGCCCGCCCCGTACGCCCGGACGGTCTCCAGCATCCGGTAGCGCACGCCGGCCGGCGTCTCCTCCCGGAACAGGACCGACTGCGCGAGGAGTTCCCCGACCAGGTCCAGCACACGGTCCACCGGCAGGTCCGGCCCGGCGCACACGTACTCGACGGCGTCGAGGTCGAACGGCCCGGCGAACACCGACAGCCGTGCCCACAGCAGCCGCTCGGCGGGCGTGCACAGCTCGTGGCTCCAGCCGATCGCCGTACGCAGCGCCCGGTGCCGGGGGAGAGCCCCGCGCGAGCCGCCCGTCAGCAGCGCGAAGCGGTCCTCCAGGCGGGCCAGCAGCTGCCCGGGGGACAGCGTGCGCAGCCGGCCCGCCGCCAGCTCCAGGGCGAGCGGGATCCCGTCGAGACGGGCGCACAGCTCGGCCAGTTCGGCCCGGTTCGCCTCGGTGACCGCGAAGCCCGGGTCGGCGGCGCGGACCCGGGCCGCGAGCAGCTCCAGCGCCTCGTCGGGAGGCGGCGGCGCGAGCGGGAGGACCACCTCGCCGTCCACGTCCAGAGGCCGCCGGCCCGCCGCGAGCACCCGCAGGCCGGGGCAGCCGCGCAGCAGTTCCCGTACCAGCCCGGCCGCTTCCTCGACCAGCTGCTCGAAGCCGTCCAGGACCAGCAGCAGCCGCCGCCCGGACAGGTGCTTGGCCAGGACGGTCCGGGGCGGCCGGGTGGTGTGGTCGGTCAGCCCGAGGGCCTGCGAGACGGTGACCTCCAGCAGGCCCGGATCCCGCACCGCCGCCAGTTCGACCAGCCATACGCCGTCGCAGTAGCGTTCCTGCGCGTCGTCCGCCCGGGCCGGGTCTGCCTCGGGGCCGCCGGTCTCCGCGCGGTCCGCCCGGGCCCGGTCCGCCTGGCCGCGGGCCGCGGCGAGCACCAGACGGGACTTGCCCACGCCGCCCGCTCCGGTCACCGTCACCAGCCGTGAGGACTCCAGGAGCCGCCCCAGCCCGGCGAGTTCGGCACCCCGCCCGACGAAGCCGCTCAGCTCCGAGGGAAGATTGCCGTAGGTCCTCTGTCGCATGGGACACGGAGGGTACTGCTCCGGACGCACTGCGTACAAGGCGAGCGCCCCGGCCGCGGAATTCGGGTACGGCGGCGGACGCCCGGCGCGATAGGGTCGGGGGATACTTTTCTTCGTGGATTCCTAGGCTCAGGGAGCGGTGCATCGTGTCCGGTGGAGAGGTGGCCGGGATCCTCGTGGCCGTCTTCTGGGCCATCCTGGTCTCCTTCCTCGCCGTGGCGCTGGCGAGGCTGGCGCAGGTGCTCAAGGCGACCACCAAGCTGGTGGCCGACGTGACCGAGCAGGCCGTCCCGCTGCTGGCGGACGCCTCCACGACCGTGCGCTCCGCGCGGACCCAGCTGGACCGGGTCGACGCGATCGCGAGCGACGTCCAGGAGGTCACCTCCAACGCCTCCGCGCTGTCCTCCACCGTGGCCTCCACCTTCGGAGGACCGCTGGTCAAGGTCGCGGCGTTCGGCTACGGCGTCCGCCGGGCGCTGGGCCGTAACCACGAGGCGAAGGCCGGGACCACCAGGCGCACCGTGATCGTCGGCCGGACCGTCCCCGGGGCCCGCCGCCGGAAGCAGAAGGGCTGAGACCTCAGATGTTCCGCCGAGCCTTCTGGTTCACCGCCGGCGCCGCCGCCGGCGTGTGGGCCACCACCAAGGTCAACCGTCAGCTCAAGAAGCTGACGCCGGAGAGCCTCGCGGCCCAGGCCGCCGACAAGGCCGTGGAGGCGGGCCACCGCCTCAAGGACTTCGCCCTCGACGTCAAGTCCGCGATGACGCAGCGCGAGGACGAGCTGAACGACGCACTGGGGCTCACCAGCGACCCCGACCGGCCCGCCGGCGTCACGGCCCTCCCCGGGCCCCGGCGGCTGCGGGCCCTCGAGCACGACCAGACCACCCACCGTTCGAACAAATCGACGGTCACGCACAACCGGAATGAGGACCACTGATGGAGTCGGCTGAAATCCGCCGCCGCTGGCTGAGCTTCTTCGAGGAGCGCGGTCACGCCGTTGTCCCTTCGGCGTCGCTCATCGCGGACGACCCGACTCTGCTGCTGGTCAACGCGGGCATGGTCCCCTTCAAGCCGTACTTCCTCGGTGAGACCAAGCCCCCGGCCCCCCGCGCCACCAGCGTGCAGAAGTGCGTCCGTACGCCGGACATCGAAGAGGTCGGCAAGACCACCCGCCACGGCACGTTCTTCCAGATGTGCGGCAACTTCTCCTTCGGTGACTACTTCAAGGAAGGCGCCATCGAGTACGCCTGGGAGCTGCTGACCAGCTCCGTGGCGGACGGCGGCTACGGCCTGGAGCCGGAGAAGCTCTGGATCACGGTCTACCTCGACGACGACGAGGCCGAGCGGATCTGGCGCGACAAGATCGGCGTGCCCGCCGAGCGCATCCAGCGCCTGGGCAAGAAGGACAACTTCTGGTCCATGGGCGTCCCCGGACCCTGCGGCCCGTGCTCGGAGATCAACTACGACCGCGGCCCGGAGTTCGGCGTCGAGGGCGGCCCGGCCGTCAACGACGAGCGCTACGTGGAGATCTGGAACCTGGTCTTCATGCAGTACGAGCGCGGGGCCGGTGACGGCAAGGAGGACTTCCCGATCCTCGGCGACCTGCCGTCGAAGAACATCGACACCGGTCTCGGCCTCGAGCGCCTCGCCATGATCCTGCAGGGCGTGCAGAACATGTACGAGACCGACACCCTGCGCGTGGTGATGGACAAGGCCACCGAGCTGACCGGCGTACGGTACGGCGCCGCCAAGAACACCGACGTGTCCATGCGCGTGGTCGCCGACCACATCCGCACCTCCGTCATGCTCATCGGCGACGGCGTCACCCCCGGCAACGAGGGCCGCGGCTACGTGCTGCGCCGCATCATGCGCCGGGCCATCCGCAACATGCGCCTCATGGGCGCCACGGGACCCGTCGTCCAGGATCTCGTCGACGTCGTGATCGACACGATGGGGCAGCAGTACCCGGAGCTGGTCACCGACCGCAAGCGCATCGAGACCGTCGCGCTCGCCGAAGAGGCCGCCTTCCTCAAGGCCGTCAAGGGCGGTACGAACATCCTCGACACCGCCGTGACCGAGACCAAGGCCGCCGGCGGCACGGTCCTCTCCGGCGACAAGGCGTTCCTGCTCCACGACACCTGGGGCTTCCCGATCGACCTCACCCTGGAGATGGCCGCCGAGCAGGGCCTGTCCGTGGACGAGCCCGGCTTCCGCCGCCTGATGCAGGAGCAGCGCGACCGGGCCAAGGCCGACGCCAAGGCCAAGAAGACCGGCCACGCGGACATGTCCGCCTACCGGGACATCGCCGACAACGCCGGCGCCACCGAGTTCATCGGCTACGCCACCAACCAGGGCGAGTCCACCATCGTGGGTCTGCTCGTGAACGGCGTCTCCGCGCCCGCCGCCTCCGAGGGCGACGAGGTCGAGGTCGTCCTGGACCGCACCCCCTTCTACGCCGAGGGTGGCGGCCAGCTCGCCGACCAGGGCCGGATCAAGCTCGACTCCGGAGCCGTGATCGTCGTCCGCGACGTCCAGCAGCCGGTGCCCGGCGTCTCCGTGCACAAGGGCTCCGTCCAGGTCGGCGAGGTGACGGTGGGCGCCTCCGCCTACGCCGCCATCGACGGCCACCGCCGCCGGGCCATCGCCCGTGCCCACTCCGCCACGCACCTGACCCACCAGGCGCTGCGCGACGCCCTCGGCCCGACGGCCGCCCAGGCCGGTTCCGAGAACAGCCCCGGCCGCTTCCGCTTCGACTTCGGTTCGCCGAACGCCGTTCCCGGCTCGGTCCTCACCGACGTCGAGCAGAAGATCAACGACGTGCTGGCCCGCGAGCTGGACGTCACCGCCGAGATCATGAGCATCGACGAGGCGAAGAAGCAGGGTGCCATCGCCGAGTTCGGCGAGAAGTACGGCGAGCGCGTCCGCGTGGTCACCATCGGCGACTTCTCCAAGGAGCTGTGCGGCGGCACGCACGTCGGCAACACCTCCCAGCTGGGACTGGTCAAGCTGCTCGGCGAGTCCTCCATCGGCTCCGGCGTGCGCCGCGTCGAGGCTCTCGTCGGCGTGGACGCCTACAACTTCCTCGCCAAGGAGCACACGGTCGTCGCCCAGCTCCAGGAGCTGGTCAAGGGTCGTCCGGAGGAACTGCCGGAGAAGATCGCGACCATGCTCGGCAAGCTGAAGGACGCCGAGAAGGAGATCGAGAAGTTCCGCGCGGAGAAGGTCCTGCAGGCCGCCGCCGGGCTCGCCAAGAACGCCCAGGACATCCGCGGCGTCGCCCTCGTCGTCGGCCAGGTGCCCGACGGCACGGGCGCCGACGACCTGCGCAAGCTGGTCCTGGACGTGCGCGGCCGCATCCCCGGCGACCGCCCGGCCGTCGTGGCCCTCTTCACCGTGGCGAACGACCGTCCGCTGACCGTCATCGCCACCAACGAGGCCGCCCGCGAGCGGGGTCTCAAGGCCGGCGACCTGGTCCGCACGGCCGCCAAGACCCTCGGTGGCGGCGGTGGCGGCAAGCCGGACGTGGCCCAGGGCGGCGGCCAGAACGCGGCCGCCGTCCCGGAGGCCATCAGCGCCGTCGAGCGCCTCGTCGCAGAGACGGCCTGACGATGACACTGCGCCGCGGCCGCCGGCTGGCGATCGATGTGGGGGAGGCCCGGATCGGGGTCGCCTCGTGCGACCCCGACGGGGTCCTGGCCACCCCGGTGGAGACCGTTCCCGGCCGGGACGTCCCCTCCGCCCACCGGCGGCTGCGGCAGCTCGTCGAGGAGTACGAGCCCCTCGAAGTCGTGGTCGGCCTGCCCCGCTCGCTCAGCGGGCGGGAGGGGCCGGCCGCGGCCAAGGTGCGCGTCTTCGCGCGCGAACTGGCCAAGGGCATCAAGCCGGTGACGGTCCGTCTCGTGGACGAGCGGATGACCACGGTCACCGCCGCCCAGGGTCTGCGGGCCTCCGGGAAGAACGCGAAGAAGGGCAGATCGGTCATCGACCAGGCGGCCGCTGTGGTGATCCTTCAGAACGCTCTTGAGACCGAACGGGTATCAGGTAATCCGCCCGGTGAGTGCGTCGAAGTGGTTGTCTGATCGCGATACGGTAACGTTCCGCGCGATGAGACGGCATTCGAACAGCCGTCGCCCTCGTCTCGCGGCTCTAGGGGACCGATGACTGAGTATGGCCGGGGCCGTGGCCCCGAACCGTGGCACCCGGAGGACCCGCTGTACGGGGACCAGGGGTGGACCGGGCACCAGACCCAGCAGGGCCAGGCGCCGTACGCCGACCAGCAGCAGGGGTACCCGCAGCAGTACCAGCAGGAGTACCCCGAGCAGCAGCAGTACGCGCAGCAGCCGCGGTACGAGCAGTACGAGCAGTACCCCCAGCAGGGGCAGCACCCGGAGCAGCAGCAGTACGAGCAGCCGGGGCAGCAGCGGTACGAGCAGCAGGGGCAGCACCAGCAGTACGCCCCGCAGCAGGCTTATGCCCCGCAGGCGCCGCAGACGCCCCAGCAGCCCGTGTACGACTTCCAGGGCTGGGACACCGGCCAGGGGCAGTACGCGGACCCCGCCCCGGCCGACCCGTACGCGGGTGCCGAGCCGTACGCCCAGCAGGCTGTCGCGGGCTACCCGGGCGAGGCGCCCGACCTGTACGCCACCCCCGATGCCTACCCGCCGCCGAAGCCCCCGGGCCGGCGGCAGGCGGAGCCGGAGCAGGCGGAGCCGGAGGACGAGGCGGCGGACGACGCGTCCCTCGCCGACGGCGGCCGTGGCGGTGGCGAGCCGTCCGGCGGCGGCCGCCGGGGTGGCCGCTCCAAGGGCGGCAAGGGCGGCAAGGCCAAGGAGCGCAGCGGCGCCGCCTGCCTGGTCGCCTCCCTGGTCATCGTGGCGGTGCTCGGCGGTGGCGGCTACTACGGCTACACCTATCTCAAGGACCGGTTCGCCACGGCCGAGGACTACGCCGGCGAGGGTGTCGGCGAGACGGTCGACGTGGAGATCCCCAAGGGGTCCACGCTGGCCCAGATGGGCAACATCCTCAAGAAGCACGGCATCGTGGCGAGCGTGGAGGCGTTCACCACCGCCGCGGGGGTCAACCCCAGGGGCAAGACGATCCAGGCGGGCACCTACCCGCTGAAGAAGAAGATGTCGGCCGCGGCCGCCGTCGCCCTGATGACCGACCCCTCGAAGCTCAACGTGATCACGGTGCCCGAGGGCAAGCGGAACGTCGAGGTCTACAAGGCCATCGACACCCGGCTCGGCAAGCCCGCCGGCACCACCGAGGAGATCGCCAAGCGCGAGGCCAAGAACCTCGGCCTGCCGGCCTGGGCCGGCAACAACCCCAAGCTCATCGACCCGCTCGAGGGCTTCCTCTATCCGGCGCGCTACGACATCGGCAAGGACAGCACGCCCGAGTCCCTGCTCAAGCAGATGGTCAAGAACGCGTCGGACAAGTACTCCGAGCTGGGCCTCGAGGCCAAGGCCAAGGAACTGGGCCTGGAGAACCCGCTCCAGGTGGTCACGGTCGCCAGCCTCGTCAACGCCGAGGGCAAGAACCACGAGGACTTCCGCAAGATGTCCGAGGTCGTCTACAACCGCCTGAAGAAGACCAACGACGTCACCAACCAGAAGCTCGAATTCGATTCGACCTTCAACTACATCAAGGGCACCAGCGACATCAACTTCTCCATGAAGGAGGCGAGGTCGCTCGACAACCCCTACAACACGCACTTCGTCAGGGGGCTGCCTCCCGGCCCGATCGGGAACCCGGGTGCCGACGCCCTGAGCGCTACGCTCAACCCCGACCACGGCGGCTGGATGTTCTTCGTGTCGGTCGACGGCGTCACGACGACCTTCACCCAGACCTACGAAGAGCACCAGACGCTCGTCGCGGAATTCCTCGAGCGGCAGAAGAAGAACGGCGGTTAGGCAAGGCATGTCACGCACAAGGGCCGCGGTGCTGGGTTCGCCCATCGAGCACTCCCTCTCACCGGTGCTGCACCGCGCCGCCTACCAGGAGCTCGGTCTCGCCGACTGGTCGTACGACCGCTTCGAGGTCGACGAGGCCGCGCTCCCGGGCTTCCTCGGCGGACTCGGCCCCGAATGGGCCGGGCTGTCGCTGACGATGCCGCTGAAGCGGGCGGTGATCCCGCTGCTCGACGCCGTCAGCGACACCGCGGCCTCCGTCGAGGCCGTCAACACGGTCGTCTTCACCGAGGACGGCCGCCGGGTCGGCGACAACACCGACATCCCGGGCATCGTCGCCGCGCTCCACGAGCGCGGCATCGAGAAGGTGGCCTCGGCCGCCATCCTCGGCGCCGGAGCCACCGCCTCCTCGGCCCTGGCCGCCCTGTCCAGGATCTGCACCGGCGAGGTCACCGCGTACGTCCGCTCGTCCGCCCGCGCCGACGAGATGCGGCAGTGGGGCGAGCGGCTCGGCGTCCCGGTCCGTACGGCCGACTGGTCCCGGGCCGCCGCGTCGCTGACCGCGCCGCTCGTCATCGCGACCACCCCGGCCGGGGCCACCGACGCACTGGCCGCCGCCGTGCCCGAGAGCCCGGGCACCCTCTTCGACGTCCTCTACGATCCGTGGCCGACCGCGCTGGCGGCGTCCTGGTCGCAGCGGGGCGGCACCGTCCTCGGCGGCCTGGACCTGCTGGTCCACCAGGCCGTGCTCCAGGTCGAGCAGATGACCGGATACCCACGGGGACCGCTCGCCGCCATCCGCGCCGCTGCCGAACGGGCCCTCGCCGCGCGCTAGTGCCAAGCCCGTCTCCCGGTTCTCCCGACCGCCCGCCGGGCGCTCGCGCGGCTCCCCGAACGGCCTCGCGGGGTCAACTGACGGACAAGCCGTCCGATAGCTGGACTCGAGGCCGGTATCCCCGTCCGGACGTGGGAGGATCAGGTGAGGCGGGTCCGGGCCGCGCACCAGGGCTCGCCGTGCTGTACCAGGCGCGAGCATGAGGAGCATCGTTGAGCAGGTTGCGTTGGCTGACCGCCGGGGAGTCCCACGGACCGGCACTGGTGGCGACGCTGGAGGGGCTTCCCGCCGGCGTTCCGGTCACCACCGAGCTGGTGGCCGACCACCTGGCCCGGCGCCGGCTCGGCTATGGCCGCGGTGCCCGGATGAAGTTCGAGCAGGACGAGATCACCTTCCTCGGCGGCGTCCGGCACGGGCTCTCGCTGGGTTCCCCCGTCGCGGTCATGATCGGGAACACCGAGTGGCCCAAGTGGGAGACCGTCATGTCGGCCGACCCGGTCGACCCCGCGCTGCTCAAGGACACCGGCCGCAACGCGCCGCTGACCCGGCCCCGCCCGGGCCACGCCGACCTCGCCGGCATGCAGAAGTACGGCTTCGACGAGGCCCGCCCGATTCTGGAGCGCGCCAGCGCACGCGAGACGGCCGCCCGCGTGGCCCTCGGGGCCATCGCCCGGTCCTTCCTCAAGGAGACCGCCGGCATCGAGATCGTCTCGCACGTGGTCGAACTGGCCGGGGCCAAGGCGCCGTACGGCAGCCACCCCACCCCCGCCGACGTGGACAAGCTCGACGCCGACCCCGTGCGCTGCCTCGACGCCGACGCGAGCAAGGCGATGGTCGCGGAGATCGACCAGGCCCACAAGGACGGCGACACCCTGGGCGGCGTCGTCGAGGTGCTCGCCTACGGGGTCCCGGTCGGCCTCGGCTCGCACGTCCACTGGGACCGCCGTCTCGACGCCCGCCTCGCCGCCGCGCTCATGGGCATCCAGGCCATCAAGGGCGTCGAGGTCGGCGACGGCTTCGAGCTGGCCCGCGTGCCCGGTTCGAAGGCCCACGACGAGATCGTCTCCACCCCCGAGGGCCTCAAGCGCACCTCCGGCCGTTCCGGCGGCACTGAGGGCGGCCTGACCACCGGTGAGCTGCTGCGCGTACGGGCCGCCATGAAGCCCATCGCCACCGTGCCGCGCGCCCTGGCGACCGTGGACGTGGCCACCGGTGAGGCGACGGTGGCCCACCACCAGCGCTCCGACGTGTGCGCCGTCCCGGCCGCCGGCATCGTCGCCGAGGCCATGGTCGCCCTGGTGCTGGCCGACGCCGTGGTCGAGAAGTTCGGCGGCGACTCCGTGCCGGAGACGCGCCGCAACGTCCGGTCCTACCTCGACCACCTGCAGATCCGGTGACGGGCGCAACCGGCACCCCGGGCGGGCCGGCCGTCGTCCTCGTGGGACCCATGGGGTCCGGCAAGTCCACGGTGGGTGCGCTCCTCGCCGAGCGGCTCGGCGTCGCCTACCGCGACACCGACGCGGACATCGTGGCGGCGCAGGGCCGGGAGATCTCGGACATCTTCGTCGACGAGGGCGAGCCCTACTTCCGTGAGCTGGAGCGGCAGGCGGTCGCGGCCGCCCTCGCCCAGCACACCGGAGTCCTCGCCCTCGGCGGCGGCGCGGTCCTCGACGGGAGCACCCGCGCGCTGCTGGCCGGGCTTCCCGTCGCCTACCTGTCGATGGAGGTCGAGGCTGCCGTGCGGCGCGCGGGCCTCGGCGCCGCCCGCCCGCTGCTGGCCGTCAACCCCCGCCGCCAGTGGCGCGAGCTGATGGACGCCCGCCGCCCCCTGTACACCGAAGTCGCGCGCGTCGTGGTGGCCACCGACGACCGCACCCCCGAAGAGGTCGCCCAGGCGGTCCTCGACGCTCTGGAGTTGAAGGACGTATGACGGACCAGGTGACGCGGATCCAGGTCGGCGGCGACGCCGGCCACGACGCGTACGAGGTGCTGGTCGGGCACCAACTGCTCGGCGAACTGGCCAGCATGATCGGCAGGGCCCAGCGGGTCGCCGTGATCCACCCCGAGGCCCTGGCCTCCACGGGTGAGGCGCTGCGCTACGACCTCGCCGAGCAGGGCTACGAGGCGATCGCCATCCAGGTGCCGAACGCCGAGGAGGCCAAGACGGCCGAGGTGGCGGCGTACTGCTGGAAGGCCCTGGGCCAGTCCGGCTTCACCCGCACCGACGTGGTCGTCGGCGTCGGCGGGGGGTCCACCACCGACCTCGCGGGCTTCGTCGCGGCCACCTGGCTGCGCGGCGTGCGCTGGATCGCCGTACCGACCACCGTCCTGGCCATGGTGGACGCGGCCGTCGGCGGCAAGACCGGCATCAACACGGCGGAGGGCAAGAACCTCGTCGGATCCTTCCACCCGCCCGCCGGCGTGCTGTGCGACCTGGCCGCGCTGGACTCGCTGCCGGTCAACGACTACGTCAGCGGCCTCGCCGAGGTCATCAAGGCCGGATTCATCTCCGACCCGGTGATCCTCGACCTGATCGAGGCGGACCCGCAGGCGGCCCGTACGCCCACCGGCCCGCACACCACCGAGCTGATCGTGCGGTCGATCCGGGTCAAGGCCGAGGTGGTCTCCAGCGACCTCAAGGAGACCGGGCTCCGCGAGTTCCTCAACTACGGCCACACCCTCGGGCACGCCATCGAGAAGAACGAGCGCTACAAGTGGCGGCACGGCGCCGCCGTCTCCGTCGGCATGGTCTTCGCGGCCGAACTCGGCCGGCTCGCGGGCCGCCTCGACGACGCCACGGCCGACCGGCACCGCTCGGTGCTCGCGTCGGTGGGCCTGCCGCTGAGCTACCGCGGCGACCAGTGGCCCAAGCTGCTCCAGACCATGCAGCTCGACAAGAAGTCCCGCGGCAACCTGCTGCGCTTCATCGTCCTCGACGGCCTCGGCAAGCCGACCGTCCTGGAGGGCCCCGACCCGGCGCACCTGATCGCCGCCTACGGCGAGGTCTCCGCGTGAGCCGGCGCGTGCTCGTGCTGAACGGCCCGAACCTGGGCCGGCTCGGCTCGCGCGAGCCCGACGTCTACGGGGCGACCTCCTACGCCGGCCTGGTGGAGAGCTGCCGCGAGCTGGGCGCGGAGCTCGGCTTCGACGTCGAGGTCCGCGAGACCAACGACGAGGGGCAGCTCGTGCGGTGGCTGCACGAGGCGGCCGACGGGAAGATCCCCGTGGTCATCAACCCGGGTGCCTTCACGCACTACTCGTACGCCATGCGGGACGCCGCGGCGCAGCGCACGGCGCCGCTGATCGAGGTGCACATCTCCAACCCGTACGCGCGGGAGGAGTTCCGGCACACCTCGGTCATCGCCTCCGTGGCCACCGGGACCGTCGCGGGCTTCGGCATCGGCTCCTACCGGCTGGCGCTGCGGGCGCTGGCGGACGAGGTCTCCGGGGTCATATAACGTTCTCGCATCAGTCGCCGGAACGAGACGGAGTTGCACCGGATGCAGCAAGGAGTGGGGAGCGGGGGCGCGGGCTGGGGGCAGTCGGGACAGCACCCGGCAGCGCCCCCGCAGCCGCCGATACCCCCTGCGCAGGGCTGGCCGGGCACCCCGCCTCCGCCGCCCCGGCCGGCACACCAGGCGCCCGCGGCGCACCCGGTGGGGCTGCCGCCGGGCGCGGAGGCCACCGGGCACGTCCCGCTGCCGCCCGCGGCCGCGGGAACCGGAGCGAGTACGCTCGCGGTCCTGCTGATCGGGCCGGCCGGGGCCGGTAAGACCACCGTGGCCCGGCACTGGGCGAGCACCCGGCCCGTGGCCACCGCCCACATCAGCCTGGACGACGTCCGGGAGTGGGTCTGCTCGGGCTTCGCGGACCCGCAGACGGGCTGGAACGAGCACTCCGAGGCCCAGTACCGCCTGGCCCGCCGCACCTGCGGGTTCGCGGCCCGCAACTACCTGGCCAACGGGATCTCCTGCATCCTCGACGACGCCGTCTTCCCGGACCGGCCGGTCGTGGGTCTCGGCGGCTGGAAGCGGCACGTGGGCCCGGCACTGCTGCCGGTCGTGCTGCTGCCGGGGCTGGAGATCGTCCTGGAGCGCAACGCGGCCCGCTCGGGCAACCGCCGGCTCTCCGACGAGGAGGTCGCGCGGATCCACGGCCGGATGGCGGGCTGGTACGGCTCCGGCCTGCCGATCATCGACAACTCCCACCTCGACGTGGAGGGCACCGCCCGGGCCCTCGACGAAGCCCTGGCGCGCGCGCTGACCTAGCGGTTCCTTCCGGACCAGGCCGGGCCGGGCAGGGGTCGCGGAGGCGCGGGCGGCGCACGTCCGGACGCGCTCGCCGGGCCGCGGACGCCCGGCGCTCGTACGCTCGAAGACATGTCAGACGTGTACGCCGCCCGCCGGGGCACACTTCGCGACCGCTGCGCCGCCGCGGGGAACGCCGCCGCACTGATCACGCGTCCGGCCAATGTCCGCTACCTCTCCGGGGCGTATCCGCAGGGCGCCGTACTCCTGGTCGGGCCGACCGAGGACGTGCTGTTCTGCGTCAACGCGCCCACCGGTGAGGCCGACGAGGGACGCCTGGACGAACACCTGAAGGTGTCCGTGCTGGCGCGCCCGGGCGCGGACCCGGCCGTCGCGGCCGGCGACCTGGCCGCGGCCGTCCGCGCCGATTCGCTGGCCGTGGAGGAGCACCACCTCACCGTGGCCAGGCACCGGGCCCTGCGGTCCGTGGCGCCGCGGCTGCGCCTCGGCGACCTCGGCAAGGCCGTGGAGCAGCAGCGCCTGGTCAAGGACGAGGAGGAGATCGCCTGCCTGCGGATCGCCGCCGAGATCGCCGACCAGGCCCTGGGGGAGCTGCTGGAGTCCATCCTGGTGGGCCGAACCGAACGCCACCTCGCCCTGGAGCTGGAGCGGCGGCTCGTCGACCACGGGGCGGACGGACCCGCCTTCCCCACGTCCGTCGGGACCGGCCCGCACTCCGGCCGCTCCCGGCACCGGCCCTCGGACCGGCGGGTGGAGGAGGGCGACTTCCTCACCGTCTGCCTCGGCGCCGGCTACCGCGGCTACCGCTGCGAGATCGGGCGCACCTTCGTGATCGGCACCACCCCGGCGGACTGGCAGATCCAGCTGTACGACCTGGTCTTCGCCGCCCAGCGGGCCGGGCGCGAGGCGCTGGTGCCGGGCGCGGCCTACCGGGACGTGGACCACGCGGCCCGCTCGGTGCTGGACTCCGCGGGGCACGGGGTGACGCTGGCTCCGTCCACGGGACACGGAGTCGGTCTCGAAATCGACGAGGACCCGCAGCTTGCACCTACGGCCATGGGTAAACTGGACGCTTGCGTGCCGGTCACCGTCGAACCGGGGGTTCACCTCCCGGGCCGGGGAGGTGTCCGGATCGATGACACGCTCGTCGTGCGCCCCGAGGCGGACGGCGGTCCCGAGCTACTCACCATTACGACCAAGGAGCTGCTCGCGCTCTAGCCCGTCGCCGGGCTGGGCGCGCACCCGTGGTCTTCCAGTGCAGGAGATTCCGCAACCGTGGCTTCCACGAACGACCTCAAGAACGGCATGGTGCTCAAGCTCGACGGTGACCAGCTCTGGTCCGTCGTCGAGTTCCAGCACGTCAAGCCCGGCAAGGGCCCGGCCTTCGTGCGCACCAAGCTCAAGCACGTGCTCTCCGGCAAGGTCGTGGACAAGACCTTCAACGCCGGCACGAAGGTCGAGACCGCCACGATCGACCGGCGTGACATGCAGTTCTCGTACATGGACGGCGAGTACTTCGTCTTCATGGACATGCAGACCTACGACCAGCTGATGGTCGACAAGAAGGCCGTCGGCGACGCCGCCAACTTCCTGATCGAGGGCTTCACCGCCTCCGTGGCCCAGCACGAGGGCGAGGTGCTCTACGTCGAGCTCCCGGCGGCCGTCGAGCTGGTCATCGAGCACACCGACCCGGGCGTCCAGGGCGACCGCTCCACCGGTGGCACCAAGCCCGCCAGGCTGGAGACCGGCCACGAGATCCAGGTCCCCCTCTTCGTCAACATCGGCGAGAAGGTCAAGGTCGACACCCGCACCAGCGACTACCTCGGCCGGGTGAACAGCTAACCGTGGCTGCCCGGAGCAACGCGCGCAAGCGCGCTTTCCAGATCCTGTTCGAGGCCGACCAGCGCGCGGTGCCCGTGCGCGAGGTCCTCGCGGACTGGATCCGCCACGCCCGTTCGGACGACCGGCAGCCGCCGGTCAGCGCCTTCACGATGGACCTCGTGGAGGGGTACGCCGACAAGGTGAACCGCATCGACGACCTGATCGTCACCTACGCCGTGGACTGGGACCTCGACCGCATGCCGGTCGTGGACCGCAACATCCTCCGGCTCGGTGCGTACGAGCTGATCTGGGTGGACGACACCCCGGACGCCGTGGCGATCGACGAGGCCGTCCAGCTGGCCAAGGAGTTCTCGACGGACGAGTCCCCGTCGTTCGTGAACGGCCTGCTGGCCCGCTTCAAGGAACTGAAGCCGAACCTGCGCCGCCAGTAGTCGGCGGCGGATTCGGTCGAGGGGAGGGGGGGGGGGGGGGGGGGGGGGGCCCCCCCCCCCCCTGGTGGGAACAGAAACAAGAGAGACGGGCAGCACCCCCCGAAAAGGGAGGGGGTA
>NZ_JBWKLE010000008.1:0-112359 GCF_056430495.1 Streptomyces sp. NPDC045967 | reverse complement strand
GGCCGCGGCGGATGCCGCGGCCCCCTCCGCCGTGTGCGGGGACCGGACGCGCGGCAGCGGGCCCGCGCCACGTGAAACGGCGGGTGCCGGGAGCCTCCTGGGCTCCCGGCACCCGCCGGTAAACGTTTCTGCTGTGCCGCAGCCGGACGACCGGACTAGATGTCCTCGTGCGCCACGGCGCGCCGTGCGTCGGCGTCCAGCACGCCCCAGCTGATCAGCTGCTCGGTCAGGACCGAGGGGGACTGGTCGTAGATGACGGCGAGGGTGCGCAGGTCGTCCTGGCGGATCGAGAGCACCTTGCCGTTGTAGTCGCCGCGCTGGCTCTGGATCGTCGCCGCGTAGCGCTGGAGCGGGCCGGCCTTCTCGGCGGGCACGCCCGCGAGGCGCTCCAGGTCCAGACGCAGCTTCGGCGGCGGCTCGGCCGCTCCGCCCGGAGTGGTGCCCGGCAGCAGCTCCTGCACCGGCACCCCGTAGAAGTCCGCCAGCTCGGCAAGGCGCTGGACGGTCACCGCACGGTCTCCGCGCTCGTAGGAGCCGACCACCACGGCCTTCCACCGGCCCTGGGACTTCTCCTCGACACCATGGAGGGAGAGGCCCTGCTGGGTGCGGATGGCACGGAGCTTGGCCCCGAGCTGTTTGGCGTATTCGCTGGACATAACGCTCCCGGACGCTGTGACGCTGTGACTGCTTGGGACACTGCGACTACACGACTACGTGCGGCTCCGCCGCGCGGCTGGTAACTCACTGTGAGGTTACGCAGCGTTACTTGGATGCGTCAAGCCGAAGGGGCTCCCCGGCCCCCTCCCGGGCGGTCCGCGCAGGTCCCGCCGCACCCATGCCCGCCGCCCGGGTGCGGCCCGGGCGGGAGCCCCTGGTACCGTGGGACCCGTACATCCGACGTCCTTTAAGAACCGTCCCGTGAGGCGGAGAAGGAGGTCCTTTCCATGGACGCTCAGAACGCCCAGGCCCAGCCCGGTGACAGCGCCGACGCGGCGCGCCCCGTGCTCGAGGCGCAGGACATCGCCCGGGTCCTGACCCGCATCGCCCACGAGATCGTCGAACGCGCCAAGGGCGCCGACGACGTGGTGCTCCTCGGCATCCCCACCCGCGGCGTGTACCTCGCCCGCCGGCTGGCCGCCAAGCTCGCGGAGATCACCGGCACGAAGATCCCGGTCGGCTCCCTCGACATCACCATGTACCGCGACGACCTGCGGATGAAGCCCGCCCGGGCGATCGGCCGCACCGAGATCCCCGGCGACGACCTCGACGGCCGCCTCGTCGTCCTCGTCGACGACGTGCTCTTCTCCGGCCGCACCATCCGCGCCGCCCTCGACGCCCTCGGCGACCTCGGCCGCCCGCGCGCCGTGCAGCTCGCGGTCCTCGTCGACCGCGGCCACCGCGAGCTCCCCATCCGCGCGGACTACGTCGGCAAGAACCTGCCCACGTCGCTGCGCGAGACCGTCAAGGTCCAGCTCCAGGAGGAGGACGGCCGCGACGCCGTGCTGCTCGGCCAGCGGACCGCCCAGGCAGCCGGGCAGTAGCCCGCACCCGTGTACGGGCCCCCGCCGGGCCCGTGCCGACGCCTGCCCTGCCCCGACCCCGCCTGCCCTCCTGACCTACGGAGCCATCCAGATGAAGCGCCACCTCATCTCGGCCGCCGACCTCACCCGCGACGACGCCGTCCTGATCCTCGACACCGCCGAGGAGATGGCCCGCGTCGCGGACCGGCCGATCAAGAAGCTGCCCACCCTGCGCGGCCTCACCGTCGTCAACCTCTTCTTCGAGGACTCCACCCGCACCCGGATCTCCTTCGAGGCGGCCGCCAAGCGGCTCTCCGCCGACGTCATCAACTTCTCCGCCAAGGGCTCCTCCGTCTCCAAGGGCGAATCCCTGAAGGACACCGCGCTCACCCTGGAGGCGATGGGCGCCGACGCCGTCGTCATCCGCCACCACGCCTCCGGCGCCCCCTACCGGCTCGCGACCTCCGGCTGGATCGACTCCGCCGTGGTCAACGCCGGCGACGGCACCCACGAGCACCCCACCCAGGCCCTGCTGGACGCCTTCACCATGCGCCGCCGCCTCGTCGGTCGGGACGCGGGCCTCGGCAAGGACCTGAACGGCCGCCGCATCACCATCGTCGGAGACGTCCTCCACAGCCGGGTCGCCCGCTCCAACGTCCAGCTGCTGCACACCCTGGGCGCCGAGGTCACCGTGGTGGCCCCGCCGACGCTGGTCCCGATCGGCGTCGAGAGCTGGCCGTGCGAGGTCTCCTACAACCTCGACGAGGTGCTGCCGAAGTCCGATGCGGTGATGATGCTGCGTGTGCAGCGCGAACGCATGAACGCCGCCTTCTTCCCGACCGAGCGGGAGTACTCCCGCCGCTACGGGCTCGACGGCGACCGCATGGCGAAGATGCCCGAGCACGCCATCGTGATGCACCCCGGCCCGATGAACCGCGGCATGGAGATCACCGCCGAGGTCGCCGACTCCGACCGCTGCACGGCCGTCGAGCAGGTCGCCAACGGCGTCTCCACCCGCATGGCCGTCCTGTACCTGCTGCTCGGAGGTTCCGAGCCCGCCGTCACCCCCACCCCCGCCGCGCGCACCGAGGAGACCAAGTAACCATGAGCAAGATCCTTATCCGCGGCGCGAAGGTCCTCGGCGGCGACGCGCAGGACGTCCTGATCGACGGCGAGACCATCGCCGAGGTCGGCCGGGGCCTGTCCGCCGACGGTGCGACCGTCATCGAGGCCGAGGGCCAGGTCCTCCTCCCCGGCCTCGTCGACCTGCACACCCACCTGCGCGAGCCCGGCCGCGAGGACTCCGAGACCGTCCTGACCGGCACCCGCGCCGCCGCCTCCGGCGGATACACCGCCGTCTTCGCCATGGCGAACACCTTCCCCGTCGCCGACACCGCCGGCGTCGTCGAGCAGGTCTGGCGCCTGGGCAAGGAGTCCGGCTACTGCGACGTGCAGCCCATCGGCGCCGTCACCGTCGGCCTCGAGGGCAAGCAGCTCGCCGAGCTGGGCGCCATGCACGACTCCGCCGCCGCCGTCACCGTCTTCTCCGACGACGGCAAGTGCGTCGACGACGCCGTGATCATGCGCCGCGCCCTGGAGTACGTGAAGGCCTTCGGCGGGGTCGTCGCCCAGCACGCCCAGGAGCCCCGGCTGACCGAGGGCGCCCAGATGAACGAGGGCGTCGTCTCCGCCGAGCTGGGGCTGGGCGGCTGGCCGGCCGTCGCCGAGGAGTCGATCATCGCCCGGGACGTCCTGCTCGCCGAGCACGTCGGCTCCCGCGTGCACATCTGCCACCTCTCCACCGCCGGCTCCGTCGAGATCGTCCGCTGGGCCAAGTCCCGCGGCATCGACGTCACCGCCGAGGTCACCCCCCACCACCTGCTCCTCACCGACGAGCTCGTCCGCTCCTACAACGCGGTCTACAAGGTCAACCCGCCGCTGCGCACGGAAGCCGATGTCACGGCCCTGCGCGAGGCGCTCGCCGACGGCACGATCGACATCGTCGCCACCGACCACGCCCCGCACCCGCACGAGGACAAGGACTGCGAGTGGGCCGCCGCGGCCATGGGCATGGTCGGACTGGAGACCGCGCTCTCCGTCGTCCAGCAGACGATGGTCGAGACGGGGCTGCTCGACTGGGCGGGCGTCGCCGAACGGATGTCCTTCGCCCCGGCGCGCATCGGCAGCCTGGCGAACCACGGCCGTCCCGTCTCGGCAGGTGAACCCGCGAACCTGACCTTGGTCGATACCTCGTACCGTGGTGTCGTGGACCCCGCACACTTCGCCTCCCGCAGCCGCAACACGCCCTACGAGGGCCGCGAGCTGCCGGGGCGCGTCACTCACACCTTCCTGCGGGGCCGGGCAACGGTCGTGGACGGGAAACTGGCGTGACACCTGCAGTGATCCAACTGGCCGCCGAGGCCGCGGAGCGACAGTCGGCGGAGGTGACCAGCGTCGGCGCCCGCATCGCCTGGGTGATCGGCCTGATCGTCTTCATCGCGTTCGTGTACTGGCTGATGCGGCAGGGCTGGAAATGGCGCGGCGCCCTGCAGAACGACCTGCCGGAGCTGCCCGCCGCCCCCGAGGGCCTGCCCGCCCACCGGCTGGCCCTGACCGGCCGCTACCACGGGTCGACCACCGCCGGGCAGTGGCTCGACCGGATCGTCGCCCACGGTCTGGGCCTGCGCAGCCGGGTCGAGCTCACGCTCACCGACGCGGGCCTCGACGTGGTCCGTCCGGGGGCCGGCGACTTCTTCGTACCGGCCGCGCAGCTGCGCGGCGCCCGCCTCGACAAGGGAATCGCGGGCAAGGTACTCACCGAGGGCGGTCTGCTCGTCGTCACCTGGGCGCACGGCGACAAGCTGATCGACTCCGGATTCCGCTCCGACCGCGCGGCCGAGCACGCCGCCTGGGTCGAGGCGATCAACCTCATGAACTCATCCGACTCATCCATCACGACGGAAGGCGCCGAACGATGACGACCTCCACCAGGGGAGCAGCCAAAGCTCCCGCCGTACTCGTCCTGGAGGACGGTCGGATCTTCCGCGGCCGTGCCTACGGTGCCCAGGGGGAGACCTTCGGCGAGGCCGTGTTCTCCACCGGCATGACCGGCTACCAGGAGACCCTCACCGACCCGTCGTACCACCGCCAGGTCGTCGTGATGACCGCCCCGCACGTGGGCAACACCGGCGTCAACGACGAGGACCACGAGTCCTCCCGCATCTGGGTGGCCGGCTACGTCGTGCGGGACCCCGCCCGCGTCCCCTCCAACTGGCGCTCCCGGCGGTCGCTGGACGAGGAGCTGGCCGCGCAGGGCGTCGTCGGCATCTGCGGGGTCGACACCCGCGCCCTGACCCGCCACCTGCGCGAGCGCGGCGCCATGCGCGTCGGCATCTTCTCGGGCGGGGCCGTCGCCGACGACGCGACGCTGCTGGCCCGCGTCCAGGACGCCCCGCAGATGAAGGGCGCCCACCTCTCCGCCGAGGTCTCCACCAAGGAGGCGTACGTCGTCCCCGCGATCGGCGAGAAGAAGTTCACCGTCGCCGCCGTGGACCTCGGCATCAAGGGCATGACCCCGCACCGGATGGCCGAGCGCGGCATCGAGGTGCACGTGCTGCCCGCCACCGCCACCGTCGAGGACGTCTACGCGGTCCGGCCGGACGGCGTGTTCTTCTCCAACGGCCCGGGCGACCCGGCCACCGCCGACCACGCCGTCTCCGTCATGCGGGGCGTGCTGGAACGCAAGACGCCCCTGTTCGGCATCTGCTTCGGCAACCAGATCCTGGGCCGCGCGCTCGGCTTCGGCACCTACAAGCTGAAGTACGGCCACCGCGGCATCAACCAGCCGGTCCAGGACCGCACCACCGGCAAGGTCGAGATCACGGCGCACAACCACGGCTTCGCCGTCGACGCGCCCCTCGACAAGGTCTCCGAGACCCCCTACGGCCGCGCCGAGGTCTCCCACGTCTGCCTGAACGACAACGTCGTCGAAGGCCTCCAGCTGCTCGACCAGCCGGCCTTCTCCGTCCAGTACCACCCCGAAGCGGCTGCCGGCCCGCACGACGCCGCCTACCTCTTCGACCGCTTCACGTCTTTGATGAACACCGCCCCGATGGAGGCCGAGCGTGCCTAAGCGCACCGATATCCAGTCCGTCCTGGTCATCGGCTCCGGCCCGATCGTCATCGGTCAGGCCGCCGAGTTCGACTACTCCGGCACCCAGGCCTGCCGCATCCTCAAGGCCGAGGGCCTGCGGGTCATCCTGGTGAACTCCAACCCCGCGACGATCATGACCGACCCGGAGATCGCCGACGCCACGTACGTCGAGCCGATCACCCCCGAGTTCGTCGAGAAGATCATCGCGAAGGAGCGCCCCGACGCGCTGCTCCCGACCCTCGGCGGCCAGACCGCGCTCAACACCGCCATCTCCATGCACGAGCAGGGCGTGCTGGAGAAGTACGGGGTCGAGCTCATCGGCGCCAACGTCGAGGCCATCAACAAGGGCGAGGACCGCGACCTCTTCAAGGGCGTGGTCGAGGCCGTCAAGGCCAAGATCGGCTACGGCGAGTCCGCCCGCTCGGTCATCTGCCACTCGATGGATGACGTCATCAAGGGCGTCGACACCCTGGGCGGCTACCCCGTCGTCGTGCGCCCCTCCTTCACCATGGGCGGCGCCGGCTCCGGCTTCGCCCACGACGAGGAGGAGCTGCGCCGCATCGCCGGCCAGGGCCTCACGCTCTCCCCGACCACCGAGGTGCTCCTGGAGGAGTCCATCCTCGGCTGGAAGGAGTACGAGCTGGAGCTGATGCGCGACACCAAGGACAACGTGGTCGTCGTCTGCTCCATCGAGAACTTCGACCCGATGGGCGTCCACACCGGCGACTCGATCACCGTCGCCCCGGCCATGACGCTGACCGACCGCGAGTACCAGCGGCTGCGCGACATCGGCATCGCGATCATCCGCGAGGTCGGCGTCGACACCGGCGGCTGCAACATCCAGTTCGCGATCGACCCGGCCGACGGCCGCGTCATCGTGATCGAGATGAACCCGCGCGTCTCGCGCTCCTCGGCGCTCGCCTCCAAGGCGACCGGCTTCCCGATCGCCAAGATTGCAGCCAAGCTGGCCATCGGCTACACGCTCGACGAGGTCCCGAACGACATCACCGAGAAGACCCCGGCCTCCTTCGAGCCGACCCTCGACTACGTCGTCGTCAAGGCCCCGCGCTTCGCGTTCGAGAAGTTCCCGGCCGCCGACGCCACCCTCACCACCACCATGAAGTCGGTGGGCGAGGCCATGGCCATCGGCCGCAACTTCACCGAGGCCCTCCAGAAGGCCCTGCGCTCCCTGGAGAAGAAGGGCTCGCAGTTCACCTTCGTCGGCGAGCCCGGCGACAAGGCCGAGCTGCTCGCCACCGCCGTCCGCCCGACCGACGGCCGCATCAACACCGTCATGCAGGCCATCCGCGCCGGCGCCACCCAGGAAGAGGTCTTCGAGTCCACGAAGATCGACCCCTGGTTCGTCGACCAGCTCTTCCTCATCAAGGAGATCGCGGACGAGCTGGCCGCCGCCGACAAGCTCCACCCCGAGCTGCTCGCGGAGGCCAAGCGCCACGGCTTCTCCGACGCCCAGATCGCCGAGATCCGCGGCCTGCGCGAAGACGTCGTGCGCGAGGTCCGCCACGCGCTCGGCGTCCGCCCGGTCTACAAGACGGTCGACACCTGCGCCGCCGAGTTCGCCGCGAAGACCCCGTACTTCTACTCCTCCTACGACGAGGAGTCCGAGGTCGCCCCCCGCGAGAAGCCCGCGGTCATCATCCTGGGCTCCGGCCCGAACCGCATCGGCCAGGGCATCGAGTTCGACTACTCCTGCGTCCACGCCTCCTTCGCGCTCAGCGACGCCGGCTACGAGACCGTGATGGTCAACTGCAACCCGGAGACCGTCTCCACCGACTACGACACCTCCGACCGCCTGTACTTCGAGCCCCTGACGCTCGAGGACGTGCTGGAGATCGTCCACGCCGAGTCGCTGGCCGGCCCCATCGCCGGTGTCATCGTCCAGCTCGGCGGCCAGACCCCGCTCGGCCTGGCCCAGGCGCTCAAGGACAACGGCGTGCCCGTCGTCGGCACCTCGCCGGAGGCCATCCACGCCGCCGAGGACCGCGGCGCCTTCGGCCGGGTCCTCGCCGAGGCGGGGCTGCCCGCCCCCAAGCACGGCACCGCCACCACCTTCACGGGTGCGAAGGCGATCGCCGACGAGATCGGCTACCCGGTCCTGGTCCGCCCCTCGTACGTGCTCGGTGGCCGCGGCATGGAGATCGTCTACGACGAGACCCGGCTGGAGGCGTACATCGCCGAGTCCACCGAGATCTCCCCGACCCGCCCCGTGCTGGTCGACCGCTTCCTCGACGACGCCATCGAGATCGACGTCGACGCCCTGTACGACGGCACCGAGCTCTACCTCGGCGGCGTCATGGAGCACATCGAGGAAGCCGGCATCCACTCCGGCGACTCCGCCTGCGCGCTGCCCCCGATCACCCTCGGCGGCTTCGACATCAAGCGCCTGCGCGCCTCCACCGAGGCCATCGCCAAGGGCGTCGGCGTACGCGGCCTGATCAACATCCAGTTCGCGATGGCCGGTGACATCCTCTACGTCCTGGAGGCCAACCCGCGCGCCTCCCGGACCGTCCCCTTCACCTCGAAGGCGACCGCCGTCCCGCTCGCGAAGGCCGCCGCCCGCATCTCGCTCGGCACCACCATCGCCGAGCTGCGCGCCGAGGGCCTGCTGCCGAAGACCGGCGACGGCGGCACCCTGCCGATCGACGCGCCGATCTCCGTCAAGGAGGCCGTCATGCCGTGGTCGCGCTTCCGCGACATCCACGGGCGGGGCGTGGACACCGTCCTCGGCCCGGAGATGCGCTCCACCGGCGAGGTCATGGGCATCGACGCCGTCTTCGGCACGGCGTACGCCAAGTCGCAGGCCGGCGCCTACGGCCCGCTGCCCACCAAGGGCCGCGCCTTCATCTCCGTCGCCAACCGCGACAAGCGCTCGATGATCTTCCCGGCGCGCGAGCTCGTCGCCCACGGCTTCGAGCTGATGGCCACCTCCGGCACCGCCGAGGTGCTGCGCCGCAACGGCATCAACGCCACGGTCGTGCGCAAGCTCAGCGAGGGCGAGGGCCCCGACGGCGAGAAGACCATCGTCCAGCTGATCCACGACGGGCAGGTCGACCTGATCGTCAACACCCCGTACGGCACCGGCGGCCGCCTCGACGGCTACGAGATCCGCACGGCGGCCGTGGCGCGCAGCGTCCCGTGCCTGACGACGGTCCAGGCGCTCGCCGCGGCCGTCCAGGGCATCGAGGCCCTGAGCCACGGCGGCGTGGGCGTCCGCTCCCTCCAGGAGCACGCGGAGCACCTGACCGCAGCCCGCGACTGACCGCCCGAACAGCCCGGATGACACGGGGAGGGGGACACCGGCTTCACCGCGGTGTCCCCCTTTCCATGAGCGCTAGGGGATCCTCCCGACGATGTACAAACTCTTCTTCCACCTGGTCTTCAAGCGGATGGACCCGGAGCAGGCGCACCACCTCGCCTTCCGCTGGATCCGCCTGGCCGCCCGCGTCCCCGTGCTGCGCACCTTCGCCGCGGCATGGCTCGCCCCGCGCTTCTGCGAACTGCGCACCGAGGCCCTCGGCCTGCGCATGCACGGCCCCTTCGGCCTCGCGGCCGGCTTCGACAAGAACGCCGTCGCCATCGACGGCATGTCGATGCTCGGCTTCGACCACGTCGAGATCGGCACCGTCACCGCCGAGGCGCAGCCGGGCAACCCCAGGAAGCGGCTGTTCCGGCTGGTCGCGGACCGCGCGCTGATCAACCGGATGGGCTTCAACAACGAGGGCTCGGCGGCCGTCGCCGCCCGCCTGGCCGCCCGTAGCCCGGTCTTCAGGACGGTCGTCGGCGTCAACATCGGCAAGACGAAGGTCGTGCCCGAGGAGGAGGCGGTGGCGGACTACGTCGCCTCTACCGAGCGCCTCGCCCGGCACGCCGACTACCTCGTCGTCAACGTCTCCTCCCCGAACACCCCGGGGCTGCGCAACCTCCAGGCCACGGAGTCCCTGCGGCCTCTGCTGGCGGCCGTGCGCGAGGCCGCGGACCGCGTGGTGACCGACCGCCGGGTGCCGTTGCTGGTCAAGATCGCCCCGGACCTGGCGGACGAGGACGTCGACGCGGTCGCCGACCTGGCCCTGGAGCTCGGCCTGGACGGCATCATCGCGACCAACACCACGATCGCCCGCGAGGGCCTCGGGCTGACCTCCCCGCCCGAGCTGGTCAAGGAGACCGGCGGCCTGTCCGGCGCCCCGGTCAAGCAGCGCTCGCTGGAGGTCCTGCGCCGCCTGTACGCCCGTGTGGGGGACCGGCTGGTCCTCGTCGGCGTCGGGGGCATCGAGAACGCCGAGGACGCCTGGCAGCGGATCCTCGCCGGCGCCACCCTGGTCCAGGGCTACAGCGCCTTCATCTACGAGGGCCCGTTCTACGCCCGGGCCATCCACAAGGGTCTGGCGGCGCGCCTGGCCGCAAGCCCGTACGCGACGCTCGCCGAAGCGGTGGGCGCCGAGACCCGAAAGGCCGCGAAGTGAGCCCTGTGACCCCGTTCGGTACCCGCCTGCGCGAGGCGATGGACTCCCGCGGCCCGCTGTGCGTGGGCATCGACCCGCACGCGGCGCTGCTGGCCCAGTGGGGCCTGGACGACGACGTGGCGGGCCTGGAGCGCTTCTCCCGCACGGTCGTCGAGGCGCTCGCGGACTCGGTGGCGGTCTTCAAGCCGCAGGCCGCCTTCTTCGAGCGCTTCGGCTCGCGGGGCGTGGCGGTACTGGAGCGTGCGGTCGCGGACGCCCGCGCCGCGGGCGCGCTGGTCGTGATGGACGCCAAGCGCGGCGACATCGGCTCGACCATGGCCGCGTACGCCTCGGCCTTCCTGGACCCGGCCTCCCCGCTCTTCTCCGACGCGCTGACGGTCTCGCCGTACCTGGGCTACGGCTCGCTGCAGCCCGCCGTGGCGCTGGCGCGGGAGTCCGGGTCGGGACTGTTCGTGCTGGCCCTGACCTCGAACCCGGAAGGGGCCGAGGTCCAGCGGGCGGTCCGCGCGGACGGCCGGTCGGTCGGGGCGACGATACTGGCGCACCTGGCGGCCGAGAACGCGGGCGCCGAGCCGATGGGCTCCTTCGGCGCCGTCGTCGGAGCCACGCTGGGCGACCTGTCCTCCTTCGACCTGGACATCAACGGGCCGCTGCTGGCGCCGGGGATCGGGGCGCAGGGGGCGACGGCGGCGGACCTGCCGGCCGTCTTCGGCAAGGCCGTGCGCAACGTCGTGCCGAACGTGTCGCGGGGCGTGCTGAAGCACGGGCCGGACGGCGCGGCGCTGCGGGCCGCCGCGGCCGCCTTCGCGCAGGAGATCCGGGCCGTCGTGTCGGCGTAGCGGCGCCGCATCGCGTGACGTGCGTCACCATCGGCGCCGTCCGCACGGGGAGCTCCCGGAAGCTTTGACGAAAATCGAACGGCTTTCACCGGACAAAACAGGGGTATTTTGTCCGTGATGTACGGTTCAGTGGAGGCTGACCAGGACTTTTCGTCCGTTCTCGCTGACTGGAGCGGTGTTGGCCGCTAGTCTCCGAGCAGAGTGAACGAGCAGCGAACGAGCAAGACCGCTGTTCGGGAGCTTGCCAGGTGGGGTGCCCATGGGTTGCCCACCGGTCCGTATCCGACAGTTCGACATCCGAGGTGACGTAGGCGTGGCTCTTCCGCCCCTTACCCCTGAACAGCGCGCAGCCGCGCTCGAAAAGGCCGCCGCGGCTCGCCGGGAGCGGGCCGAGGTGAAGAATCGACTCAAGCACTCCGGCGCCTCCCTCCAGGAGGTCATCAAGACGGGCCAGGAGAACGACGTCATCGGCAAGATGAAGGTCTCCGCCCTGCTGGAGTCCCTGCCTGGCGTGGGCAAGGTGCGCGCCAAGCAGATCATGGAGCGCCTCGGCATCTCCGAGTCCCGGCGTGTTCGAGGTCTCGGCTCCAACCAGATCGCCTCTCTGGAGCGTGAGTTCGGCACTCCTGCCGGCTGACGCGTCGCCCGGAGTGCTTCCGGCGTTCTCAGGCAGTCTCTGGAACCTGGATAATCGCTCTATGGCAGCAGAGGTTCGTCCGCGGCTGACCGTGCTCTCCGGCCCTTCGGGGGTCGGCAAGAGCACGGTCGTCGCGCATATGCGCAAGGTCCACCCCGAGGTCTGGCTCTCGGTGTCGGCCACCACCCGCAAGCCGCGGCCCGGTGAGCGACACGGAGTCCAGTACTTCTTCGTCAACGACGACGAGTTCGACAAGCTGATCGCCAACGGCGAGCTGCTGGAGTGGGCCGAGTTTGCGGGCAACCGCTACGGCACACCGCGCGGCGCGGTGCTGGAACGCCTCGACAAGGGCGAGCCGGTCCTGCTGGAGATCGACCTCCAGGGCGCACGACTCGTCCGCGCGTCGATGCCCGACGCCCAGCTCGTCTTCCTGGCCCCTCCCGGCTGGGACGAACTGGTCCGCCGGCTCACGGGCCGGGGCACCGAATCGGCCGAGGTCATCGAGCGCAGGCTCGCGGCGGCCAAGACCGAACTCGCTGCCGAATCCGAGTTCGACACCACCCTTGTCAACACCTCCGTCGAGGACGTGGCCCGTGAGCTGCTAGCCTTGATGAATGTTGTCTGACCGTCGATCGATGTTCCTGAGTCATCAGTAGCCGATCGGCCCGGTCTTTCCCCCATCTTCGGAAGGTAGAGCGTGTCCTCTTCCATTACTGCGCCCGAGGGCATCATCAACCCGCCGATCGACGAGCTGCTCGAGGCCACGGACTCGAAGTACAGCCTCGTGATCTACGCGGCCAAGCGCGCGCGTCAGATCAACGCGTACTACTCGCAGCTCGGTGAGGGCCTGCTCGAGTACGTCGGCCCGCTGGTGGACACCCACGTCCACGAGAAGCCGCTTTCGATCGCGCTGCGCGAGATCAACGCGGGTCTGCTGACCTCCGAGGCCATCGAGGCCCCGGCCCAGTAAGCACCGATCATTCCTTGTCCCACAGGCCCGGCAGACCATCTGCCGGGCCTGTGGTGTGTCATGGGTACTGTCGAGCTTGTTCGAGCTTGTCGAAGGGATGTGTACGGATGGCCAAGCCCAAGGTCGTGCTGGGGGTGAGCGGCGGAATCGCCGCCTACAAGGCGTGCGAGCTGCTGCGCCGGCTGACCGAGTCCGGACACGAGGTGCGGGTGGTGCCCACGGCGGCCTCCCTGAACTTCGTCGGCGAGGCCACCTGGGCCGCCCTGTCCGGCAACCCCGCCTCCACCGCCGTGTGGGAGACCGTCCACGAGGTGCCGCACGTGCGCATCGGGCAGTCCGCCGACCTGGTCGTGGTCGCCCCGGCCACCGCCGACATGCTGGCGAAGGCGGCCCACGGGCTCGCCGACGACCTGCTGACCAACACCCTGCTCACGGCCCGCTGCCCGGTGGTCTTCGCGCCCGCCATGCACACCGAGATGTGGGAGCACCCGGCCACCCAGGAGAACGTGGCCACCCTGCGCCGCCGCGGAGCCGTGGTCGTCGAGCCCGCCGTGGGCCGGCTGACCGGCAAGGACACCGGCAAGGGCCGGCTGCCCGACCCCGAGGAGATCTTCGAGGTGTGCCGGAGCGTCCTGGCCCGCGGAGCGGCCGCACCGGACCTCGCCGGACGGCACGTGGTGATCAGCGCGGGCGGCACCCGCGAGCCCCTGGACCCCGTGCGCTTCCTCGGCAACCGCTCCTCCGGCAAGCAGGGGTACGCCCTCGCCCGCACCGCCGTGGCGCGCGGCGCCCGGGTCACCCTGGTGGCGGCCAACACCGCGCTGGCCGACCCGGCCGGGGTGGACGTCGTACGCGTGGGCACGGCCGTGCAGCTGCGGGAGGCGGTCCTGAAGGCCGCGGCGGACGCGGACGCCGTGGTCATGGCCGCGGCCGTGGCCGACTTCCGGCCCGCCCGGTACGCGGGCGGGAAGATCAAGAAGAAGGACGGGGAGGAGCCCGAGCCCGTCGCCCTGGTGCGCAATCCCGACGTCCTGGCGGAGATCTCCGCCGACCGTGCCCGGGAGGGGCAGGTCGTCGTGGGCTTCGCCGCCGAGACCGACGACGTGCTGGCGAACGGCCGGGCCAAGCTCCGGCGCAAGGGCTGCGATCTCCTCGTCGTCAATGAGGTGGGGGAGAGCAAGACCTTCGGTTCGGAGGATAACGAGGCTGTGATCCTTGCCTCGGACGGCTCCGAACTTCCTGTTCCCCATGGTCCGAAGGAAGCTCTGGCGGATCTGGTGTGGGACCAGGTCGGAGCCCGCCTGCCGGTACGACGCGCCTGACACGCCTCCCTTCTCCTCGCCACCCCGGTACGCCAGAATGGAGTGCCGCAGGTCACACGGCTCCCATAAGGCGAGACGGGTGGACCGCCGAACGGTGGCAACCGATAAACTGCATCCGGAACGTGATCAGGCGCAGCCTCTGGTGCGGTTCCACCACATGATCAGCCAGCAGCCGCTGCAACCCCAGGGAGCGTTGTGTCCCGTCGTCTGTTCACCTCGGAGTCCGTCACCGAGGGCCACCCCGACAAGATCGCTGACCAGATCAGCGACACGATCCTCGACGCCCTCCTCACCGAGGACCCCACCTCGCGAGTCGCGGTGGAGACCCTCATCACCACGGGTCTCGTGCACATCGCGGGAGAGGTGACGACGAAGGCCTACGCGCCGATCGCGCAGCTCGTCCGCGACAAGATCCTCGAGATCGGCTACGACTCCTCGAAGAAGGGCTTCGACGGCGCCTCCTGCGGCGTCTCCGTCTCCATCGGCGCGCAGTCCCCCGACATCGCGCAGGGCGTCGACACCGCCTACGAGAAGCGGGTCGAGGGCGATGAGGACGAGCTCGACAAGCAGGGCGCCGGCGACCAGGGCCTGATGTTCGGCTACGCCTGCGACGAGACCCCCGAGCTGATGCCGCTGCCGATCCACCTGGCGCACCGGCTCTCCAAGCGGCTCTCCGAGGTCCGCAAGAACGGGACCATCCCCTACCTGCGCCCCGACGGCAAGACCCAGGTCACCATCGAGTACGACGGCGACAAGGCCGTCCGCCTCGACACGGTGGTCGTCTCCTCGCAGCACGCCTCCGACATCGACCTGGACTCGCTGCTCGCTCCCGACATCCGCGAGTTCGTCGTCGAGCACGTGCTGGCCCAGCTCATCGAGGACGGCATCAAGCTGGACACCGAGGGCTACCGGCTGCTGGTGAACCCCACCGGCCGCTTCGAGATCGGCGGCCCGATGGGCGACGCCGGCCTCACCGGCCGCAAGATCATCATCGACACCTACGGCGGCATGGCCCGCCACGGCGGCGGCGCCTTCTCCGGCAAGGACCCCTCGAAGGTCGACCGCTCCGCCGCCTACGCCATGCGCTGGGTCGCCAAGAACGTCGTCGCCGCGGGCCTCGCCTCGCGCTGCGAGGTCCAGGTCGCCTACGCCATCGGCAAGGCCGAGCCCGTCGGCCTGTTCGTCGAGACGTTCGGCACCGCCAAGGTCGAGACCCAGAAGATCGAGGAAGCCATCGCCGAGGTCTTCGACCTCCGCCCGGCCGCCATCATCCGCGACCTCGACCTGCTGCGCCCGATCTACGCCCAGACCGCCGCCTACGGCCACTTCGGCCGAGAGCTGCCGGACTTCACCTGGGAGCGCACCGACCGCGTGGACGCACTGCGCGCGGCCGCGGGCCTCTAGGCCCCACCGCTCGCGACGGACGGCCCCGGACCCCTGTGGTCCGGGGCCGTCCGCATGCCCTGCCTGTCAGAGGTCTTTGGTAAGAATGCTGATGTGAGCAGCGCGAACGATTCCCCGCCGGAGCAGCTGGCGCTGATCCGGGAGATGGTCGCCGAGGCGAAGGCCAAGGCGCCCAAGGCGAAGCCCCGCACCTGGCGCGGCGCCGCCCTCGCCGAGGAACGTCCCGTGGCCCGCGTCCTCGTGAACAAGGGCGTGCTCCACCTCGACCAGCTCTGGGACTACGCGGTCCCGGCCGAACTCTCGGAGGCCGCGCAGCCCGGCGTGCGCGTCCGGGTCCGCTTCGGGGCAGGCGCCCACCAGGTGCACGGCGGCCGGCGCGAGGGCGGCGGCCTGATCGACGGCTTCATCGTCGAACGGCGTGCCGAGTCCGACTACAACGGGGCGCTGGCCGCCCTCGCCCACGTCGTGTCGCCCGAGGTGGTGCTCACCCCGCGCATGCTCGCCCTCGCCCGGGCCGTCGCCGACCGGTACGCGGGCAGCCTGGCCGACGTACTCCAGCTCGCGCTGCCCGCGCGCAGCGCCCGCGCCGAGGCCAAGCCGTCACCCGAGCCGCTGCCCCCGCCCGCCGCCCCCGAACCGGCCGGCTGGCAGCGCTACGGCGCGGGCCCCGCCTTCCTGCGGGCCCTCGCCACCGGCGCCGCACCGCGCGCCGTGTGGACCGCCCTGCCCGGCCCCGGCTGGGCCGACGAGCTGGCCCGCGCCATGGCCGCGACCCTCGCCTCCGGACGGGGAGCCCTCGCCGTCGTACCCGACGGACGCACCGCCGCGCGCGTGGACTCCGCGCTCACGGCGCTGCTCGGCACGGGACGGCACGCGCTGCTGACCGCCGAGTCCGGGCCGGAGAAGCGCTACCGGCAGTGGCTCGCCGTGAGCCGGGGCTCGGTGCGGGCCGTCGTCGGCACGCGCGCGGCCATGTTCGCGCCCGTACGGGACCTCGGACTGGTCGCCGTCTGGGACGACGGGGATTCCAGCCACAGCGACGACCGCGCCCCCTTCCCGCACGTCCGCGAGGTCCTGGAACTGCGCGCCGTCAGCGACGGCTGCGGCTTCCTGGCCGGGAGCACGAGCTGCACCGTGGAGGCCGCCCAGCTCGTCGAGACAGGGTGGGCGCGGCCGCTGGTCGCCGACCGGGAGACGGTGCGGCAGTACGCCCCGCGGATCAGGACGGTGGGCGACGAACTGCTGGCCCGCGACGAGGCGGCCCGGGCCGCGCGCCTGCCCAGCCTGGCGTGGGAGACCGTACGCGAGGGCCTGAAGACCGGGCCGGTCCTGGTCCAGGTGCCGCGGCGCGGCTACGTGCCCCGGCTGGCGTGCGAGCGGTGCCGCACGCCGGCCCGCTGCACGGCCTGCGCGGGGCCGCTGGAGGCGCCCGACGCGCAGGACCTCACCTGCGGCTGGTGCGGGCGGCCCGAACCCTCCTGGCACTGCGAGGAGTGCGGCTCTTTCCGGCTGCGGGCCCAGGTCGTCGGCGCCCGGCGGACCGCCGAGGAACTGGGCCGGGCCTTCCCGGCCGTGCCCGTACGGACCTCCGGGCGCGACCACGTCCTGGACGAGGTGCCGGACCGGCCGGCGCTGGTGGTGAGCACTCCCGGCGCCGAACCGGTCGCGGCCGGCGCCGGGTATGCGGCGGCCCTGCTGCTGGACGGCTGGGCCATGCTGTCCCGCCCCGATCTGCGGGCCGGGGAGGACGCGCTGCGGCGCTGGATCGCCGCCGCCTCGCTGGTACGGGGGGAAGGGCAGGTCGTGGTCGTCGCCGAGCCGACGCTGCGGCCGGTCCAGGCGCTGGTGCGGTGGGACCCGGTCGGACACGCCGTCCGGGAACTCGCGGAGCGGGCCGAGCTCGGGTTCCCGCCGGTGTCCAGGATGGCGGCGGTGGCCGGCCGGGGCGAGGCGGTGGAGGCGTTCCTCGCCGGAGCCGGACTGCCGCCGGACGCGGAGATCCTGGGCCCGGTGCCGTTGCCGGGGCGGCGCGGCGAGCCGTCGCCGGGGGAGCGGGCGCTGGTGCGGGTACCGCCGGGGAGCGGGGCGGCGCTGGCGGCGGCCCTGAAGGCCGCGCAGGCGGCGCGGATGGCGCGCGGGGTCCCGGCGGCGGACGCCGTGCGGGTCAGGATCGACCCGCTCGAGATCGGCTGACGGCCCACCGGACCGGCGGGGCTGCGACCCGAACCGGCGTCGGGGCTCCGGGCCCTCTGAACAACACGAATGAACAACACGAATGAACGACACGAACGCCGGGCGGAGCCGGCACATCGGCTCCGCCCGGCGTTCGCGGGCACGGGCATGGGCGCGGGGAGCGCCGGGCGGCGGTGTCCGGCAGGCGTCGGGGGTCGGCGACCCGACGCCCGGGGTCAGCCGTTGCGGGGGCCGGGGAAGGCGGGGGAGCGGGGGGCCGTCACGGCCTGGGACTCCTCGCGCACCGGCTGCGGCGGGACCGACCGGGCCGCAGGGATCGTCGGCAGCGGACCCATGGTCCTGGTCGTCGTCGCCTCGGCCGGCACCTCCGCGGCCTCGGCGGCCTGCGCGCGGCGCGCCCCGTAGCGCCGGTGCACCGCCTGCTTGGTGACACCCAGCGCCGAGCCGACCGCGTCCCACGAGAAGCCGAGTGAGCGGTCGAAGTCCACGGCCGCGGTGACCAGCGTCTCCACACTGTCCCGCAGCTCCTGGGCGAGGCGCACGGTGGGCGCGGGCGCCCGGCCGTAGACGACGAAACCCGTGGAGGGACCGGAGCGGCGCGGGCGGTACACATTGCCGAGCTGGGCGGTGAGCGTACGCAGGGCATCCACTTGCCGGCGAACCCGCTCGATGTCTCGCACCAGCAGGTGCAGGCTGGCCCGGGCTTGGGCGTCGTGGGTGGCGTGGTCGGCCATGAAGAAGCCTCTCGAACCGGTGCTGAAGGGCGGATCGGGCCGCGGCAACCGTGCGCGAAGGCGGCCCGTTGGGGTCAATCTCTCTTGACCAACGCCCCACCCGGCGAACAGGTCACGCTCGGGGGGCGTGTCGGTATATGCGAGGGGCGCGTGTGCGTGCGCACGCCCCCGGTCGCCCACCGGTGCGGTCCCGGGCGCCCGCCCCATAGACTGGTGCGCTGCTGACAGCCGAGAGAGCGAGGTAGGACCCAGTGAAGCTCGTCTTCGCAGGCACCCCCGAAGTCGCCGTGCCCGCCCTGGACGCCCTCATCGCCTCCGGGCGGCACGAGGTCGCGGCCGTCGTCACCCGGCCCGACGCTCCCGCCGGCCGCGGCCGCCGGCTCGTCGCCAGCCCCGTCGCCGAGCGCGCCGAGGAGGCGGGCATCGAGGTGCTCAAGCCGGTCCGGCCGCGCGACCCCGACTTCCAGGCACGGTTGCGCGAGATCGACCCGGACTGCTGCCCCGTCGTCGCCTACGGGGCACTGATCCCCAAGAGCGCCCTGGAGATCCCCCGGCGCGGATGGGTCAACCTGCACTTCTCGCTGCTGCCCGCCTGGCGCGGCGCGGCGCCCGTCCAGCACTCGATCATGGCGGGGGACCAGCTCACCGGCGCCTCCACCTTCCAGATCGAGGAAGGTCTGGACTCCGGCCCGGTCTACGGGATCCTGACCGAGGAGATCCGCCCGACCGACACCAGCGGGGACCTGCTCACCCGGCTCGCCTTCGCCGGCGCCGGGCTGCTGGCCGCGACGATGGACGGGATCGAGGACGGCACCCTGCGCGCCGTCGAGCAGCCCGCCGAGGGGATCTCCCTCGCTCCCAAGATCACGGTGGAGGACGCCCGGATCGACTGGACGGCCCCCGCCCTGCGCGCCGACCGCGTCGTGCGCGGCTGCACGCCGGCCCCGGGCGCGTGGACCGTCTTCCGCGGGGAGCGCCTCAAGCTGATCTCGGTGGGCCTGGTGCCGGACCGTACGGACCTGGCGCCCGGCGTGCTGGCCCCGGCCAAGAACAACGTCTACGTCGGCACCGGTTCGCACGCCGTGGAACTGCTGTGGGTCCAGCCCCAGGGCAAGAAGCCGATGCGCGGCGCCGACTGGGCCCGCGGGGTGCGGATCGCGCCCGGCGAGCGCGTCGGCGGCACGGACGTAGGCTGATCCCACCCGAGCCGGTCCAGCGGTCCCACCGCTTCCAGTAACTCAGGCAACGCCAGTACCTCGTACCTCCGGAGCACCTTTCACGTGAGCGAACAGCCCCGTAGCCGTCCCGCCGCAGGCGCGGGCGGCAAGCCGAAGAAGCCGGCCCGGCCCTACCGGCGGCCCCAGAAGGACCCCGTCCGGATGCTGGCCTTCGAGGTGCTGCGGGCGGTGGACGAACGCGACGCCTACGCGAACCTCGTGCTGCCGCCCCTGCTGCGCAAGGCCCGCCAGGACGAGAACTTCGAGGCGCGGGACGCGGCACTGGCCACCGAGCTGGTCTACGGGACGCTGCGCCGGCAGGGCACCTACGACGCAATCATCAAGGCGTGCATCGACCGCCCGCTGCGGGAGGTCGACCCGCCCGTGCTGGACGTGCTCTCGCTCGGCGCGCACCAGCTGCTCGGCACCCGCATCCCCACCCACGCCGCCGTGTCGGCGAGCGTGGAACTGGCCCGAGTGGTCCTCGGGGACGGGCGCGCGAAGTTCGTGAACGCCGTACTGCGCAAGATCGCCGCGCACGACCTGGACGGCTGGCTCGAGCGGGTCGCGCCGCCGTACGAGGACGACGCCGAGGAGCACCTCGCCGTCTGGCACTCGCACCCGCGGTGGGTCGTCAGCGCCCTGTGGGACGCGCTGGGCGGCGGGCGCGCCGGGATCGAGGACCTCCTGGAGGCCGACAACGAGCGGCCCGAGGTCACCCTGGTGGCACGGCCGGGGCGGTCCACCCCCGAGGAGCTGCTGGAGGCCGTGGGCGAGGAGTCCGCGCTCCCCGGACGCTGGTCGCCGTACGCGGTACGGATGGCCGAGGGCGGTGAACCCGGCGCGCTGGAGGCCGTGCGCGACGGGCGCGCCGGCGTGCAGGACGAGGGCAGCCAGCTCGTCGCGATGGCGCTGGCGGCGGTACCGGTCGAGGGCCGCGACGAGCGCTGGCTCGACGGCTGCGCGGGCCCGGGCGGCAAGGCGGCGCTGCTCGCCGCGCTGGCCGCGCAGCGCGGCGCGTTCCTGCTGGCCTCCGAGAAGCAGCCGCACCGGGCGCGCCTGGTGGAACGGGCGCTTGCGGGCAACCCCGGGCCGTACCAGGTCATCGCGGCGGACGGCACCCGGCCACCGTGGCTGCCCGGCTCGTTCGACCGCGTCCTGGTGGACGTGCCGTGCTCCGGTCTGGGCGCCCTGCGCCGCCGCCCGGAGGCCCGCTGGCGCCGCCGGCCGGAAGACCTGGACGGCTTCGCGCCGCTCCAGCGCGGGCTGCTGCGCGAGGCGCTCTCGGCGGTGCGCGTCGGCGGCGTCGTGGGGTACGCGACGTGCTCGCCGCACCTGGCGGAGACGCGGGTGGTCGTGGACGACGTCCTGAAGGGCCGCGGCGCGGGCATGGAACCGGTGTCGGCCGACATCCTCGACGCCAGGCCCTTCATGGCGGGCGTCCCGGGCCTGGGCGACGGCCCGGACGTCCAGCTGTGGCCCCACCTGCACGGGACGGACGCGATGTACCTGGCGCTGCTGAGGCGGACGGCTTAGCCGTATCGACGGGCAGGGCGGGGCGGGCCGCGGGGGCGGCCCGGAAGCCGTCCACCGGGCGGAACCCGCCCGCCGGCGGGGTCCCGCTCACCGGAGCGGAGCGCGCTGCGGCAGGGCCAGCACGCTCAGCCCGAACATCAGCACGCCCAGGGGGACGTGCAGCGAGGGGACGCGCGCGATCCCGAGCACCACCTGGGCGGAGGCGAGTACGAGGAAGCCCGTGGCGTACCAGGCGTGCCGGGGCGAAGCGCCGCCGGGCTTCCACGCGAGCACCGCCGCGAGGACGTACAGCATCGACGCCCCGTACATCACCCGGGCGCCGACACCGTGCAGCACCTCGCCGTAGGACGAGGTCAGCAGCAGGCCGGCGGAGACGGCCTGGAGGAATATCGTCAGCGTCTGCATGCCGATCGCGGCTCTCGGGAACGCAGAACCGTGCTGAGCGGTCGTCATCGTCGCCTCGGTGGCCATGTCGGGGTCTCCTCTTCCGCCCTCGGGCAGTGGATCATCGATAGGTCACAGTCCGACGACGCGGGCCGGTGAAAGGTAAGGCGAGGGGCGGGGGACAGGGCGTGGGGGTGGTCGGAAGCAGGGCGCGGGAGGTGGCCGGCGAACACCGCCGGCTGATCATGCGGCCTACCGGCTGCTCGGGTCGCTCACGGAGGCCGAGGACGGCGCACCCGGCCGGCTCCGGCGCGGTGGCCGGGTGAGCGGGCCGCGCAGGGCGGCTGAAGCGTCGTCCATGATCACTTAAGTCGCACTACAGGAAGACGAGTTCCGGGGTCATGGCCGGAAGCGTGCGGGGGCATGGCACGCTTGGGGCATGGCCGCTCAGATTTCTCCCAGCATCCTGTCCGCCGACTTCGCCAGACTCGCCGAGGAGGCGAAGGCCGTCGAGGGGGCCGACTGGCTGCACGTCGATGTGATGGACAACCACTTCGTCCCCAACCTCACTCTCGGGGTGCCGGTCGTGGAGTCCCTGAGCAGGGCCACGGACACCCCCCTGGACCTCCACCTGATGATCGAGAACCCGGACCGCTGGGCCCCGCAGTACGTCGAGGCCGGCGCCGGATCGGTCACCTTCCACGCCGAGGCGGCGGCCGCGCCGGTGCGGCTCGCGCGGGAGATCCGGGCGAAGGGCGCGCGGGCCGCCATGGCGCTCAAGCCCGCGACGCCCATCGAGCAGTACGAGGACCTGCTCCCCGAGCTCGACATGCTGCTGATCATGACCGTCGAGCCGGGGTTCGGCGGCCAGCCCTTTCTGGACATCATGCTGCCCAAGATCCGCCGCACCCGGGAGCTGATCGCCAAGCACGGCCTGGAGCTGTGGCTCCAGGTCGACGGCGGGGTCTCGGCCTCGACGATCGAGCGCTGCGCCGAGGCGGGTGCGGACGTCTTCGTCGCGGGCAGCGCGGTCTACGGAGCCGTCGACCCGGCCGCGGCCGTGCGCACCCTGCGCGAGCAGGCGGACGCGGCGATCGCCGTGGCGCCGTGGGCCTGCGACCACTGAACCGAGCGCGGGGGAACAGCTCGGTGAACGGGAGCTGTCCAGGCTGATCAACGGCCGTCGGATCTGACAGGATGAACGGCGAGTCGAGAGTGTGAACACGAGAGTGTGAACAGCAGTGAGGAGAGCGCGGTGTCTGCAATGTCGGCGGGACGGTCAGCCCTGCGGATGGGACCCGCGGAGCTCGTGCAGGCGGCCGCCATGGCGCGCCGTTTCTACCTCGAGGGGAAGTCCAAGATCCAGATTGCCGAGGAGTTCGGCGTGAGCCGCTTCAAGGTGGCCCGGGTCCTGGAGACCGCCCTCGAACGCGACCTCGTGCGCATCGAGATCCGGGTGCCGGCCGAACTGGACGCGGAGCGGTCGGACGCGCTCCGCGCCCGCTACGGCCTGCGGCACGCCGTCGTCGTGGAGTCGCCCGCCGACGCCACCGAGGACGCGCCCGACCCCGAGAACCTGGGCGCGGTCGCCGCCGATCTGCTGGGCGAGCTGGTCGACGAGGGCGACGTCCTGGGCCTGGCGTGGGGCCGCTCGACCATCCACATGGCCGCCTCCCTGCACCGGCTGCCGCCCTGCACCGTCGTACAGCTGACCGGTGTCTACGACGCGGGGACGGCCGAGCGGGGGTCCGTGGAGGCGGTACGGCGCGCGGCGCAGGTGTCGGGCGGGGACGCGCACCCCATCTACGCGCCGATGCTGCTGCCCGACCCGGCGACCGCGGCGGCGCTGCGCAACCAGACCGGGATCGCGCGTGCCTTCGAGTACTTCGACAAGGTGACGGTCGCGGCCGTCTCCATCGGGTCGTGGGAGCCGGGCATCTCGACCGTGCACGACATGCTGACCGATGAGGAGCGGGCGCACTACGCCTCGCTGGGCGTGGCCGCCGAGATGTCGGCGCACCTGTTCGACTCCGAGGGGCGGCGGGTCGGCCGGGACCTCGGCGAGCGGTGCATCACCGTCGAGGCCGACCGGCTGCGGCGCATCCCGGAGGTCGTGGCCATCGCGGGCGGACTGCGCAAGGCCTCCGCGATCGGGGCGGTGCTGCGGTCCGGGCTGGTGACCAGCCTGGTCACGGACACGGCCGTGGCCGACTACCTGCTGACCGAATCGGAGCCCGGGCTGCGTCCGGCGCTCGAGCGGGCGGATCCGGACGACCTGTAGGCGCCGCCGGAGCGGATGGTGCCGGAATTGAGATCCGAACGGCGGACCGCAGGGCGGGTTGCTGGGCGCATACTGGTCTCAATGACAAAGTCAGCAGTACCTCGCCGCCATTTGCCGTCCAGCCCGTTCAAGGCCCCCGTGGAACAGCCCATCAGGCAGTTCAGCGTCGGCGACCGGGTGTCCCACGACGAGCACGGCCTCGGCCGTGTCGTCGGAATCGAGGAGGGGATCGCCGTTCTCGTCGACTTCGGTTCGGTCCAGAAACGCGTCCTGAGCCCGTACACCAAGATGTCCGCGCTCTGACGTCGTAAACGCCGCACGGCGCGATTCGCGAGCGAATCGGATATTTGGCACGATCGGCGCATGATCCGTTGGAGCGTGCCCCGGTCGCTGGTGCGTGCGCTGGGGTCCGTGCTCCTGTGCGCCGCGCTGCTCGTCGGCGTGGCCGGGTGCGGTGGCGATGCGGTTCCGGGTGCCGTACCCAGTGGTGGGTCCGCCGCGCCCAGTGCCGGTATGCGGTCGGCCGCGCCCAGTGCGGCCGGAAGTGCTGCCCCGCCCAGTGCCGCGCCCAGTGCACTGCCCGGGTGGGCGAAGGGGATGGCCACGGTGCGGGCCGACGCCCTGCCGCCGCAGGCCCGGGACGTGCTCGCGCTCATCGACAAGGGCGGGCCGTACCCGTACCGACAGGACGGAACGGTCTTCGGGAACTTCGAGAAGGTCCTGCCCCGGCAGAAGCGCGGCTACTACCACGAGTTCACCGTGCGCACCCCGGGGGAACGGGATCGCGGGGCCCGGCGCATCGTGACGGGCCAGGGTGGCGAGTTCTACTACACGGACGACCACTACGACACGTTCAAGGCGGTTCTCCGATGACCCTGGACCCGCAGCCGCTCGCCCCCGCGCTCGCCGCAGCCGAGGAGGCGGGTTGGACGGCCCTGCGGCTCGACCTGGACGGCGTACGGGGCAAGGCCGCTCTGATGCGCAGGTGCGGGGACGCGCTGCGGGTGCCCGAGTGGTTCGGCGGGAACTGGGACGCGCTGGCCGACGCGCTACGGGACCTGTCGTGGCTGCCGGAGACCGGGCGGTCGGCCTCCGGCTCGGGACCCGGCTCGGGGCCGGATGGCGGGCGGCTGGTCGCCGTGACCGGGTGGCAGGGCTTCGCCGCCGAGCGGCCGGGGGACTGGGAGGTCTTCGTGGACGTGCTGGAGGAGGCGGTCGACTTCTGGCGGGAGGGCGAGGGGCCGCCGCTGGCGGTGCTGCTCGCGGAGCCGGCCGCCACCGGTGGGGCGACGGGCGCCGAGCGTCGCCGCGCCTGAAGGATCGGAGCTCCGTGCCGAGTGCCGGCGGGGGCCGGATGCGGTCGGAGTGGCTCACACGGGGCCGGTTGCGGAGGCATGCGGCCGGTTCCGGGCAGCCGGGTGCAGGAATGTGGGTAGCGTGTGCCGGGGGACGACGCACGGACGCCCCGGCTGTACGGGCGGGCGCCGGGGCGTGTGCGCGTGGGATCTGCGGGTCGCGGCCGTGCGTGCGGCGTGCCGGACCATCGTCCCCGCGTGGTGGCCGGGGGGCCGCCGGGCCCCGGGGCGTCCTCAGCGGGCGTGCAGGTATCGGATCTGGTCTGGTCGCAGGGGAGGCCCAGATGGCTCGCGCAGTCCTGCCGGCGGATTCCACGAAGGGGATCTCCGCGTCGGTTGACGTCCTCGTCCCTCTTCTCTTCGCATCCTTACCCCGGCGGGACCAGCGGAACTGGGCCCGCGTGTACCTGAACGGCCTCGTACGGACCGAAGGCAAGAAGACCATCCGGAACATCGCCGGATCGGGAGCCGGTTCCGTGGAGCAGAGCCTCCAGCAGTTCATCAGCAAGTCCCCCTGGGACTGGACTCCGGTCCGCCGCTCCCTCGCACAGCACCTCGAACGCACCGCGCCGCGCCCGCTGGCCTGGGTGCTGCGGCCCATGGTCGTGGAGAAGGCCGGTGACCACTCGGTCGGCGTCGGCCGGCAGTTCGTCCCGCAGCTCGGCCGCACCGCCAACTGCCAGCAGGCCACCGGAGTATGGCTGGCGTCCGGGGAAGCCAGCTACCCGGTCGAATGGGTCCTCACCCTCCCCGGCCCCTGGACCGGCGAACCCCTGCGCCGCCGCAGCGCCGGCATCCCCGACACCGCCCGCTCGCTCACCCCCGCCCAGGACGCCGTGGAGGCCGTGCGGCGGATGGCCGCCACCTGGCAGCTCCGGCGACGGCCCGTGGTGATGGAGGTCGCGGGCGACGACCTCCAGCAGAGCATCGAGTCCTTCGCCCGCCTCGACATCCCCTTCGTCTTCAAGGTCGACGGCTCGCTGCCCGTCTCCGTCTCCGTCGGCGGCCGCCGCGAGCCCGGCCCGCACACCGCGCCGGCCCGCGAACTCATCGACTCCCTGCCTGGGCGGAAGCCGCCCCGCCGCCCGCGGAGTTCTGGCTCACCAACATCGCCGACCGGCCCCTCGCCCAGCTGTTCCTGCTCGCCAGGCTCGCCGACCGCGTCTCCCTCGATTTCGCGCAGACGTGCGAGCCCGTGGGCATCAGGGACTTCGAGGGCCGCTCCTTCCGCGGCTGGCACCACCACGCCACCCTGGCGAGCGTGGCCCACGCGGCCCGGCTCCTCAGCGCCTCGCGGGACTCCGCGCCCGCCCTGCCGACCCGGCTCCCACCACCCGTCGACCCCGACCCGGTCCGGCCGCGGCCGGACCGGCACGGACCGGGCGCTACCCGGCCCGGCCCTTGACGTGGTCGATGACCTTGCGGAACTCGCCGGTCGGGGAGAAGTCCACGTACTCGGTGTCCGCCAGTGCCACGGGCACGTGACCGGGCCCCCAGTAGAAGGCGTCACCCTCCCGGTACTCCTCGTCCCCGTCGGCGGTGCGCATCCTCAGGCGGCCCTTGAGCAGGTACCCCCAGTGGGGGCACTGGCAGCTGTCGTCCTCCAGCCCCCGGAGCGCCTCGCTCATGTCCGTGCCCTCGGGCAACCGGAAGAACCCCACGCTGAGGTCGCCGCCGATCTCCCCGGTCCGGATCTCCAGTGCGCCGTCCTCGATCTCAACCGGCGTCTCTTCCCGCGTCGTCCTCGCCATGGCTCCTCCCGCCCGGCCGGTGGTCCCCCTCCCCTCCACTGTCCGCCCCCGCACCCGTTCCCGCCCCGCGGGCCGAAGCTCCCGTAGGAAGCCACCAGAGGGTCCGGAATGTCTCGGACGATCGGCCCGGGGAGTGGGAACCCCAGGTCGTGGGAGAATGAAGTACGTGCGTTTCCTCGGCTGCCCTGTCGAGGCCATAGATGGATCCTTCGATCGACTGGGATGTTCAGCACGTGCGTTTCCTCAATGACCAGAAGCCGCCGTACGACCTGACGTACGACGATGTGTTCATGGTGCCGAGCCGTTCCGCGGTCGGTTCCCGTCAGGGCGTCGACCTGTCCGCCCCCGACGGCACCGGCACCACCATTCCGCTCGTCGTGGCGAACATGACCGCCATCGCGGGACGCCGGATGGCCGAGACCGTCGCCCGCCGAGGCGGCATCGTCGTCATCCCCCAGGACATCCCGATCGAGGTCGTCACCGACGTCATCTCCTGGGTGAAGACCCGCCACCTGGTGCTCGA
The DNA here is from genome assembly GCF_056430495.1 of Streptomyces sp. NPDC045967. Taxonomy (NCBI): domain Bacteria; kingdom Bacillati; phylum Actinomycetota; class Actinomycetes; order Kitasatosporales; family Streptomycetaceae; genus Streptomyces; species Streptomyces sp. NPDC045967. The sequence continues at coordinate 85,059 of NZ_JBWKLE010000008.1, read as the reverse complement.
CACCCCGATCACGCTGGCGCCCACCCAGACCGTGGCCGACGCGCTGTCCCTGCTGCCCAAGCGCGCCCACGGCGCGGGCGTCGTCGTCGACGGCGAGGGCCGCCCGGTCGGCGTCGTCACCGACCACGACCTCACCGGCGTGGACCGCTTCACCCAGCTCTCCGAGGTCATGTCGAAGGAGCTGCTGCTCATCGACGCCGACATCGATCCCCGCGAGGCCTTTAATAAGCTCGACGCGGGCCACCGCAAGCTGGCCCCGGCCGTCGACGGCAACGGCAAGCTCGTCGGCATCCTCACCCGCAAGGGCGCCCTGCGCGCGACCCTGTACACGCCGGCCACCGACGCGGGCGGCAGGCTGCGCATCGCGGCCGCCGTCGGCATCAACGGCGACTTCGCGGCCAAGGCCAAGCAGCTGCTCGACGCGGGCGTGGACACGCTCGTCATCGACACGGCGCACGGCCACCAGGAGTCGATGATCAGCGCGATCAAGGCCGTGCGCGCGCTGGACCCGCAGGTCCCGATCGTGGCCGGCAACATCGTCGCCGCCGAGGGCGTCAAGGACCTCATCGACGCCGGCGCCGACATCATCAAGGTCGGTGTGGGCCCCGGCGCCATGTGCACCACGCGCATGATGACCGGCGTGGGCCGCCCGCAGTTCTCCGCGGTGCTGGAGTGCGCGGCGGAGGCGAAGAAGTACGGCAAGCACGTGTGGGCCGACGGCGGCGTCCGCCACCCCCGTGACGTGGCGATGGCGCTGGCCGCCGGCGCCTCGAACGTCATGATCGGCTCCTGGTTCGCCGGTACGTACGAGTCCCCGGGCGACCTCCAGCAGTCCGCCGACGGCCGCCTGTACAAGGAGTCGTTCGGCATGGCCTCGGCGCGGGCCGTGCAGAACCGCACCTCGGAGGAGTCGGCCTACGACCGGGCCCGCAAGGGTCTGTTCGAAGAGGGCATCTCCACCTCGCGGATGTTCCTCGACCCGGCCCGTCCGGGCGTCGAGGACCTGATCGACTCGATCATCGCCGGTGTCCGCTCCTCGTGCACCTACGCCGGTGCGGGCTCCCTCGCGGAGTTCGAGGAGAAGGCCGTGGTGGGCGTCCAGTCCGCCGCGGGCTACGCGGAGGGCAAGCCGCTGCACGCCAGCTGGAGCTAGACCCGCCCGGTCCGCCGGCACTGCGCAGCCCCCGGCCCTCCGGTCGGGGGCTGCGGCGTTCCCGTCCGGCGGCCGGCCACCGGGGCGGCGGTAGGTCGTCAGGGCCCGGGCGGCGGGTAACTGTGCACGCCCGCGCGGTACTTGGGTATCCGCACGGTCACCTTCAGCCCGGCGCCGAGGCCCGTCTCGATCACCGGCCCGTACGCGTCCCCGTACACCTGCCGGATCCGCTCGTCGATGTTGGGCAGGCCGATGCCCGACGAGGAGCCGGCGCGTTCCCCGGCCAGGATCCTGCGCAGCCGCGCCGGGTCCATCCCGACCCCGTTGTCCTCGACGGTGATCACCGCCTCGGCGCCCGCGTCCCGCGCGGTGATGGTGATGCGGCACTCCTCGGGGGAGTCCTCCAAGCCGTGCTTCACGGCGTTCTCCACCAGCGGCTGAAGACACAGGAACGGCAGCGCCACCGGCAGCACCTCGGGCGCCACCTGCAAGGTCACCTTCAGCCGGTCCCCGAACCGGGCCCCGGCCAGCGCCAGGTACTGCTCGATGGAGCGCAACTCCTCGGCGAGCGTGGTGAACTCACCGTGCCGCCGGAAGGAGTAGCGGGTGAAGTCGGCGAACTCCAGCAGCAGGTCCCGGGCCCGCTCCGGATCGGTCCGCACGAACGAGGCGATCGCTGCCAGCGAGTTGTAGATGAAGTGCGGGGAGATCTGCGCCCGCAGCGCCCTGATCTCCGCCTCCATCAGCCGGGTCCGCGACCGGTCCAGTTCCGACAGCTCCAGTTGGACGGACACCCACCGCGCGACCTCCGTCGCGGCCCGCACCAGCACCGCGGACTCCCGCGACCCGTAGGCCACCAGCGCCCCCAGCAGCCCGTCCTCACCCGTGAGCGGAGCGACCACCAACCACTTCAGCGGACAGCCGGGCCGCTGGCACTCGGTCCGCACGCTCTGGCTCCGCCCCGACTCCAGCATCACCGCCACCCTGGCCAGCGCCTGCCGGTCGTGGTGGTCCGCGCCCGGGCCGTCCCACGCCAGCACCGACTCCCGGTCGGTCAGGCACAGCGCCTCCGTGCCCAGCAGCGACCGCAGCCGCCGGGCGGCCTTGCGGGCGGCGTCCTCGGTCAGGCCGGCCCGCAGCGGGGGAGCGGCCAGCGACGCCGTGTGCAGGGTGTGGAACGTGGCCCGCTCCACCGGCGTCCCCAGGTCCAGGCCGGCCGCCCGCTCACCGCGCCGGGCCTGCAGACGGCCGCCCAGCCAGCCCGCGCCCAGCAGCACGGCCCCGCCCGCGACCGCCAGCGCCACCACGACCGCATCGCTCACCGCACGCCTCCCCCCGGCCGGTCCCCGGCCACCACGTCCTCCGGCAGGTGCAGCCGGGCCAGGGTGGCCGCCGTCCCCGCCGGGATCCGAGACGGGGTGCCGAGGGACACCAGCACCATCGTCAGGAACCCGAGCGGCACCGACCAGACCGCCGGCCACGCCAGCAGCGTGTGCGCCCAGCCCACCGGGGCCAGCCCGCCCCGGGTCGCCAGCACCGCGCTCAGCGCCGCCCCGCCGCCCGTGACCAGCCCGGCCACCGCCCCCGGCGGGGTCAGCCGCCGCCACCAGATGCCCAGCACCAGCAGCGGACAGAACGAGGAGGCCGACACGGCGAAGGCCAGCCCCACCGCGTCCGCCACCGGAACGTCACGGGCCGCGACGCTCCCGGCCAGCGGCACCAGCACCGCGAGCAGCACCGCGAAGCGGAAACTGCGGACCCCGCGCGCCGGAAGCAGGTCCTGGTGCAGCACCCCGGCCACCGCCATCGTCAGCCCCGACGCCGTCGACAGGAACGCCGCGAAGGCACCCCCGGCGAGCAGCGCCCCCAGCAGTTCCCCGAGCAGCCCGCCCAGCATCCGATCGGGCAGCACCAGCACGGCCGCGTCCGCGTCGCCGGTGAGGGCCAACTCGGGCGTGTAGATCCGGCCCAGCGCCCCGTACACGGGCGGCAGCAGGTAGAACACCCCGACCAGGCCGAGGACGACCAGCGTGGTCCGTCGCGCGGCCCGCCCGTGCGGGCTGGTGTAGAACCGCACCGCCACGTGCGGCAGGCCCATCGTCCCCAGGAAGGTGGCCAGGATCAGCCCGTAGGTCGCGTACAGCCGGTGCTCCCAGCGGTCCCCCGACAGCGGCTCCGACCAGCTCGACACGCCGAGGCCGGCCTCCGCCCGGGTGTCGGGGACGGGGGCGCCGGGGGCGAACTCCAGCCGCGCGCCGGCCCGTACGGAATGCTGCCCGGCCCCGAGGGCCAGCGGGACCGCGTCGTAGGTCCGGCCGTCCACCTGCCCGGTCACCGTGAGCGTGAGCGGCGCCCCCACGGACAGCCGGACGTCCTCGGCCACCGTCACGGCGGTGTGCTCGCGGAAGACGGCCGGAGCGTCGAAGGTGGCGCGCGGCGCACCGTCCCCGACCCAGGCGGCGACCAGGAAGAAGGCCGGGACCAGCAGCGCGGTGAGCTTGAGCCAGTACTGGAACGCCTGCACGAAGGTGATGCTGCGCATCCCGCCGGCGGCCACGGCCGCGCTCACCACGAACGCCACCACCACCCCGCCCGCCCAGTGCGGGGCCCCGGTGAGGATCTCCAGGGTCAGGCCCGCGCCCTGCAGTTGCGGCAGCAGGTACAGCCAGCCGACCCCGGCCACGAACAGCACCGCGATGCGGCGCACGGCCGGGGACTCCAGCCGGGCCTCGGCGAAATCGGGCAGCGTGTACGCGCCGGAGCGGCGCAGCGGAGCCGCGACGAGCGCGAGGAGCACCAGGTACCCGGCGGTGTACCCCACCGGGTACCAGAGCAGCTCGGGGCCCTGGAGCAGCACCAGCCCCGCCACCCCGAGGAAGGACGCGGCGGAGAGGTACTCCCCGCTGATCGCGGCCGCGTTGAGGCGGGGGCCGACGGTGCGGGAGGCGACGTAGAAGTCGGAGGTGGTCCGGGATATGCGCAGGCCGAGCGCGCCGACGAGGACGGTGGCCAGGACGACGACGGCGACCGCGGTCAGCGCGTACGTCTGGTTCACGGTGGTCCTTCGGCCGGGGGAGGTGACGGGAGTCTATGCACGCCCCCGGCCGCGCGACAGGCGCCCTCCGGCCCGTGCGCCGCCCGGGGGCCGCTCGGCGCTCCCGCGCCCGCCCGTGACCGGGAGACCGCCGCGGACCCTCGGGGGTCAGACGGCCGGGTCGCGGTGTTCCGCGCAGTCGCGCAGGGCGATCTCCAGTTCCACGTACGACTCCTCCGCCCGGCGGAAGGCCAGCGTGAGCGCGGCCTCCGCACGCGGCGGAACCCGTCCCCGCACCCCCTCGCCCGCCTCGTAGAGGACGTCGGCCCAGCGCGCGGCGGCACTGCGGAGCCGCGCCAGCAGCGCCTCGGCCTCGGCCGGCCCGGCCGGCACGCCGCGCGGCAGCCCGCTCAACGCGTCGAGCAGGGCTTGGATTTCGGACATCGCGCTCCTCCCGCGCCGGAAGATCCACGATACGCGGGCCGGGGGCGGCCAGCGGCGGACCGCTGCGCCGGATCGCCCGGTGCCGCGCGCCGTGCGGCGAACGGCGGCCCGCCGCCGCCGGACGGTCACCCGACCGCCGCCGGACGGGCCCCGCGCCGTGGCGTACGGCCGCCCGCACGGGAAGGCGTACGGCGGCCGGTCCGTTCAGCCCGTCGCCTGCCGCATCAGCAGGTCGCGCAGCTCCCGCACGTGGCGGCGGCTCACCTGGAGGTCCGCCGTCCCCACCCGGACGCTCGTCGTGCCGCCCTCCAGCCGGAGCTCGTCGATGCGGCCCAGGGCCACCAGGTGCCGGCGGTGGATCCGCACGAACCCGCGCGCCGCCCACCGCTCCTCCAGTGTGGACAGCGGGATGCGGACCAGATGGCTGCCCCCGTCGGTGTGCAGGCGGGCGTAGTCGCCCTGCGCCTCGACGAAGGCGATGTCCGCGATGGCCACGAACCGCGTGACACCGCCCAGCTCGACCGCTATCTGGTCCGGCGCGCGGTCGGCGGCGGCCTCGGCCCCCTGCCGCGCGGACAGCGCGGGCGGGGCGGGCAGCGCAGGCGCCGTTGCCTCCGCGGGCCGCCCGAGCAGTGCGCAGGCCCGGCGCACCGCCTCGGCCAGCCGCTCCGGGCGCACGGGCTTGAGCACGTAGTCCACCGCCTTGAGGTCGAAGGCCTGTACGGCGAACCCCTCGTGCGCGGTGACGAACACGATCAGCGGCGGCCGCGCGAACCCGGCCAGCAGTCGGGCGATGTCCAGTCCGGTCAGCCCGGCCATGTGGATGTCGAGGAAGACCACGTCGATGCCGTCCGCGCCGTCCGGCCCGGCCTCCAGCGCGACCGTGATCCGGCGCAGCGCCTCGGTGGCGTCCGAGGCGCCCTCGGCGCTGCGGATCCGCGGATCGGAGCGCAGCAGGTAGAGGAGCTCCTCCAGGAGCGGCTTCTCGTCGTCGACGGCCAGTACGCGCAGCATGCGGGGAGTGTAGGAGAGCTCCCGCCGGGGCGGAACGGCGCGCACCGGCCGCCGCACCTCCGCCCGCCGCTCACCCTGCGGCGAACCCGGCCCGCCGCGCACCGCCCGCCGCACCTCCGGCCGCCGCACCTCCGGCCGCCGCGCACCGGCCGCCGCTCACCCTGCGGCGAACCCGGCCCGCCGCAGGGCCGTGGCCACGGCGAGGCCGAGGACCCGGTGTCCGTCGTCGTTGGGGTGCAGCCCGTCCGCCAGGTGCTCGGGGCCGAGCAGGTCACGGCCCGGGAGCACGGTGAGCCGCTCGTCCCCGGCGGCGATCCGGTCCCGGGTGGCGCGCTCCATCGCGTCGCGCAGGGCGCCCAGGGTGGCGCCGAGCCGGTTCGGGGTGCGCTCGGCGTCGGGCCGCAGGAGGGGGGAGAGCAGCAGGAGCGGGGTCCGCGGATGCCCCTGGCGGACCAGGTCGAGGAAGGCGCGGGTCGTCTCGTACAGCAGGGGGGCGGTGAAGGGCACCCGGGTCCAGCAGTTCGTCCCGAAGGCGAGGGTGAGGACGTCGGCGGGCAGGGCGGCGAGCTGTTCGGCGCTGGCGAGCTCGCCGCGGGCGGCCCCCGCGTAGCCGAGGTTCACCGGGTCCCAGCCGAGGGCCCGGCCGGCGACGGCGGGCCACCCGTGGGCGGGCCGGGTGGACCACCAGCCTTCGGTGATGGAGTCCCCGTGCACCACCCAGCGCGGCGCGGGCGGCGCGGGGGTGAGCGGGCCGCCGATCCCGCGCAGGCCGAGGATCAGCGGGGACTGGTTCTCGGGCGGGTAGATGATGAACGGGCCCTGTCCGCCGCCCAGTTCCATCCGTACGACGGCCTCCGCGGCCGGTTCGGTGAACACCTCGTGGACCACCCCGTGGCGGTCCCACAGGGCGAAGCCGTGCGCGAGGTCGCGCAGGGCGTCGGTGGGGCCGGGCAGGGTGGCCCGGTAGCGGATCTCCACCGCCCGCGCGCCGTCGGTGGTGAACTCCAGCCGCACCCCGATGGGCAGCGTGGCCCGCTCGCCGGTGTCCCAGGGCAGGCGCATGGTGTCGGCCGGGTCGGCCCGTACCGGCCGCCCCTTGTCCAGCCAGGCCACTCCCCGCAGGAAGGGCTGCGGGTCCTGCCACAGATCCAGGTCCATGGCGGCACGCTGCGGGACAGCTGATGAGCTGTCAAGAACGCCGTTCGAGGTCCCCCGTGCAGCGATCGATCATCCTCGCGCAACAAAGGACCATCCGGGACAGATCCGCGCAACGATCGTGCGGCAATGTGCAAGGATGGTGCATTACGGGCGGTATCACTCAGCTCGTAGGCTCACTCGCTGTACGTGGAGTGGCGCGGACCGCCTGCTCGGCGGTCCTCCCATGCCCAGGCTGGTTTCCCCTCCTGCCGCGCTCCGGACCGCTGCGGTCGACGCCTTGGATCCCCACCCGCAGCAAGAAGGAGTCACCCCGTGCTCGACCACGGCCAGGCGCCCCCCGCCACGACCGAGGCCCGCAGGCCCGCCCACCCGCTGCTCCGCCGCAAGCCGGTCGAGCAGCTTGTCGCCGAGGGCGGCCAGGGCGAGGGCGGTACGCTGCGCCGCTCGCTCACCATGTGGCAGCTGACGATGATCAGCATCGGCGCGACCCTGGGCACCGGCATCTTCGTCGTCCTCGGCGAAGCCGCTCCCAAGGCCGGCCCGGCCGTGACGATCTCGTTCATCATCGCCGGCCTGACCGCGCTGTTCTCGGCCCTGTCCTACGCCGAGCTCGCCGGCTCCGTCCCCGTCTCCGGCTCCTCGTACTCCTACACCTACGCCACCATGGGCGAGCTCGTCGCCTGGATCTGCGGCTGGTGCCTGGTCCTGGAGTACGCCGTCTCGGTCGCGGCGGTCGCCGTCGGCTGGGGGCAGTACCTCAACGAGCTCCTCGACGGGACCGTGGGCTTCACGATCCCCGAGGGCCTCTCCGCCCCGCTGGGCGAGGGCGGCTGGATCAACCTGCCCTCCCTGGTCGTCGTCCTGCTCGCGATGGTCTTCCTGATGCGCGGCGCCAAGGAGAGCGCCCGCATCAACACGATCATGGTCGCGGTGAAGATCGTCACGCTGCTGCTCTTCATCGGCATCGGCGTCATGGGCATCAAGGCGGGCAACTACGCCCCCCTCGCCCCGCTCGGCGTCACCGGCATCAGCGCCGCCGCCTCCACGCTCTTCTTCTCCTACATCGGCTTCGACGCCGCCTCCACCGCCGGTGAGGAAGCCAAGAACCCGAAGAAGGACCTGCCCCGCGCGATCATGCTCTCGCTGGGCATCGTCACCGTCCTGTACGTGCTCGTCGCCTTCGTCGCCGTCGGCGCCATGCCCTGGCAGGACTTCGAGGGCACCGAGGCCGCGCTCGCCCAGATCATGACCGACGTCACCGGGCACAGCTTCTGGGGCGTCGTCCTGGCCGCCGGCGCGGTCGTCGCCATCGCGTCGGTCGTCTTCGCCGTCCTCTACGGGCAGACCCGCATCCTGTTCGCGATGTCCCGCGACGGGCTCGTCCCCAAGGCGTTCGCCAAGGTCGACGCCAAGACCGGCGCCCCCCGCGTCAACGTGCTGATCGTCTCGCTCTTCTGCGGCGCGCTCGCCGCGTTCATCCCGCTGGGTGAGCTCGCCAACGCGACCAGCATCGGCACGCTCTTCGCCTTCGCCCTGGTGAACGTCGCCGTCGTGATCCTGCGCCGCACCAAGCCCGACATGCCGCGCACCTTCAAGGTGGCGCTCTTCCCGGTGACGCCGATCCTCGGCTTCCTCGCCTGCGCCTACATGATGTACAGCCTGCCGGTCGCGACATGGGTCGCTTTCGGTGTCTGGATGGCCGTCGGCATCGTGGTCTACTTCCTGTACGGCATCCGCCGCTCCCGACTGGCCACGGCAGAGAAGTGATCCACCCGCAGTGCGACTGAACGATCTCGACGAACGCATCGTGCACGCCCTCGCCGAGGACGCCCGCCGCTCCTACGCGGACATCGGCTCCGAGGTCGGGCTCTCCGCCCCCGCCGTGAAGCGGCGCGTGGACCGGCTGCGCGCCGAAGGGGCCATCACCGGCTTCACGGTCCGCGTGGACCCGGCCGCGATGGGCTGGGAGACCGAGGGCTTCATCGAGATCTACTGCCGCCACAACACCTCGCCGGACGACATCCGGCGGGGGCTCGAGCGGTACCCCGAGGTGGTGTCCGCGTCGACCGTCACCGGCGACGCGGACGCCCTCGTCCAGATCTTCGCCTCCGACATGCGGCACTTCGAGCGGGTTCTGGAGCGCATCGCGGGCGAGCGCTTCGTGGAGCGCACCAAGTCGGTCCTGGTGCTCTCCCCGCTGCTGCGCCGCTTCACATCCGGCGCGCCGGCGTAGCTCCCGCACCCGCGAGCCGGCGGTACCGCAGCGAGCGGCGCTCCTCCTCCGTCAGCCCGCCCCAGACCCCGAACGGCTCTCGGGTGCGCAGCGCGTGGTCCAGGCAGGCGGCGCGCACCGGGCACACCGCGCAGACCCGCTTCGCGGCCGCGTCCCGCTCCTCGCGGTCCTCGCCGCGCTCTCCGGCGGGATGGAAGAAGCGTGCGGATCCCAGGTCCCGGCAGGCGGCCCCGGACTGCCACTCCCAGAAGTGGTGGGTGGCCCCGGGCAGGCGGGTGACGTCCGTCATGGCAGTTCCTCTCCGTGGGTTGCTGCGCGTCTGACCGCTGGGCGGGCCGCGAAACCCGGCGACGCCCGCCCGAAGGCCCCGGCGGGCCCCGCCCCCGGCCGCCCCGCCCCCGGCCGTCCCGCTCCGTCCAGGCCGCCCCGCGCCGTCCGGGCCGGGTCCGCGCGCCGCCTGCGGGTACGGCGTACGGGCCGCCCGACCCCGGTGATCTTCGTTTCCCGGCCGGTCACCCACCCTTCCGGCCCCCGCGCAACGAATCTCCGCAAGCACAGCGCAACACGCAACAGATCGATGCTCGGAGCGCAACGGTGACGGCTTGTCCCGGTCGAACGCCCGAACGTACCGTTTTACGACCCCACCCCTCCTGTCACAGAGGTAGTCCATGCCCCCGCTGCGCACCGCCCTGCTCCAGAGCTCCGGACGGCTCGGCGACACCGCCGAGAACCTCAAGGCGCTCGACGAGGCCGCTGCGCGCGCCGCACAGGGCGGGGCCGGGCTCCTGGTGACCTCGGAGATGTTCCTCACGGGCTACGCCCTGGAGGTCCAGGACATCGCCGCGCTCGCCGAACCCGCCGACGGCCCGTCCGCCGCCGCCGTCGGCGAGATCGCCCGCCGCCACGGCGTCGCCGTCCTGTACGGCTACCCCGAGCGCGGCGGCGACGCGGTGTTCAACGCGGCGCAGCTCATCGGGCCCGACGGGGTGCCGCTCGCGAACTACCGCAAGACCCACCTCTTCGGCTGCTTCGAGCAGGACGCCTTCACCCCCGGCGACACCCCCGTCGTCCAGGCGGACCTCGGCGGTCTGCGCATCGGGATCATGATCTGCTACGACGTGGAGTTCCCCGAGAACGTCCGGTCCCACGCGCTCGCCGGCACCGACCTCCTCCTGGTGCCGACCGCGCAGATGCACCCCTTCCAGTTCGTCGCCGAACAGCTCGTCCCGGTACGGGCCTTCGAGAACCAGATGTACATCGCGTACGTCAACCGCACCGGTCCGGAAGGCGAGTTCGAGTTCGTCGGGCTCAGCTGCCTGGCGAGCCCCGACGGGGTGACCCGCACCCGGGCCGGACGCGGCGAGGAGCTGGTGTTCGGCGAGGCCGACCCCGAGCTGCTGAGCGCGTCCCGCACGAACAACCCCTACCTGCGCGACCGCCGCCCCGGGCTCTACGCCTCCCTCGTCTGACCTCCCCGCTCCTCCGCTTCCCCAGCCCTGCCCGCAAGGAGACGTACCCCCATGACGTCCACGGTGCCCACCACCGCCGTCCCGCACAGCGACGGACAGCCGCCGATCACCATGTTCGGCCCGGACTTCCCGTACGCGTACGACGACTTCCTCGCCCACCCGGCGGGGCTGGGCCAGATACCCGCGACCGAGCACGGCACCGAGGTCGCCGTCATCGGCGGCGGGCTGTCCGGCATCATCTCGGCCTACGAGCTGATGAAGATGGGCCTGAAGCCCGTCGTCTACGAGGCCGACCAGATCGGCGGCCGGCTGCGCACCGTGGGCTTCGAGGGCGCGGGCACCGAGGAGCTGACCGCGGAGATGGGCGCCATGCGCTTCCCGCCGTCCTCCACGGCCCTCCAGCACTACATCGACCTCGTCGGCCTGGTCACCGAGCCCTTCCCGAACCCGCTCGCCGAGGCCACCCCCTCGACCGTCGTCGACCTCAAGGGCGAGACGCACTACGCCGAGACCATCGCCGACCTCCCGCAGGTCTACCGCGACGTCGCCGACGCGTGGAACGCCTGCCTGGAAGAGGGCGCCGACTTCTCGGACATGAACACCGCGATGCGCGAGCGGGACGTCCCGCGCATCCGCGAGATCTGGGCCAAGCTCGTCGAGAAGCTCGACGACGAGACCTTCTACGGCTTCCTCTGCAAGTCCGAGGCGTTCCAGTCCTTCCGCAAGCGCGAGATCTTCGGCCAGGTCGGCTTCGGCACGGGCGGCTGGGACACCGACTTCCCGAACTCCATCCTGGAGATCCTGCGCGTCGTCTACACCGAGGCCGACGACCACCACCGCGGCATCGTGGGCGGTTCCCAGCAGCTCCCGCTGCGCCTGTGGGAGCGCGAGCCGCAGAAGATCATCCACTGGGCCCAGGGCACCTCGCTGTCCTCCCTGCACGACGGCACCCCCCGCCCGGCGGTCACCCGGCTGCACCGCACGGCGGGCAACCGCATCACGGTCACCGACGCCTCCGGCGACATCCGCACTTACCGTGCCGCGATCTTCACCGCCCAGTCGTGGATGCTGCTGTCCAAGATCGCGTGCGACGACACGCTGTTCCCGATCGACCACTGGACGGCGATCGAGCGCACCCACTACATGGAGAGCTCGAAGCTCTTCATCCCCGTGGACCGGCCGTTCTGGCTGGACAAGGACGAGCAGACCGGCCGCGACGTCATGTCGATGACCCTCACCGACCGCATGACCCGAGGCACCTACCTGCTGGACAACGGCCCGGACAAGCCCGCCGTCATCTGCCTGTCCTACACCTGGTGCGACGACAGCCTGAAGTGGCTGCCGCTGTCCGCGAACGAGCGGATGGAGGTCATGCTGAAGTCCCTCGGCGAGATCTACCCGAACGTCGACATCCGCCGCCACATCATCGGCAACCCCGTCACCGTGTCCTGGGAGAACGAGCCCTACTTCATGGGCGCGTTCAAGGCGAACCTGCCGGGCCACTACCGCTACCAGCGCCGCCTGTTCACGCACTTCATGCAGGACCGCCTCCCCGAGGACAAGCGCGGCATCTTCCTCGCGGGCGACGACATCTCCTGGACGGCCGGCTGGGCCGAGGGCGCCGTGCAGACCGCCCTGAACGCCGTCTGGGGCGTCATGCACCACCTCGGCGGCTCCACCGACGCCACCAACCCCGGCCCCGGCGACGTCTACGACGACATCGCCCCGGTCGAACTCCCGGAGGACTGACCTCCCCCTCCCGGTCCCCGTGGGCACCACCCCCGCCCCGGACCCCCTGGCCACGGGCCGCCCCCGCGCGAACAGCGCGGCGGCGGCCCGTACTCATGAGCGCACCGGAGCCGTGCGACCAGCGCGGCGGCCCGTATGCGGAGCGTCCCGGAGCCGGCCCGACCGGAAAAACGGGTGCGGACCCCTGCCCGGCCGGGCAGGGTAAGGATCATGGATGCCCCGCACCGCCCCAACGGCCCCGGCCCGTCGATCACCACGCCCGTCGAGGCGCACCTGCTGCGCGGCGCCCTCGACGTGGAACGCACCGCGCACGGCGTGCTCCCGCACCGGTTGCCCGCCCGCGCACGCGAGCAGTTCCCCGATGCCGACCTCGCCGCGAAGGAGGCCCAACCCTCCGGGGTGCGGCTGGCCTTCAGGACCGCCGCCACCGCCGTCGAACTGGACGTGCTCCCGACGAAGACGGCCTACCGGGACGGGCCCGAACGCCCGGACGGCGTGTACGAGCTGCTCGTCGACGGGCGCCCGGCCGGCCGCGGCACCGTGGCGGGCGGCAACGTCCGCCTGGTCGACATGGCCACCGGCTCCGAGGAACTGCTCCCCGGCCCGCCCGGCACCCTCCGCTTCACCGGCCTCCCGGCCGGGACGAAGGACGTCGAGATCTGGCTGCCCCACACGGAGGCCACCGAGCTCATCGCGCTGCGCACCGACGCCCCGGTCGAGGCCGCGGCGGACGGGGACCGCAGGGTGTGGCTGCACCACGGCAGCTCCATCAGCCACGGCTCCTCCGCCACCGAACCGACCGGCACCTGGCCGGCGCTGGCGGCCGCCCGGGGCGGGGTGTCGCTGATCAACCTGGGGTTCGGCGGCAACGCCCTGCTCGATCCGTTCACCGCGCGCGCCATCCGGGACACCCCCGCGGACCTGATCAGCATCAAGATCGGCATCAATCTCGTCAACCACGACGCGATGCGCCTGCGCGCCTTCGTCCCGGCCGTGCACGGGTTCCTCGACACCGTCCGCGAGGGCCACCCCACCACCCCGCTGCTGGTCGTCTCTCCCGTCCTGTGCCCCATCCACGAGGACACCCCGGGCCCCACCGCGCCCGACTTCGAGGACGGGCAGCTGCGCTTCAAGGCCCTCGGCGACCCGGCGGAGGCTCCCACCGGACGGCTGACGCTCGGTGTCATCCGCGAGGAGCTGGCCCGCCTCACCGCACGGCGGGCGGCGCAGGACCCGAACCTGCACCACCTCGACGGCCGCGCCCTCTACGGGGCGGCGGACTTCGCCGAACTGCCCCTGCCCGACCGGCTCCACCCGGACTCGGCCGGCCACCGCCGCATCGGCGAGCGCTTCGCGGACCTGGCCTTCGGCGACGGCGGCCCGTTCGCCGTCACACGCGGCTGAGCCGGCCCGGGGCCGGGGTCAGCAGGCAGCGGCCGACCAGTCCCACGCCCGCGTCGAGGGATTCGCGGAACTCCTCGGCCAGCTCGGGGGAGCGGCGCAGGGTCCACAGCAGCCGGGCCGACGCCCAGGCGCTCGCGCGGGCCCGCTCCAGGCTCCACGAGCCCAGGAGGTGGGTCAGCGGGTCGGCGATCTCCAGGAAATCCGGGCCCGGCATCAGCTCCTCGCGGATGTGCTCCTCCAGGGCGACCAGGGTGTCGCCCACCCGTTCGAAGTCGGCCTCCAGGGCGCCCGGTTCGCAGTCCAGGACCTGGCACGTGGACACCACCGCCACCGCCAGGTCGTGGCCGATGTGCGCGTTGATCCCGGCCAGCGCGTGCTGGAGGGGGCGGATCCCCGGATGGCGGCGGTACTGGAACAGGGGACGCCAGCAGGCCGGGGCCCGGTCGGCGTCCACCGCCGCCAGGTAGCGCTCGGCGAACCGCACGCTGAGGATCTGCGCCCGCCGGGGCGCCGGGAACCCGCCGTGTTCGATCCGCCGGTGCAGGGTCTGCGTCACCGTCAGGTACACCCGGTTGAAGACGGCGACACCGTCCTGCGGCGGGAGCCGCTCGTCCAGGGCGCGCATCCGCGCCAGCACCGCTTCCATGTCAGGCAGCGTCGCAGGGACCGGCGCGGATGCGGGGAACTTGGCCGTGCGCTTCGCCGGTTCGGGCGAAACACCGTCAACGCGGCGTGTCCCGGCCGTCCTGATGATCGTAGGCCGAGGTGCCCGCGTCGAGCAGGGGCTCCTGCCGCTTGAGGTGCGCGGGGGCGAAGTACCGCAGCGTGTGGTAGCCCGTGATGACGACGACGGTGCCCAGCGCGATGCCGCCCAGTTCGAAGGTGTCGGTGATCCGCAGCGTCACCCCGCCGACGCCGATGATGATGCCCGCCGCGGCCGGCACCAGGTTCAGCGGATTGCGCAGGTCCACCCGGCCGGTGATCCAGATTTGGGCGCCGAGCAGCCCGATCATGCCGTACAGGATGACGGTGATGCCGCCCAGCACCCCGCCCGGGATCGCCGCGACGACCGCCCCGAACTTCGGGCACAGTCCGAAGAGCAGCGCGAATCCGGCGGCGGCCCAGTACGCGGCGGTGGAGTAGACCCGGGTGGCCGCCATCACCCCGATGTTCTCGGAGTAGGTGGTGTTGGGCGGGCCGCCGACCGCCGTGGACAGCATGGACGCGGCGCCGTCGGCGGCGATGGCGGTGCCGAGCTCGTCGTCCAGCGGGTCCCCGGTCATCTCGCCGACGGCCTTGATGTGCCCGGCGTTCTCGGCGATCAACGCGATCACCACCGGCAGGGCGATGAGGATGGCGGACCACTCGAAGTCCGGTGCGTGGAAGGTCGGCAGTCCGATCCAGTCGGCCCTGGCCACCCCGGAGAGGTCCAGGCGCCAGTGGTCCACGGCCTCGGGCCCGCCCATCGTGGAGTGGATCTTGCCGAAGATCCGGTCGAGCACCCAGGACAGCCCGTACCCGAAGACCAGGCCCAGGAAAATGGCGATCCGCGACCAGAAACCGCGCAGGCAGACCACGGCCAGCCCGGTGAACGCCATCACCAGCAGCGCCGTCCACTGGTCCTGCGGCCAGTAGGTCGAGGCCGTCACCGGCGCCAGATTGAAGCCGATCAGCATCACGACCGCGCCCGTCACCACCGGCGGCATCGCCGCGTGGATGATCCGCGCGCCGAAGAGCCGCACGGCCAGCCCGGCCAGGAAGAGCGCCACGCCGACGGTGAAGACGGCGCCGGTCACCACCGCGCTGTCCCCGCCCGACGCCCGGATGGCCGCGGCCACACCGACGAAGGACAGCGAACAACCGAGGTAGGAGGGGACCCGCCCGCGCGTCGCGAGCAGGAAGATCACCGTCGCGACGCCGGACATCATGATGGCCAGGTTCGGATCCAGGCCCATCAGGACCGGCGCGACGAAGCTCGCGCCGAACATCGCCACCACGTGCTGGGCGCCGAGCCCCGCGGTGCGCGGCCACGACAGCCGCTCGTCCGGCCGCACCACCGCGCCGGGTGCCGGGGTCCGCCCGTCACCGTGCAGGGTCCAGCGCACGCCGAGGCCGCCCATGGTCCACCCTTTCCGTTCCGCCGCCGATCGACACCGAGCCCCCCGGTCGCCCCGTCCTGCGGAGCCGGGCAGGGCCCCCGACATGCTACGGGCGGATACCGGCGGTTTCGTCGCGACCGGCCCCGGCGGCCTGCGGGGCGGCCGGCTTCCGGCGCAGTACGGAGGCCCCCACCACCAGCATGAAGGCCAGCAGGGTGACCAGCCCGAAGGAGACCACGAGCGAGGTCGCGTCGGCCACCGCACCGATCGCCGACGGCGCGATCAGCCCCGACGTGTAGGTGATCGTCGCGACGCCCGCGATGGCCTGCGCCGGCGCCGGCCCGCTGCGCCCCGCGGCCGCGAAGGCCAGCGGGACCACCACGGCGATGCCCAGCCCGATCAGCCCGAACCCGGCCAGCGCGGCCACCGGTTCGCGGACCGCCACCACGACCAGCCCGCCCGCAGTGGCCAGTACGCCGCCGGCCCGGACGGTCCGCACCGGACCGAACCGGTCCACCACCCGGTCCCCGACCAGCCGGGCCACGGCCATCGTGAGCGCGAAGGCGGTGGTGGAAGCCGCTGCCAGACCCGCGTCCGTACCCAGCACGTCCCGCAGGTAGACCGCGGACCAGTCCAGGCTCGCGCCCTCGGCGAAGACAGCGCAGAAACCGACGGCCCCGATCAGCAGTGCCGACCGCGGAGGCAGGGTGAAGTGCGGCGGAGCCTCCTGGTCCTGGTCGCTCCTGAGGTCCAGCACCCCCTGTACGGCGGCCAGCCCGGCCACCGTGAGCAGCAGTGCGGCGACCAGGTGGTGCAGCCGGGCGTCGACCCCGGCGTGCGCGGCGACCGTGCCCGCGGCCGAGCCGATCAGCGCGCCCACGCTCCACATGCCGTGCAGCGAGGACATGACCGAGCGGCCCAGCCGGTTCTCCGTCTCCACGCCGAGCGCGTTCATCGCCACGTCGGACATGCCGGCGGTGGCCCCGTAGACGAAGAGCGCGCCGCACAGCGCGGGCAGGTTCGGGGCGAGGCCCGGCAGGACCAGGGAGAGGGTCCACAGCGCCAACAGCCCCCGCAGCGCGGCGCGTGCGCCGAACCGGTGGTTGATCCGGCCCGCCAGCGGCATGGCGACCGCCGCGCCGAGCGCGGGGAAGGCCAGGGCCAGGCCCAGGGCGCCGGCGCTGAGCTGGGCGTGGTCCTGGATCCATGGGATCCGGGTGGCGAAGGAGCCCGTCACCGCGCCGTGGGCGCAGAAGACGGCGGCGATCGCGAAACGGGCATGGCGCAGCCGCGCCGGGCTGAGGTCGGTTTCCCCGGTCATGGACGTAAACTATCAGGGACCCTGCCTGATGGTTAGTGGCCCCGACTGCCTAGGATGGGCGCCGTGACCCCAGCCCCCACCTCGACGCCGGCACCGTCCCCCGCCTCGCCCAGCACGGCCCGCGCGATCAACGACCGCCTCGCCCTGCAACTCCTCCAGGAGGCCGGGCCGCTGACGGCCACCCAGCTCAAGGCCAGAACGGGCCTGTCCCGCCCCTCGGTCGCCGACCTCGTCGAGCGGCTCACCGAAGCCGGGCTGATCGAGGTCGTCGGGGAATCGGGCGCACAGCGGCGCGGCCCCAACGCCAAGCTCTACGGGATCGTCGCCCGCCGCGCCCACCTGGCCGCCCTCGACGTGCGGACCGACAGCGTCACCGCCGTGGTCACCGACCTCCTCGGCCACCCGCTGGCCGAGGCCGCCCTGCCCGTCGGCGCCCCCGCGGACGCCGTCGCCGCCCTGCTGCGCACCGCCCGCGAGGCCGGGGCCGGCCCGCTCCACACCGTCGTCGTCGGAGCCCC
Organism: Streptomyces sp. NPDC045967; assembly: GCF_056430495.1. Taxonomy (NCBI): domain Bacteria; kingdom Bacillati; phylum Actinomycetota; class Actinomycetes; order Kitasatosporales; family Streptomycetaceae; genus Streptomyces; species Streptomyces sp. NPDC045967. The sequence goes on along the minus strand of NZ_JBWKLE010000008.1, from coordinate 67,463 downwards.
CGGCCTGGTCGGGCCCGCCACCGGCGAACTCCGCGACACCGAGGGCCTGCCCGCCTGGCACCGGGACCTGGTGTCCGCCTTGCGGCGGACCCTGCCCGCGGTGGTCGCCGTCGAGAACGAGACCAACCTGGCGGCGCTCGCCGAGCAGCGCCTGGGCGCGGCCCGCGACCTCGACTCCTTCGTCCTGCTGTGGCTCGGCGCGGGCGTGGGCGCGGCCGTGGTCCTGGACGGGCGGCTGCGCCGCGGCGCCTCCGGCGGGGCCGGTGAGATCGGCTTCCTGCCCGTCCCCGGCACCGGCGCGCTGCCGTCCGCCACCGACTGCGGCGGCGGCTTCCACGCCCTGGCCGGGCGCGGGGCCGTGACGGCGCTGGCCCGGGCACACGGCTTCGCCGGTCCCGCCGAGGAGGCCGTCGCGGGCGGTGCGGGGGAGGACTTCCTCGAAGCCGTGGCCGAGCGCCTGGCCCTCGGCGCGGCGGCGGTCACCGCGGTCCTGGACCCCGGCTGCGTGGTCCTGGGGGGCGAACTGGGCCGGGCGGGCGGCCCCGCGCTCGCCGCCCGGGTGGCCCGCCGCCTGGCGGCGCTGACCCCCGTACCCACCGAGGTCCGCGCCACCACCCTGGGCGGCCCGGCGGTCCTGACGGGGGCCCGACTGGCGGCGCGGGAGGCGGCGCAGGAGGTCCTCTTCGGCGGCTGGAGCGCGGCGAAGGGCGCGGCTCCAGCGCCGTGACGAGACCGCGGAGCCCTGACCGGCCCCGCCCGAACGCCCGTGTCCCGTGCCATGTGCGAGGACCCGGTGGCCGCCGGGCCACCGGGTCCTCACGCGCGGGGCTCACCCATGGCCGTCAGCCATGGCGGGCCGGGGGTGTCAGCAGGCGCCCTGGTCCCTCCAGACGCCCCATTCGCCCGTGGTGCCCGGCTCCTCGTTCTGCGTCCACCACTGGGCCTTCCAGGTGCGGCCCTTGTGGGAGACGAGGCTGCCGCCGCCGTAGGTCCGGCCGGCCACGTACGCCGGAGCGGTGCACGCGCCGCCCGTCGGCGGGGTCGTGGTGGGCGGCGGAGAGGTCGGCGGGGTGGTGGGCGGCGTGGTCGGCGGGGTGGTGGAGCCGGGCTGGACCACCGTGACACCGCGCGCCAGGTCACCGGCGAGCGCGTACGTCGTGCCGGAGATGTTCACCGTCCAGTTGGAGGGCGTGGACACCGGCAGGTAGTAGTTGAACGACAGGTCGACCGAGGCGCCCGGGGCCAGCGTCTGCCAGGCCGGGAGCTTCAGGGAGACCCGGTGGAAGTCGCCCTTGAGGCCGCCTGCGTTGCCGCCCGTGTGATCGCTGCGGATCACCTTGGTCCCGAAGCCGGACTGGTCGGAGGCGTTGCTCGGGGCGGCGGTCGCGTAGTCGAACTGGAACTCCGTGCCGCCCGGCAGGGTCGCCGCGGTGTTGTTGGTGATCTTCAGCTTCGGGGTGATCGGGTAGTTGGAGTCGCCGAGCTTGAACTCGGTGAACTCCGTCTTGATGTCCACGGCCTGCGACGGCAGCGCGGTGTTCGACTTCTTCGCGCCGTACGGCGCCGCCGCCTTGAACTTGTCGTACATCAGCGAGGTGAGCGTGTCGCCCATCTCGTACTGGCCCTTGGCCGCGTTCCAGTCGTAGTCGCCGGCCATCTCCCAGACCATCGTGCCGCCGATGCCGCGGTCGACCACGTAGTCGGCCTTGGCCGCCACCGACTGCTCGTCCTCGGTGGACAGGAAGACCTTCTTCTGCGCGTTCCACAGCCACGGCGCGACCAGCGTCGCGTCGTACTTGCGGGCGTAGGTGCCGGTCAGCGTGATGTTCGCGGGGAAGCCGTACGTCGTGACGTAGTCGCCGACGATCCCCTTCTCCAGGTTCTTCGCGTGCCACATCGGGTTGGAACCGGCCGGCGACTCGACGCCGTTGGTGTCCTTGTCGTGCCACAGGTTGTCGATGCCGACGGCGCCGTCACCGCACTTGGTCAGGCCCGCGCCGGCCGGGCAGGCGGTCGCGGGGGCCCTGCCCCACAGGCCGTCCGTACCGCCCTGCACGTTCTTGTGGCCGCGCGTGTAGTACGGCAGGCCGATGTTGATGCGGCCGGCCGGCATCGAGCCGCGGAAGTAGTGGTACGCCCAGTCGGTGTTGAGGTAGCCGATGTTCCCGTACTGGGAGCTGCCGTAGACGTTCGCGGCGGCCAGCTCGGCGTCCTTGCCGTCGTCGAAGAGCGAGGCGTTCGGCCCGACGAACTCGTTCCAGGCCCCGTGCAGGTCGTAGGACATGATGTTGACGTAGTCCAGGTACTTCTGCATCTGGAAGGTCTCCATGCCCCGCAGCAGGTACCCGGAGGACGGCGCGGCGACGGTGAGCAGGTAGTGCTTGCCGTCGGCGGCCCCGGCCCGGTCGAGCTTCTCGCGCAGGCTCTTCATCAGGGCGTCGTAGCCCTTGACGAGACCGGCGCGGCGGGCGTTGGACAGCTGCCAGTCCAGCGGGTTGCCCGCGTCCTTCATGGTGGTCGGGTACTCGTAGTCGATGTCGACGCCGTTGAAGCCGTAGGTGCGGATGAACTCGACCGAGGAGTTCGCGAAGGTGTCGATGCCCGCCTGGTTGACGGAGCCGTCGGCGTTGGTGGCCATCGAGTAGAAGCCGCCCGAGGCGACCCGGTTGCCGTCGTCCCCGAAGTAGCCGCCGGTCTCCGCCCAACCGCCGACGGAGATCAGGGTCTTGACGTTCGGGTGCTGCTTCTTGAACTTCGTCAGCTGGTTGAAGTGGCCCTTGTAGGGGAGCGCGGGGTCCATCTCGGCGCCCGCGACGCCCGGCCAGGTCATCCCGGTGGCGGCGTTGTTCGCGTTGTCCGCACCGACGGAGATCTTGTTGTCCGCGCCCACGTGGGCGAAGGCGTAGTTCAGGTGGGTGACCTTGGACCACGGGATGTCGTGGGCCAGGTAGGCCGGCTGGCCGTTCTTGCCGGTGCGCCAGCCGGTGAAGTAGCCGATGACCCGGCGCTGATGGTCGGCGCCCATCTTCTCGCGGCCTTCGGCGTCGTACACCGAGCAGTACGGGACGTCGACGCCGGCCGTCTTGTAGAGGCCGTCGGGGCGACAGCTCTCGTTGTCGGCGGCGTGCGAGACGCCCGTCGAGAGCCCGGCCACCAGCAGTCCGGCGATTGCGGCGCCGGATGTCAGGAGCATCGCTCTCATACGTGTGGGGGACAGCATCGTGCCTCCTGGGGAGGGGAGGAAGGCGGGACACAACAGGACACAACATGCGGAGATATGAAGCGCGTTGGCCCGTGACGTGCGCACATCTGACGGGCTGCTCCCGGGGAAGATGAAGGGAACGTTAAGAGGACTAGACCACCCCGTCAATAGGTCTGGACCAATCCGGTCGCCACTCGGCCGGGTCCGCGCCCCCGCCGTCCGCGTTCTCCTCCGCCCCCTCCTCCACTCCCTGCTCCACCCCCTCCCGCGCCGCCTCCCGGCGTGTGAGCCAGGCCACACGCCCTCACCCGCCTGGCCGAGGATCACCCATGGCAAACTGGCTGGAGTACCAGTAAGCAGCGCACTCCGGGGTCGGTGTAATTCCGAACCGGCGGTTATAGTCCGCGACCCGTCCGCAGCCAGCGGCCGGTTGACCAGGTGGGATTCCTGGACCGACGGTTAAAGTCCGGATGGGAGGCAGTGCGCGGCGGGCCAGTCACACCGGTACGCCGCCGTCGGCGGTTCCTCGGCACATCCCTCGGGATGTGGCGCAGCGGACCGTTTTCCGGCCTTGGCGTCCCCCTGTGCGCTGTACCGCTTCATCTGTCGTATCCCGACAGGCCCCGGAGTCCGTGCCCGATGAGGCAGGAGGACCCGGTGGCGACACACGCCGCGCAGACAGCACCCGACGCGGACACCCGCGCCATGCGCCGAGCCGTCGAGCTCGCCGCCCGCGGCCTCGGCTCCACCAGCCCCAACCCCGTCGTCGGCTGCGTCATCACCGACGCCTCGGGCACCGTCGTCGGCGAAGGCTGGCACGAACGCGCCGGCGGCCCGCACGCCGAGGTCCACGCCCTGCGCGAGGCCGGTACCGCCGCCCGCGGCGGCACCGCCTACGTCACCCTGGAACCCTGCAACCACACCGGCCGCACCGGCCCCTGCGCCCGCGCGCTCGTCGAAGCCGGGATCACCCGCGTGGTCCACGCCGTCCGCGACCCGGACCCGCAGGCCCGCGGCGGGGCCGACACCCTGCGCGCGGCCGGGATCGCCGTGGAGGCCGGGCTGCTCGCGGACGAGGCCGAGGCCGGCAACGCCGCCTGGCTGACCTCCGTACGGCTGGGACGCCCCTACGTCCTGTGGAAGTACGCCGCCACCCTCGACGGCCGCATCGCCGCGGCCGACGGCACCAGCCGCTGGATCAGCTCCCCGGAGTCCCGCGCCGACGTCCACCGGCTGCGCGCCGAGTCCGACGCCGTCGTCGTCGGCTCCGGCACCCTGCGCGCCGACGACCCGCACCTCGCGGTCCGCGGGATCGAGGGCGCCCGGCAGCCCCTGCGCGTCGTCCTCGACACCCGCGCCACCGTCCGGCCCGGCGCCCGCGTCCTCGACGGGGCCGCCCCCACCCTGATCGCCGTCGCCGACCACCTCGACGACGCCGCCGTCCGCCACCTCGCCGGCGCGGAGGTCGCCCGGCTTCCGTCCGACCGGCACGGGCTGCGCGTGGACGCCCTCCTCGGCGAACTCCACCGGCGCGGAGTCCGCTCCGTCCTCCTCGAAGGCGGTCCGACCCTGGCCGGAGCCTTCGTCGCCGCGGGCGCCGTCGACAAGGTCGTCGGCTACCTCGCCCCCGTCCTCCTCGGCGCCGGGCCCGCCGCCCTCGCCGACGCCGGCATCGCCACCCTCACCGACGCGCTCCGCCTCCGCATCACCGAGACCGTCCGCATCGGCACCGACCTCCGCATCACCGCCGTCCCCACGGCGCCCGCCGTCCCCGCCGCCCCCAAGGAGCGCTGAAGTGTTCACCGGAATCGTCGAAGAACTGGGCGAGGTCGCCGAGGTCGAGCACCTCGAGGAAGCCTCCCGCTTCCGCCTGCGCGGCCCCCTCGTCACCGAGGGCGCCAAGCACGGTGACTCCATCGCCGTCAACGGCGTCTGCCTCACCGTCGTGGACACCGCCGACGGCGAGTTCACCGCCGACGTCATGCAGGAGACCCTCAACCGGTCCAGCCTCGGCGTTCTGGCCAAGGGCTCCCGCGTCAACCTGGAACGCCCCATGGCCCTCGGGGGGCGGCTCGGCGGCCACCTGGTCCAGGGCCACGTGGACGGCACCGGCGAGATCCTCTCCCGCACCCCCTCGGAACACTGGGAGATCGTCAAGGTCGCCCTCCCGCGGCACCTCTCCCGCTACGTCGTGGAGAAGGGCTCCATCACCGTCGACGGCGTCAGCCTCACCGTGGTCGAGGCCGCCGCCGACTGGTTCACCATCAGCCTCATCCCCACCACCCTCGCGCTGACCACCCTGGGCACCAAGCAGCCCGGCGACCCGGTCAACCTGGAGGTCGATGTCCTCGCCAAGTACGTCGAGCGCCTGCTCGCCGCCGGAGTGGACCCGCTGCACCCGACGGGAGACGCCCGGTGACCGCCCTGACCTGGCTCAACGCCGAAGCCTTCACCGTCTTCGGCCAGAAGGTCATCTGGTCCGACATGATCGGCAACCTGATCGGCCTGGCCGCCCTCGCCCTCGGCTGGCGGCGCTCCCTGTGGACCTGGCCCGCCCAGCTCCTCTCCGGCCTGATCCTCATCGCCGCCTACGCCTCCGCCCACCTCTCCGGCGGCGTCGGCAAGCAGCTCCTGGTCATCGGCGTCGCCCTCTTCGGATGGCGCGCCTGGCAGCGCGGCAGGCAGCAGGCCCAGGACGGTTCCATCGCCGTCCGCACCGCCTCCTGGAAGGAGCGCGGACTGCTCCTCGCCGGCGCGGCCCTCGGCACCCTCGCCGTCGGCGGCCTCTTCACGGCCTTCCCGCACCTGTCCTGGAGCCCGTGGGCGGACGCCTACATCTTCGTGGGCACCATCGTCGCGATGGTCGCCCAGGCCCGCGGTCTGGTCGAGTTCTGGTTCGCCTGGCTCCTGGTCGACCTGGTCGGCGTCCCCCTCGCCTTCAACAACGGGCTGGCCTTCTCCGGCCTCGTCTACGTCGTGTACTTCGCCCTCGTGCTGTGGGGCGCCCACGACTGGTACCAGCGCTCGCGCACCACCCCCGGCCCGGCCCTGGAAGGAGCAACGGCATGACCAGCCTCAAGCCCGTGCCCGCCGTCCCCGAGAGCTTCGACGAGCCCTTCCGCCTCGACCCCGTCGAGCAGGCCGTGCGCGACATCGCCGCGGGCCGCCCCATCGTCGTCGTCGACGACGAGGACCGGGAGAACGAGGGCGACCTCGTCATCGCCGCCGAGAAGGCGACCCCGGAGATCATCGCCTTCATGATGAGCGAGTGCCGCGGCCTGATCTGCGCCCCCATGGAGGGCCCCGAGCTGGATCGGCTCGAACTTCCCCAGATGGTGCAGAACAACACCGAGTCGATGAAGACCGCCTTCACCGTCTCGGTCGACGCGAGCGCCGCCCACGGCGTCTCCACCGGCATCTCCGCCGCCGACCGCGCCACCACCCTGCGACTCCTCGCCGCCGGGACCTCCGAGCCCGGCGACTTCGTCCGCCCCGGCCACGTCTTCCCGCTGCGCGCCAAGCCCGGCGGCGTCCTGGCCCGCAACGGCCACACCGAAGCCGCCGTCGACCTCGCCCGGCTCGCGGGCCTGCGCCCGGCCGGCGCGATCGTGGAGATCGCCGGCGAGGACGGCGTCATGCTGCGCCTGCCCGAGCTGATCCCCTTCGCCCGCAAGCACGGCCTGACGATCATCTCCATCGAGGACCTGATCGCCTACCGCCGCTCCGCCGAGCCGACCGTGCGCCGCGAGGCCGAGGTCAACCTGCCCACCGCCTTCGGCGCGTTCACCGCCTACGGCTTCCGCTCCACCGTCGACGGGGTCGAGCACGTCGCCCTGGTCCACGGCGAGATGGGCGACGGCAACGACGTGCTCGTCCGGATGCACTCCGAATGCCTGACCGGCGACATCTTCGCCTCCCAGCGCTGCGACTGCGGCCCCCAGCTGCACGCCTCCATGGAGCGCATCCAGGCCGAGGGGCGCGGGATCGTCGTCTACCTGCGCGGCCACGAGGGCCGCGGCATCGGCCTGCTGTCCAAGCTGCGCGCGTACGAGCTCCAGGAGCGCGGCCGCGACACCCTCGACGCCAACCTGGAACTGGGCCTGCCCGCGGACGCCCGCGACTACGGGGCCGGCGCCCAGATCCTCGCCGACCTCGGCGTGCGCAGCGTCCGGCTGCTGACCAACAACCCCGACAAGGCCGCCGCCCTCGTCCGGCACGGCATCGAGGTCTCCGGCCGGGAGTCCATGCCGATGGAGGCGGGCGAGCACAATCTGCGGTACCTGCGCACCAAGCGGGACCGGATGGGCCACGACCTCCCCTGGCTGGACGCGGCCGCCGCGGCCGCCTCCTCCACCTGCGGCAACCAGTAGCAGAAGCAGCAGAACCGGCACCAAGAGCACCACGGCACCACCGGCACCACCGGTACCACCCGTAACCATCCACCCGGACACGAACCACCGAGGAGCAGAGCTGTGAGCGGCAAGGGCGCACCCGAACTGAGCGTGAAGAACTGCGGAGACCTGCGAGTCGCGGTGATCGCCGCACAGTGGCACGAGAAGGTCATGGACGGCCTGGTCGACGGCGCCCTGCGGGCCCTGCACGAACTCGGCATCGACGAGCCGACCCTGCTCCGCGTCCCCGGCAGCTTCGAGCTCCCGGTCGTGGCCAAGGTACTGGCCGGTCGCGGTTACGATGCCATCGTCGCCCTCGGAGTGGTCATCCGCGGCGGCACCCCGCACTTCGACTACGTCTGCCAGGGCGTCACCCAGGGCCTGGTGCAGGTGTCGATCGACACCGGAGTCCCCGTCGGCTTCGGCGTCCTGACCTGTGACAACGACGAGCAGGCACTGGACCGCGCCGGCCTCGAGGGGTCGAACGAGGACAAGGGGCACGAAGCGGTCACCGCCGCCGTCTCCACCGCCATGACCCTGCGGACGGTCAGCGAACCCTGGCGCTGAGTGGCGCGCGGGAACCCCGTATTCTGAGGACCATCATGGCGAACACACCCTCCAAGACCTTCGAGGAGCTCTTCACCGAGCTCCAGAGCAAGGCCAACGGCGACCCCAGCACCTCCCGTACCGCCGAGCTCGTCGGCAAGGGAGTCCATGCCATCGGCAAGAAGGTCGTCGAAGAGGCCGCCGAGGTCTGGATGGCCGCCGAGTACGAGGGCCCGGAAGCCGCCGCCGAGGAGATCTCCCAGCTGCTCTACCACGTCCAGGTGATGATGGTGGCGCGCGGGATCTCCCTCGACGACGTCTACGCCCACCTCTGATCCGGGCGCGGGCCCGACACCGCCCGCGTGACCCGTTCACCCGTCCGTGTATCCGCGTACCCCACGCACCGAAGGAAGCCCCATGCTGCGCATCGCCGTCCCCAACAAGGGTTCACTCTCCGGACCGGCGTCGGCGATGCTCCATGAGGCCGGCTACCGGATGCGCAAGGAGTCCAAGGAGCTCGTGGTCGTCGACCCCGAGAACGAGGTGGAGTTCTTCTACCTCCGCCCCAAGGACATCGCGATCTACGTCGCCTCCGGCCGCCTCGACATCGGCATCACCGGCCGCGACCTGCTCCTGGACTCCGGCGCCAGCGCCGAGGAGATCCTCGCGCTGAACTTCGGCCGCTCCACCTTCCGCTACGCGACCCTCCCCGGCACCGCGAAGGGCCCCGAGGACTTCCACGGGATGACCATCGCGACCTCGTACGAGGGAATCGTCGCCAAGCACCTCGCCGAGAAGGGCATCGACGCCTCCGTCGTCCACCTCGACGGGGCGGTCGAGACCGCCATCCAGCTCGGTGTCGCCCAGATCATCGCGGACGTCGTCGAGACCGGCACCAGCCTGCGCAACGCCGGACTCGAAGTCATCGGCGAACCGATCCTCACCTCCGAGGCCGTCGTCATCCGCGGCAACGGAACCGACGTGGAAGACCCCCGCGCCCAGCAGTTCCTGCGCCGCCTCCAGGGCGTCCTGGTCGCCCGCAGCTACGTGATGATGGACTACGACTGCCGCGCCGAGCACCTGGAGCGCGCGGTCGCCCTCACCCCGGGCCTGGAGTCGCCGACCGTCTCCCCGCTGCACAACGAGGGCTGGGTCGCGGTCCGCGCCATGGTCCCGGCCAAGGAGGCCCAGCGGATCATGGACGACCTCTACGAGCTCGGCGCGCGCGCGATCCTCACCACCTCGATCCACGCCTGCCGGCTCTGACCCTCCGCCGCCCCCCAAACGCCGGGCCTCGCGCAGAACACCTCGCTGGCGCCGCAGGAACCTCTCGCAGAACCTCTCGCAGAACCGAGCGCACACCATGACCGAGCCCGCCGCCCAGCCCGCACCGCCCGCCCTGCCGGTCACCTTCCGGCCGACCCGCACCCGGGCCGTCCTGCTGAGCGTCGGGCTCGTCATGTTCGCCACCATCACGACGATCGCCTTCCTGCTGGAAGCCCTCAGCCCGGGGGAGCGCATCAGCTTCGTCTTCACCGCGGCCCTGCTGAGCTCCGTCCTCATCCTGCTCAGCCGCCCCAAGGTGGTCGCGGACGAAGCCGGGGTCACCGTCGTCAACCTCACCACCACCCGACGCCTGGAGTGGGCGCAGATCCTGCGCGTCAACCTCCGCCCGGGCGACCCCTGGGTGTTCCTCGACCTCAGCGACGGCACCAGCCTGCCCGCCCTCGGCATCCAGCCGGGCGTGGCCAAGGCCCAGGCGATCGGCGACGCCCGCGCCCTGCGCGCCCTCGTCGAGACCAGGGGCACCGGAGCCACCGACCGCTGAGTCCGCTGATCCTCGTGGCCGCGTACCGTTGCGGCCGCGATCCCAATGACTACCCTGGTGGCGGGGCGCAGCCATGCGCCCTCCCACGCGTCCCGGGCCCCACCGGGCCCGCGGGCACCCTGCTACTCGAGGAGTGACTCCCTCCAGCAATGGACGGATCGTCCGGTAATATCCGCGCCGCCCTCCCCACGGAGGCGGCGGCATGACCACCCCGCTACTCCTGCTCGGCGCGGCCTTCGTCCTGATCCTCGCCAACGGCTTCTTCGTGGCAGCCGAATTCGGGCTCGTCACCGTCGAGAGGCCCGAGGCCGAACGCGCCGCCGCCGACGGCGACCGCCGTGCCCGCACGGTCGTGCGCGCCCTGCGCGAGCTGTCCTTCCAGCTCTCCGGCACCCAGCTCGGCATCACCATCACCTCCCTCGTCGTCGGCATGCTCGCCGAACCGGCCCTGGCCGCCCTGCTGGCCGGGCCGCTCACCGCGACCGGCCTCCCCGAGGGCGCCGCCGGCGGCGTCGCCGTGGTGATCGGCATGCTGCTCGCCTCCGCCGTCCAGATGGTCGTCGGCGAGCTCGTACCGAAGAACTGGGCGGTCTCGCGGCCCCTGCAGGTGGCCCGCTTCGTCGCCGGTCCCCAGAACGCCTTCTCGTGCGCCCTCCGGCCGGTCATCGCCGGCCTCAACGCCGTTGCCAACCGGCTGGTGCGGGCGCTCGGCGTGGAACCGACCGAGGAGATGGCCTCCGCCCGCACCCCCGGCGAACTGGTCTCCCTGGTCCGCCATTCGGCCCAGGCCGGAGCCCTGGAACAGGACACCGCCGACCTCTTCGTACGGACCCTCTCGCTGGGCGACCTCACGGCGCAGCACGTGATGACCCCCCGGGTGAAGGTCAGCGCCCTGATGCACACGGCCACCGCGGCCGACGTGCTCAACCTCACCCGCGCCACCGGCCTGTCCCGCTTCCCGGTCTACCGGGACCGCATCGACGAGATCACCGGCGTGGTCCACCTCAAGGACGCCCTCGCCGTGCCGGAGCCGGAGCGCGCCCGCACCACCGTGGGCCGCATCAGCGTCGCCCCGCTGCTGGTGCCCGGCTCCCTGCCGGTGCAGCCGCTGCTGGAGCGGCTGCGCAGCGAACAGCCGATGGCCGTGGTCGTCGACGAGTACGGCGGCACCGCCGGCGTCGTCACCTTGGAGGACATCGTGGAGGAACTCGTCGGAGAGGTCCGCGACGAGCACGACCTCGCGGACGACGACGGCCCCGAGCTGGCCGCCGTACCGACGGAGGACGGCCGCCCGTCCTGGGAGGCCGACGGAAGCTGCCGGGTGCAGACCCTGCGCCGGATAGGTCTGGACGTGCCCGAGGGGCCGTACGAGACCGTCGCCGGCCTCGTCGCGGACCTCCTCGGCCGGATCCCCGCCCCCGGGGACCGCGCGGAGCTCCCCGGCTGGCGGCTGTCCGTCCGCCAGGTCGGCCGCAACCGCGCCGAGCGGGTCCGGCTGGTCCGGCTCGCGGCGGTCCCCGCGGCGGGCTCCTACGGGGCAGCCCCCGGCGCTCCCGCGGCCGTCCCCGTCACCGGCGACCACGGCAGCCACGCCGGTCACGGCGACCATGCGGGCCACGCCGCCTCCGGTGGCCCGGTGCCGCAGCCGGCCGAGCTGGAAGGGGCTTCCCGGTGAACGCGCTCCAGCTCCTCTTCGCCGTGGCCCTCGTCCTCGCCAACGGCTTCTTCGTGGGCGCCGAGTTCGCGCTCGTCTCCGTACGGCGCAGCCAGATCGAACCGCTCGCGGCGAACTCGAAGCGGGCTCGCCAAGTGCTCCACGGCCTGGAGAACCTGCCCCGCATGATGGCCGCCGCGCAGTTCGGCATCACCGTCTGCTCCCTCACCCTCGGCGCGGTCGCCGAACCCACCGTGGCCCGGCTGCTGGAGCCCGTCTTCCACGCGGTCCACGTCCCGCAGGGCCTGATCCACCCCCTCGGCTACGCCCTCGCGCTCGCCGCCGTGGTCTTCCTGCACCTGGTCATCGGCGAGATGGTCCCCAAGAACCTCGCCATGGCCGCCCCCGAGAAGACGGCCCTGTGGTTCAGCCCCGGCCTGGTCGCCTTCGCACGGCTGTGCGGGCCGGTCACCACCGCGCTGGGCGCCTGCGCCACGCTGGTCCTGCGGCTCTTCAAGGTCGAGCCGAAGGACGAGGTCGAGGCCGTCTACACCCGTGCCCAACTGGGCCGCCTCGTCGAGGACTCCCGGCAGGCGGGCCTCCTGGAACCCGGTGAGCAGGAACGCCTGGAGGACGCCCTCGAACTCGGCAGCCGCCGGGTCACCGACGTCCTCCTCGCGTCCGGCCGCCTGGTCACCGTGGACCCGTCCGCCACCCCGCGGCAGATCGAGCAGCTGACGGTCCGCACCGGCTACTCACGCTTTCCCGTCCGGGCGGCGGGCGGCGCCTTCATGGGCTACTACCTGCACGTGAAGGACGTCCTGGATCTGGAGGAACGGCAACGGGCCGTGCCCCAGCGCGTGTGGCGCCGGATGCCGACGCTGTCGGCGACCCTGCCGCTGGACGACGCCCTCACCCTCATGCGGCGCGACGCCACCCACCTGGCGCAGGTCGCGGATCCGGCGGGCCGGGTGCTCGGCCTCGTCGCCCTGGAGGACGTGCTGGAGATGCTGGTCGGCGAGGTCCGCGACCCGGCCCACCGGGTCCCGGCGGGGCGCCGCTGAGGACCGGCCCCCGGGACCCGGCGTGACGGCCGCCGAAACCGGGGGAGCGGTCCTGCCGGGAGCGCGACGGGCGGGGCGGGGGAGCCCCGCCCCGCTTCACCGGGGCGGCTCGGAGCGGTCCTGGGGGCCGCGGCCCGACAGGACCTCGCCGTAGGCCTGCATCAGGTCCGGCAGCCTCAGCGTGGCGAGGTCGTCACGGGAGGGGTCCCCGGGGAACCCGGCCAGCCGCAGGTCCCGGTACGCGCAGCTCTTCTCGTACAAGGTCCGCAGGAACCGGCCGTTGCCCAGCTCGTCGATCCACCCCTGCTCCACCACGTGCCCGCTGATGCTGCGCAGCTCCTCCAGCGCCTCCTCGTCCCACCGGTCCCCGTTCGCCTCCGCCAGCACCCCGCCGATCGCCGTCAGCTCCGGCGGCCGGTAACTGGGGAAGTCCACCCGGGAGGTGAACCGCGAGGACAGCCCCGGATTGGCCGACAGCAGCCGGTCCATCCCGGCCGGATAGCCCGCCAGGATCACCACCAGGCTGTCCCTGTTGTCCTCGGCGCGCTTCAACAGCACCTGCAGGGCCTCGTCCCCGTACGCGTCGCCCTTGCTGTAGCCCGAATTGGACAGCGAGTACGCCTCGTCCACGAACAGCACCCCGCCGATCGCCGAATCGATCAGCTCGTTCGCCTTCACGGCGGTCTGCCCCAGGAACTCGCCCACCAGGTCGGCCCGTTGCGCCTCCACCAGATGGTCGCCGCCCAGCAGGCCCAGCGCATAGAACACCCGACCCAGGATCCGGGCCACCGTCGTCTTGCCCGTACCCGACGGCCCGGAGAAGACGAAGTGCCGCTTCGGCGGATGCACCGGCAGCCCCTGCGCGGCCCGCAGCCGCGCCATGTGCAGCTGCGCCGACAGCGCCTTCACCTGCCGTTTGACCGGCTCCAGCCCCACCATCCGCTCCAGCTCCGCCAGCGCCTCGGCAAGCGCCTCCGGATCGGCGGGCCCCGCCGGCAGCCCCGCGGGCGCGCCCTGCGGCGGGACGGACACCTTGCGCCGCGCGCCCTCCACCCGGCCCGCGGACGGCGGTGCCGCGCCCAATGGATCGGGCTCCGCCTGGCCGTCCGCCGCGACGTCCTGCACCGGCCCGCCCCCGCCCAGCGCCACCGCCGCGAGGTCCCCGCCCGCGGGGGAGGGGCCGTGCCCGCCGTAGCCCGTCGGCCCGGAGTAGCCCGCCATCCCGGCCATGCCGTCGGAGTCGTCGCCGTCCTCGATGGCCGTCAGCCGCGCCGCGGTGTCCATGAACGCCGGGTCCACCCGGTGCACCGCCCGGTACAGCGGCAGCGCCGCCGCACTGCGCCCCGTCCCCTCGTGCGCCCGCGCCAGCCAGTAACGCAGCTCCTTGCGCTGCGGCTGCTCGCTGCGGCAGCGCAGCAGCGCCGCCGACAGCATCGGCGCCGCCTGCCCGTACATCTCCAGCCGGACCCGCGCCATCCCGCCGAACAGCCCCGCCTCGATGCCCAGCAGCGGATCGTCCACCAACGGCTCGGTGTGCCGCACCAGTTGCTCCCAGTCCTTGACCAGGTAGGCCCGGCAGGCGTGCAGGAAGCGAACCTGCGGATCGGTGTCCACCGGGGGCAGGGCGGCGAGCGCCCGGTCCAGCTCGGGAACGTGGCGGCCGTCCAGCCAGTGCGAGGCGTGGGCCAGCAGCAGGTCCCGCGGGCTCTCCAGCACCGGCTGCACCCACCAGCCCAACCAGTACCAGGAGTTCAGCGTCCTCCGGTGCCGGGCCCGCTGCTCGCCGAAGCGGTCGCGGTGTGCGTACATGCGCAATAACGCGTCGGTGGTGTCCACCCGCAGCGCGTGCAGACCCAGCCAGGCGTCGGCCATCGTGGGATCGAGCCGCACGGCCGCCCGGAACTCCTCCTCGGCCTGCGGATAGGCGCCCATGGTGCAGGCGTCGACCCCGCGCAGCCAGGCGAGTTCGGCCGGGGCGCGCGTGCTGCCCGGCGTGCCGAAATCCATCACGTCCCCCACAAGCCTGCCCCCGTGGTGCGCGGCAACCCCCGCGCGGAGTGCGTGAGTTGTCCTGGCGCCGATGAAATCAGGGCTGCATCGTACCTGCGGTTACGCACCTTACGTAGGGTGCGGCGGGCCGCATCACGGGCGTGTCCGGGACCGGCCAGGTGACTCAGGGTGAAGGTCCGAGGTGTTCCGGAGCAGGACGAAGCCCCCGATCACGGGGGAACAATCGGGGGCTCCGCATGCGCGGCGGCCGGTAAAAGCCCCGCATGGAGAACGTAAGGCTGCTGCGGTCCCCGGGTCAAGAAGGCCGGTGGAACCCCGGCGGAGCGGCGCTCCGGGACGGCTCGGGCCCGGGGGAGTCCGTTACGGTCGGTGACGAAAAGCCGGTGTTCGGGCCGTCGCACCCGTCCCGGAATACCACTCGTATCCCGTACCGCTCTGGCGCACCAGGACGTCCGCGAAGGGGCGCGAAGGATCATCCGAGAAGTGCGCGAGCTCCGCGCGCTCCCATCCGTCCCAGAAATCGGAGAGTTCACGCCCGTCCCGGTTCCGCCCCCGCCCCCACGACTGCGAGCGCGGCGTCTCCATCCACAGCAACCGCGCCAGATGCGGGCGCAGCGCCCGCCGTCCGGCCCCCACCCCCTCCACGAGGACCACCGGCGCGGGCTCCAGCACCCGCTGCGGGCCGAAGCGGCGCTCCGTCCAGTCATAGGGGGCCCAGTGCGCGGGCCGGCCGGCACCCAGCGGCTCCAGCACCTGCGCGCGCAGCCGCTCGAACCAGCCGAACAACTCCTCGTGCGTGGCCACGTCGTCCAGGTGCAGCACCGGGGCCCCGCCCAGAGCGTCAGCGAGCCGCCCGGCGAACGTGCTCTTCCCCGAACCGGCGTGCCCGTCCACCCCGACGAGCCGCACCGGGCCGAGGGACGGGGACAGCGCGCGCAACTCCCGCGCGAGGGGTTCGAGTGACTCCCGCGCGTGGGATGCGAGTGACAAGTGCGGCTCCACCCGACCAGCCTAGACAGGGCCGACACGGCACGCGGCTTCGGCCCGCTGCCGCCGGGAACTGGAAGGGTGAGCACCCACGCACCGACCCACCTGGGGGAACCCCGCGATGACCGCACCCACACCGCGCAGGGCCGTACTCGTCGCTGCGCTCGCGGTCGCCGCCACCGCCACGGCCGCCACCGCCGGCGGCGGCAGCGCCTCCGCCGCCTCCATCCCGGCCACCCCCCAGGGCCCGCGCCGCACCGTGGACAACCGGTTCTGGTTCTCCTACGCCCACTGGGCGGCCGGCACGCACCGCGGCACCGCCGCCACCGCCGGGCCACGGCCGGGCCTCCAGTTCGCGACCCCGGCCGGCCGGAGCGAGTACGCCGACCCGCACACCGGCAGGAGGAGCACCTGGGAGTACGCCACCTGGACCTCGCCCGTGCACCGCTCGGCCGTCCCCGCCACCGAGGCCGTCGCCTCCTGGAACGCCCGCACCCCCGCCGGGACCTGGATCCAGATCGAACTGCGCGGCACCTACGACGACGGCACCACCACACCCTGGTACGTCATGGGCCGCTGGGCCTCCGGGGAGGACGACATCCGCCGCGCCTCCGTGGACGGCCAGACCGACGGCCGCTCCAGTGTCCGCACCGACACCCTGGCCGTCGACGCCCCGGGCGGCGGCCCGCGCTTCACCGCCTGGCAGCTGCGCCTGACCCTGTACCGCAGGCCGGGAGCCCTTCTCGGGCCGGGGGCCGGCGGTGTGCCTGGGATCGGCGGTGCGCCCGGAGCCGACCGCGTGCCCGGGGCGGACGGTGCGGTCGGGATCGACCGCGTGCCCGGGACCGACCGCGGGCCCACCGTCTGGCTGGCCGGTGCCATGACGTCCGACATCCCCGACCGCTTCACCGTCCCCGCCTCGGCCCCCTCCGGCCCGGCCCGCGAACTGCGGGTCCCGCGCTACAGCCAGGAGGTCCACACGGGGCGCTACCCGCAGTACGACAACGGGGGAGAGGCGTGGTGCAGCCCCACCTCCTCCCAGATGGTCATCGAGTACTGGGGCCACCGCACCGACCCCGCCGCGACCGCCTGGGTCGATCCCCGCTACTCCGACCCGCAGGTCTGCCACGCGGCCCGCTCCACCTACGACGCCGCGTACAAGGGCTGCGGCAACTGGCCGTTCAACGCCGCCTACGCCGCGACCCACCCCGGGCTCGCAGGCGTCGTCACCCGCCTCACGTCCCTCACCGACCTGGAGACCCTGGTCCGGGCCGGGATCCCGGTGATCACCACGCAGTCCTTCCGCGCCGAGGAACTCACCGGCGCCGGCTACGGCACGGCCGGCCACCTGATGGCCGTCACCGGGTTCACGGCGGCCGGGGACGTCGTCGCCAACGACCCGCACTCGCCCGACAACCCCTCGGTACGCCGGGTCTACGTGCGCCGTGAATTCGAGACCGTCTGGCTGCGGACCCGGCGCCACAACGCGGCCGGGAAGGTGGTCTCGGGCGCCGGCGGGGTCTGCTACCTCTACGTCCCCGTCCTGCCGGACCCCGCGAGGATCGCTGCGCTGCGGGCGGTCGGAGTCCTGGGAAACCAGCCCGTCCACCTTTGACCCGGCAGTCGGGATAAGCGGGACATCATGGGGTAAGTGGCAGATAAAGGCTTCCCAAGAGGCTTCTCTAGGAGAGGCGGCCAGCCATGACCACCCCATCACGCATCGAGCACCACCCCGACCTCGCCGAGATGCGCACGCGCTTCGAGCGGGTGACCAGCACCCCGAAGGCGCAAGCGGTGGAGGCCCTGTCCCTCATCACCGGCCTGTACCTCGCGGCATCACCGTGGATCGCCGGGTTCAGCACCCTCACCCCGCTGGCCATCAACAACCTGATCGCCGGCCTGGCGTTCTGCCTGTGCATGGGTGGTCTGGGTTCTGCCTACGAGCGCACCCACGCCATGGCGTGGACCGCGGTCGCCCTCGGTGCATGGACGATCATCGCCCCGTGGGTCATCGCAGGCGAGATGGACACCACCCGCACGGTGGTCAGCAACGTCATCACCGGAGCCGTCGCCCTGTGCCTCGGCCTCGCGATGGCCGCGATGGCCGGCCGCAGGGACAACCGCGGGGGCAACCGCATGGGCACGCGCATGTGACCCGGGCCTCCGCGCCCGCGCTTCCGCAGGAGTCTCGAGGCCGGGTCCCGGCCGCACCGGCGCAACCGGGCGGACGGGGCCCGGCCGTGTGTGTGGTGGGGCGTGGCGTACGGGACCTCCGGCACGGTGGCGTGACGCACGCCACCGGTGAGCATCGTCTCACCCGCGAATGCCGCGAACGCTGGCACATTGGACACCATGACAGCCCACAACGCCGCCGCCGCAGCCCCTGTCCGCTCCCTCGTCCGCACCGGCGGACCCAAGGACGAGGACTCCTCCTGGCTGGAGCACGTCCTCGGCTGGACCCTCGTCGTGGTGGTCGCCATGTTCGTCACCCAGGTCGGCTGGTTCTGACGCTCCACCCCCTCGCCGCCGCCGTCCCCGCGCGCCCGTCACGTACGCCGTGACGGGCGTTTCCGCGTCCGCGGACGGCGCGGGTGTTTGACCGCCGCGGATCCCCCTCGGACCATTCCACCAACGGTCGGCGAGGGAGCGAAGGCGAGCATTCGGGGTCGAGAACGACGCAGCGGTCGAGCACGGTGTCCGGGTTGCTCCCAGCACCCCCGGGCACGGGCGCCCGGGAGAGGACACCACGTGCACACCCCCACCTCCACCGCTGCCCGGCCCGCCGGACCACCCGCCGCCCATGGCCTCCCGACCCCCCACCACGGCTGCCCGGTCCGCCGGGCGACCTGCCGCACATGGGGTCCTGGCCTTCCATCACGGCTGCCCGGCCCGCCGGGCGACCCGCCGCACGAGGACGCCCGGCCTTCCACCACCGCCTCCCGGCCCGCCGGACCACCCGCCCCGCCGCCCAGGGACTCCGGGCCCGCCACCACCGCTGCCCCATCCCCGGGCGACCCACCGGACACGGACTCGCGCCCCGACACCACGGACGCTCACGACGCGGACCAGCCTGCCGACCGCGCCCGGTACGGGCGACCGGCCGGCGCCCCCAGCCCCGCGACCCGGGGGACGTCGCCCCTGCCGTGTGACACGAGCCCGCCTGCCGGGCCGGGCGCGGGCCGCGCGATCCCCATACGACGACGCCGCTTCTTCCCTGCTGCGCGGCTCCGCACGCTCGGCCTGCGCCGGGTGCCGCGCGACCCGGCGGGCCGTGCCGCACGCGCTGTGCGACCCGCACGTGTTCGTCCCGGGGGCGGGCGGTGCGTGGTCCGTGCGCCCACCCGCGCCGGGTGCCGGGCGACCGGCGTGCCGGGCCGCACGCGCTGCGACCCCCGCGCGCCCGGCCTGCGACGCGTGGCGCGCGGTCTGTGCGCTCGCCCCCGCCGGGTGCCGGGCCCTGCCCGCACCCTTCGCCTCCCCCCCACCGCGTGCGGGCAGCGCTGCGCCGGTACGGCGCGTACCCACCCGACCCGACCCCGCCCGGGAGGGCCGCCGCTCCGACGCACCCAGCCCACCCTCCACCGCCATCCGAACTCCCTCCACGCCACCCACAGGGGACCCTCATGGCCACGAAGAAGAACCTCCACGCCGACCGCACCAGCGTCACCCACAAGGTGCGCTACGCCCTGCGCAACCCCACCCGTATCGCCCCCTACGTCCGCCGCGCCGCCCGGGACGCCTGGCTGCGCCACAAGCATCCCGACCACGTGTCCTACTACCGGGCCGTCATGGCCTCCGACACCAGCCGCAACCCCGAGGCCGCCGTCGGCAGCCAGACCCACGACCGCTGGCTGGCCCTCGGCAAGATGCAGTTCGACTACCTGCTGGAGCACGGGCTCGCGCCCACCCACCGCATGCTCGACATCGGCTGCGGCAACCTGCGGGCCGGCTGGCGCTTCATCGAGCACCTCGACCCCGGCCACTACTACGGCATCGACATCTCGCCCGACATCCTCATCTCCGCCAAGGAGACCCTCACCAGGCAGCGCCTGCAGGGCAAGCTGCCGCACCTGACCATCACCCGCAACCTGACGCTGGACTTCCTGCCCGAGCGCCACTTCGACGTGGTGCACGCGCACAGCGTCTTCTCGCACTCACCGATCGCCGTCATCGACGAGTGCCTGGCGCACGTGGAGCGCGTACTGGCCCCGGGCGGCTGGTTCGACTTCACCTTCGACCGGACCGAGGGTCCCGAACACCACGTGCTCCGCGAGGACTTCTACTACCGCACCGAGACCCTGGTGGACCTCGCCGCCCGCCACGGTCTCAAGGCGCGCCTCATGGACGACTGGGAACGACTCGGACACGGCCAGTCCAAGATCCGCGTCACGACCGGCTGACCGGACGGCCGGCTGACCGGCCTCGCGGGCTGGCCGTCCGCGGCCGAGGGCCGCACCCTGGAGTGGACCGGCGCCCTCGACGCGGCAGGCGCGTCCGACCAGCCGGTCCGGGCCCGGCTCGCGGCGCTCCCAGTACGCCGGCTGCGCCGGACCTGGCACGTGATCGAGGAGTTCGTCCCGGAGTGCCCCGCTCCGCGCACCCCCGGGAAAGCGGCCGTCCAGCGAGACGATCTTGCACCGGTGACGGGAAGCCCCTGATCGGGCATACTCGACCCGCCGCAGCCGCTGAACAGGCCCTTCCGTGATCCGGAAGGGCAGCATCGGCTGTGAGAGCACCAAGATCCGGCGACGCGTCCCACACCTCACGCGTCGCCGCCGTGCCCCGACCAGGGAGGAGAGCGCTGCCATGACAGACCGCGCCCCGCAGACGGTGGACCGTCAGCTGCCCACCGAGGAGTCCCGGGACCTCCTCGCCCTCGTACGCGACATCGCCCAGCGGGAGATCCGCCCCCGGGCCGCCGAGGAGGAGGACGCCGGGAGCTTCCCTCGCGAGATCTTCACCCTGCTCTCCGAGGCGGGACTGCTGGGCCTCCCCTACGCCGGAGAGTTCGGTGGCGGCGAGCAGCCGTACGAGGTCTACCTCCAGGTCCTGGAGGAGCTGGCCGCGGCCCGCCTGACCGTCGGCCTCGGCGTCAGCGTGCACTCCCTGGCCTGCCACGGCCTGGCCGGCTACGGCACGAAGGAGCAGCAGGCCGCCCACCTGCCCGACATGCTCGGCGGTGGCCTGCTCGGCGCGTACTGCCTCTCCGAGCCGGCCGCGGGCTCCGACGCCGCCTCGCTGACCACCAAGGCGGTGCGCGCCGACGGGGGCGCCGAGTGGGTCATCACCGGTACCAAGGCGTGGATCACCCACGGCGGAGTCGCCGACTTCTACACTGTCCTGGCCCGCACCGGGGTCGAGGGCCCCAAGGGCATCACCGCCTTCCTGGTCCCCGGGGACGCGGCGGGACTGACCGCGGCCGTGCCCGAGAAGAAGATGGGCATGAAGGGCTCGCCCACCGCCCAGCTGCACTTCGACGGGGTACGGGTGCCCGACGCGCGCCGCATCGGCGAGGAGGGCCAGGGCTTCTCCATCGCCCTGGCCGCACTGGACGCCGGCCGGCTGGGCATCGCCGCGTGCGCCATCGGTGTCGCGCAGGCGGCGCTGGACGAGGCCGTGGCGTACGCGCGGGACCGCAAGCAGTTCGGACACCCGATCGCGGACTTCCAGGGGCTGCGCTTCATGCTGGCCGACATGGCCACGAAGATCGAGGCCGGCCGCGCGCTCTACCTGGCGGCGGCGAGGCTGCGGGACGCGGGCAAGCCGTTCTCCCGGCAGGCGGCGATGGCCAAGCTGTTCTGCACCGACGCGGCGATGGCGGTCACCACGGACGCGGTCCAGGTCCTCGGCGGCTACGGCTACACGGCGGACTTCCCGGTCGAGCGGCTGATGCGGGAGGCGAAGGTGCTCCAGATCGTCGAGGGCACGAACCAGATCCAGCGCATGGTGATCGCCCGCCACCTGGCGGGGCCGGAGACGCGCTAGGGGATGGTGGCCCGGTGGGGCTGGCTGCCCGGTGGGCGGACAGGCCCGTCGGGTCAGCTTTCGAAGAGCGGACCGTTCGGCCAGATGGGAGAGGCGGCGATCCGGGACCACTCCGGGTCGCGCCGTCCCGGCACGGTCCGGCCGTCCTCGCTCCAGCGGGCGATCATGGCACTGTAGATGGGCGGGTCGGGGAACCGCTGCCGGGGCCCCGAGCCGCGCTGAACCGATTCTTCGTAACCGGGCGGCACCTGCCGCCGTCGGCGTCCCGTCCGTGGCATGGAAGTCTCAACCGTGGTCATGCCGGGGGAACGCGACACTCCGCCCACGGGTAATCGCCACCCCCGCCCGGGGATCCGTTCGAGGGGGCACCCGGGGGAGAGGCGTTGGGCCTCGGCTTCGGCGGCAGCCTGATCCCCTCAATGCTCATCAGAGAGGGTTTGGGGGGTTCCCGCCCGTCCCACTGTCTCTCCGGGCCGGGCCGCCCCGTCAAGGGCGCTCCTTCGTCGCGTCGCTGCGCGATGGCCTTCGGCCACCCTTGACAGGCCGTCCCACCCCGGAAAGACGAGGACCGGCGGGAACCCCCCAGAAGAACGGTCCACCGGGTCATGAGCAAGGCCACCCCCATCAGAGATCTACTCCTGGCCTCCGGTACCAGCCCCACCCACACCAGGCAGCGCCCGCATCCTCATCCAGCGCCACGACCAAGACACGCGCAAGATCGCTACACAGTCCCGCACGGCTCAGCGTCCGACGCCCGCCTGTGGCTGGACACAAGCCGCCCACGATCGCTACACCGCACCTCATGTCCCAGCGTCCGCTGGCCGCCTGTGGCTGGGGGCAGGCACATCGCGGCACCTGCCCCCGTCGGCGGCTGGACAGCGCCCGGCAGAAGCGTCTCGGCGAGCGACGGCCGGAAGCGCGGGCCAGTGGGCGGCCACTTGGCGGCGCTGCGGCCGATAAATCGATTCGGCGACAGTCAGTGAGCCGCTTCCGCAGCGCCCCTTCGTGACCGGGTGGGTGATGGTTGACCGCAGGCAGGGCGCGGATGGCGGTCTGCCGGAGTCTCGCGCCGAATCTTTCGGCGTCCCACTCCGTCAAGTGATCCACCCGCCTTCCAGAGCCTCCAACTTGCCTGCAACTAAGCCTAGTCAGTCGCTGATGCGTCGTGGGGGCGTGCGTGGTAGCGCAATCGTGGGCGGGCCTGCTCCCAGCCGTAGACGGCCGTCGGACGCTACGACGTCAAGGGCCGTTTAGCGATCGTGGGCGGGCCTGCTCCCAGCCGTAGACGGCCGTCGGACGCTACGACGTCAGGGACCGTGTAGCGATCGTGGGCGGCTTATGTCCAGCCACAGGCGGGCGTCGGACGCTGAGCCGTGCGGGACTGTGTAGCGATCTGGTGCGTGCCCCCTTGGGGGCGCTGGGTGGGGATCTGGGCGCTGCCTGGTGTGGGTTAGGTCGCCCCGGAGGCCAGGAGTGAGGTCCCTGATGGGGCTGGCCTTGCTCATGACCCCGGTGGACCGTTCTTTTGGGGGGTTCCCGCCGGTCCTTGTCTTTCCGGGGTGGGACGGTCTGTCAAGGGTGGCCGAAGGCCATCGCGCAGCGACGCGACGAAGGAGCGCCCTTGACGGGGCGGCCCGGCCCGGAGAGACAGTGGGACGGGCGGGAAACCCCCAAACCCTCTCTGATGAGCATCGAGGGGATCAGGCTGCCGCCGAAGCCCCCGAGCCCCTCCCTTCCCTCCCCGCCTCCCCCTCCGGCATACGCCGCGCCGCGCCGCACTGCGCCCAACCGTGCCGCCCTGGCAGCTTGTGCCATAGCCCTGGCCGACGCCCCGGTTTCTGACGTACCGTCATATCCACTCGAGCCATGGTCGCAACCGCCACCCACCCCCCACCCCCCACCACCCCCGACCACCCTCCAGCCGCCGGCCTCCGCCCACCACCCCCCCCGGCCTGCCGTCAGCCCCACTTCACCCCCCTCCCCGGAGGTCCCGTCATGCCCGCAGATCGGCCCATCGCCCTCGACGAGTACCCCATCCACCAGGCACCCCTCTCGATGAAGCACCTCGTCAGCGGTGACCGCAACGCGTACGACCGGTGCATCTTCCACGTTTTCGACCACGCCGGCCGCGCCGTCCTGATCCTCGGCCTCGGGGTCTACCCCAACGCCGGCGTCATCGACGCCTACGCCACCCTCCGCCTCGGTGACGAACTCCTCGCCGTCCGTGCCTCGGACGCCCTCACCGACGACCGGATGAACCTCTCGGTGGGCCCGTTGTCCGTCACCGTCGACATACCGCTGCGGCAGTTGACCCTGCGCTGCGCCGCCGATCAGGACGACCCGGACGGGCTCGCGTACGACGTCACCTGGACCGCCGAGTTCCCCGCCGTCTGGGAGCCCCACCACGTCCAGCGGCGCGGCGACCGGCTGATGTTGGAAGGCCGCCGGTTCGTCCAGGCCGGGCACGTCACCGGCACCATCCGGGCCAAGGGCGAGGAGTTCACCCTGACGCCGGGGGAGTGGACCGGAACCCGGGACCGGAGTTGGGGCGTCCGCCCCATTCCCGGGGAGGACGGCGGCCGGGCCGCCGAGGAGTACCGCCCGGAGGGATTCCACTGGTTGTGGATCCCCGTCCGCTTCGAGGACCGGTTCCTCATGGTCATCGCCCAGGAGGACGCCGACGGACACCGCACCTTGAGCGAAGCCGTCCAGGTCTTCCCGGAGGGCAGCGGCCGCCATGACGTACAACTCGGCTGGCCGCACACCGAGATCACCTACCGGTCCGGTACCCGCCACCCCGAGTGCGC
Source organism: Streptomyces sp. NPDC045967 (assembly GCF_056430495.1). Classification (NCBI taxonomy): domain Bacteria; kingdom Bacillati; phylum Actinomycetota; class Actinomycetes; order Kitasatosporales; family Streptomycetaceae; genus Streptomyces; species Streptomyces sp. NPDC045967. Next base: position 42,989 of record NZ_JBWKLE010000008.1, on the reverse strand, counting down.
GCTGGTCCACCTGACCGACCCCGCCGGCCGCAAACCGATCGAGCTCGGCGTCGAGATACTCAACTCCTCCCCCCTCGCCGTCGGCGCCGGCTACCCGCCCGCCGCCGACTGGCAGCACGGCACCTGGCAGGGCCGGGGCTGGACCGACCGTCGCGTCTACGACCTCTCCGACCCCACCGCCCACCCCATGGCTGCGTTCGGCGTCACCGACCACTCGGCCCGCTTCACCCTCGACGGGCAGGTCGGCCACGGCATCTTCGAGCACGGCAGCTTCGGCCGCCACGACCCGAGCGGCTTCGCCGACTACTCCTCGGTCGCCCCGTAATCCGCCTCACCCCGACCGTCCCGCCCATCCCGCCTCTCCGCCCCAGCCGAACCCCGTCCCCCAGTCGACCCTCTCCGCCCCAGCCGACCCCCGTCCCCCCAGTCGACCCTCCGCCCCAGGTCCCCCCGCCCCAGCCGACCGAGAAAGAGGCTCACCCATGGCCGCCGCCCCACGTCCGCGCACCTCCACCCGGGAACCCGAGGAGCTCGGGCGACGGCTCGCCCTCTGGCTGGACGGTGAACTCCCCGGCGCGAAGGTCACCAACGTCTCCGTGCCCGGCTCCAACGGCATGTCCAGCGAGACGCTCCTCTTCGACATAGAGCACCCCGACACCCCGCTGCGCGCCTGCGCGCTCAGGCTCGCCGCCGACCCCGCCGCCTACAGCGTCTTCCCCACCTACGACATGCCGCGCCAGCACCGCGTGATGAGCCTGGTCGCCCGGTACACGGACGTGCCCGTCCCGCGCGTGCAATGGCTGGAGCGCAACCCGGAGCCGCTCGGGGCGCCGTTCTTCGTGATGGCACGCGCCGAAGGCCGCGTTCCGCCCGACGTCATGCCCTACACCTACGAGGGCAACTGGCTGCACGCCGCCACGGACGCCGAGCGCGCCGGCCTCCAGGAGGCGAGCATCTCCCTGCTGGCCCGTCTGCACGACCAGTTCCCGGACAGGGAGGCCGAGTTCCTGCTCCCCGAGGGGGAGGGCACTCCGCTCCGCCGGCACGTGGACGCCCAACGCGCCTACTACTCCTGGGTGGTTGACGGCCTCGCCCCGTCCCCGCTGATCGAGCGGGCGTTCGCCCGGCTGGAGGAGCTGTGGCCGCAGGACGAAGGCCCGGCGGTCCTCAACTGGGGTGACGCCCGCATCGGCAACGTCGTCTACGACGGCTTCACGCCCGGGGCGGTCCTGGACTGGGAGATGGCGGCGTACGCCCCGCGCGAGGTGGATCTCGGCTGGACCGTCTACCTCCACCGGTTCTTCCAGGACCTCACCGTCGGCTTCGGCCAGCCCGGACTCCCGGACTTCCTGCGTCGCGAGGACCTGGAACGCCGCTACGCCGAACTCACCGGGCACACGCCGCGCGACATGGAGTTCCACACGCTCTACGCGGCGCTGCGGCACGGGATCGTCATGCTGCGCATCGCCTACCGGCAGGCTTACTTCGGCGAAGTCGAGGTCCCCGCGGATCCGGACGGCCTGATTCTGCACCACGCCAGCCTGGCCGCCATGGTGCAGGGAACGTACTGGTAAGCCCGGACGACCGGTTCAACCGCATCCCGAGCCGATCCGGATCACGCCCCGAGCCCGACCCCGAGCCGCCCCGAGCCCGACCCCGAGCCGATCCGGACCCGACCTCAAGCCGATCCGGACCCGACCCCAACCGGCCCGGGCGCCCCGACCCCGCCCCAACTCCCAGTCGGCCGACCCGGTCACGCCGCCTGGGCGTGCTCCTGCCGGGTCTGCGGGAGCAGGGGGCCCGGGACGCGGACCGGGCGCGAGCCCGGACCGCCCACGTGGGAGAAGGGCTGCGTCCGCCAGTCGAGCCCCTGCGGCAGGCTGAGCATCACCACCGGCTCCAGCTCCTGCACACCCGTCGGCTGGATCATGCCGACGGTGGGCAGGGCGTCGCCCACCGGCCGCCCGGTGCCCGCGCACACCGTGAGCCCGAAGGGGTTCCACGGGGTCAGGCACAGGGCGTGCTGCGGCAGGTGCTCCTCGTCGGCGACGAGGGCGATCGACTGGCCGCAGTCGGGGCAGACCGCGTGGTGGATCTCGAAGCCGTCGTTGTCGTCGAGGTATTCGCCGTCTTCGGCGTACGCGTCGTCGCCGGAAACGAGCGGTTCCAGGGGCTCCGGTTCGGTACGACCGGCGCGCTTGGTGTTCGGCATGGATGTATCCCCCTTGGCTGGGCCGGGCGGGCTGATTCTTCGGCCACGGCCACAGCAAGCACTTCCCGCCGCGCGGCACGAGTAACCACCGCAGCCCGTCGTACGCCCGCATACGGTTGTGGCCTTGGTCACATGCCCGGCGCCAATGCCTCCAGTGGGCGGACAGCACTGTGCCTGAACACGCCTTGGGCCTTAGGTTGTGCGGCTATGAGCGCAATGGAGGAGCTGGACCGCCAGATCGTGGATCTGCTCGTGCGGGACGGGCGGATGAGCTACACGGACCTGGGCAAGGCCACGGGACTGTCCACGTCGGCGGTCCATCAGCGAGTACGTCGGCTGGAGCAGCGCGGAGTGATCCGCGGCTACGCGGCCGTGGTCGACCCGGAGGCCGTGGGGCTGCCGCTGACGGCCTTCATCTCGGTCAAGCCGTTCGACCCGAGCGCGCCGGACGACATCGCCGACCGGCTGGCCGGGGTTCCCGAGATCGAGGCGTGCCACAGCGTCGCGGGCGACGAGAACTACATCCTCAAGGTGCGCGTCGCGACCCCGCTCGAGCTCGAGGACCTCCTGGGCCGGTTGCGCGCCCTCGCCCACGTGTCGACCCGCACGACCGTGGTCCTGTCCACGCCGTACGAGGCCCGCCCGCCCCGCGTCTAGTGCTGTGGCCGGCAAGGTTCACCGCGTCGCGGCGCCCGGCACGGCACCTCGCCGCGTTGTCGGACCGCGCACGTACGTCCAGTACGAGCCGCGCCCCTCCGCCTTGCGATGCACCGCACCGGACACCGCGACCCGGCAAACCCTTCCGGCCACAGCACTAGCGGGACGGCCCGCCCCACGCCGGCGCCCCCCGCCCGCCCCGCGTACGGCGAGACGGCCCCCGGGCGCCCGCACCCCCGCCCGCCGCCGGCACCCCCGCCCCACGCCCGCGCCTCCTCCTCCCCGGGACCCCTCGGTCGAGTCCGCCCCGGTGACGCGCGAGACTGGTCGGCATGACTGAGCGCACCGCCCACTCCGCCGACGCCGCCGGAGCACCGACCAGGACCGTCCTCCTCCGCGGGGGCGAGGTACACAGCCCGGCCGACCCCTTCGCCACGGCGATGGTGGTCGAGCGGGGGCGCATCGCCTGGGTCGGCTCCGAGGGCGCGGCCGACGCCTTCGCGCAGGGTGTGGACGAGGTCGTCGACCTCGGCGGGGCGCTCGTGACGCCCGCTTTCACCGACGCCCACGTGCACACCACGTCCGCCGGTCTCGCGCTCACCGGCCTGGACCTGTCGGCAGCGCCTTCCCTCTCGGCCGCCCTGGACCTGGTCCGCGCGTACGCCGTGAGCCGTCCCGCCGACCGGGTGCTCCTCGGACACGGCTGGGACGCGGCGCGCTGGCCCGAGCGACGCGCACCGCGCCGTGCCGAGCTCGACGAGGCCGCCGGGGGCCGCCCGCTCTACCTCAGCCGTATCGACGTGCACTCGGCGGTGGTCACGACCGCGCTGCTGGAGCTCGTCCCGGGCGTGAGCCCGGACGGGGACGAGCCGCTGACGCGCGAGGCCCACCACGCGGTGCGCGCCGCCGCTCTGGCGGCCGTCACCCCTGCCCAGCGTGCCGAGGCGCAGCGGACCGCCCTGGACCGGGCCGCCTCGCTCGGCATCGGTTCCGTGCACGAGTGCGGGGGGCCCGGCATCTCCTCCGCGGAGGACTTCACCGCCCTGCTGGCCCTGGCGGCGGAGCGGCCCGGGCCGCGCGTCTTCGGGTACTGGGCGGACACGGACCTCGACCGGGCCAGGGAGCTCGGCGCGGTCGGCGCGGCCGGGGACCTGTTCGTCGACGGCGCCCTCGGCTCGCACACCGCCTGCCTGCACGCCCCGTACGCCGACGCACCCCACACCGGCACCGGCTACCTGGACGCGCGCGCGGTCGCGGAGCACGTCGTGGCGTGCACCGAGGCGGGGCTCCAGGCCGGGTTCCACGCCATCGGCGACGCGGCGGTCGGCGCCGTCGTGGAGGGCGTGCGGGCCGCCGCGGAGAAGGTCGGCCTGGCGCGGGTCCGCGCGGCCCGGCACCGCGTCGAGCACGCGGAGATGATGACTCCCGCCACCATCGCGGCCTTCGCCGAGCTGGGCCTGACCGCGTCCGTGCAGCCCGCCTTCGACGCCGCCTGGGGCGGAGCGGACGGCATGTACGCCGACCGTCTCGGCGCGGAGCGCGCCCGCACCCTGAACCCGTACGCGGCCCTGCTCAAGGCCGGTGTCCCGCTGGCCTTCGGCTCGGACGCGCCGGTCACCCCGCTCGATCCGTGGGGCACGGTCCGGGCGGCCGCCTTCCACCGGACCCCCGAGCACCGCATCTCCGTCCGGGCCGCCTTCACCGCCCACACCCGGGGCGGCTGGCGGGCGCTGGGCCGTGACGACGCGGGGGTCCTGGTGCCCGGCGCACCGGCCGACTACGCCGTCTGGCAGACCGGCGAACTGGTCGTGCAGGCCCCCGACGACCGGGTCGCCCGCTGGTCCACCGACCCCCGTTCCGGCACCCCCGGACTGCCCGATCTGACGCCCGGCGCCGAGCTGCCGGTGTGCCTGGCGACCGTGGTCGGCGGGCGGGAGGTTTTCGTACGCCCACAGGGGTGATCCGGCGGGCCTCGGTTCGGTGCGGGCGCCCGGACCCGGATAGGTTCGGCCGGGTCCACCACAGGACGTCCGTGCCGGACGGATCCGTCTGCTCAGCGCGCCCGCGCCTCGGGGGCGAGGGAGGGTTTCGCCGGTGGGGGCACCCCTAGCGGCAGTTGGGGGAGGGTGGCCCCAGTTCGGGGCCCGGCGGTCCAGTAGACAACGGTCACGGCGGCCCGCAGCCAGCGGGAGTCCGACCGGCCCGAAGGACCGCGGGCCCCGATCACTGTTCTAAAGTCATTGACTGCGACCACACCTACGGGACGTGCACGAGCACAAAAGGGGACTCAGTGAGCGACGGCGGACAGCGGACCTACGGACCGCTCGGTACGGCCTTGGTGATCATTCCGACCTACAACGAGGCGGAGAACATCGGGCTGATCGTCGGCCGCGTCCGCGCGGCGGTGCCCGAGGCCCACATCCTGGTCGCGGACGACAACAGTCCGGACGGCACCGGCAAGCTCGCCGACGAGCTGGCGGCCGGTGACGACCACGTGCACGTCCTGCACCGCAAGGGCAAGGAGGGGCTCGGCGCCGCCTACCTGGCCGGCTTCGTCTGGGCCCTGGAGGCGGGCTACGGCGTGGTCGTCGAGATGGACGCCGACGGTTCGCACCAGCCCGAGGAGCTGCCGCGCCTGCTCACCGCGCTGTCCGGCGCCGACCTGGTGCTGGGCTCCCGCTGGGTGCCCGGGGGCCGCGTCGTGAACTGGCCCAAGAGCCGCGAGATCCTCTCGCGCGGCGGGTCGACGTACTCCCGCCTGATGCTGGACGTCCCGATCCGGGACGTCACCGGCGGTTACCGGGCTTTCCGCCGCGAGACCCTGGAGGGCCTGGGGCTGGACGAGGTGGCCTCCGCGGGCTACTGCTTCCAGGTCGACCTGGCCCGGCGGGCCGTGCAGAAGGGTTTCCGCGTGGTGGAGGTCCCGATCACCTTCGTCGAGCGGGAGTTCGGCGACAGCAAGATGAGCAAGGACATCGTGGTGGAGGCCCTGTGGCGGGTCACGCAGTGGGGCCTGAAGACGCAGGCGGCCAAGCTGCTCCCCGGCAAGCCCGCCCGGTCGCAGGCCGAGGGAGCCGGCGGGACCTCGGACAAGGCAGTCGCAGACCGTCCGGCCGAGGGCCCCGGCAGCGGTGCCGGTGCGAAGGCCGCCGAGGGCCCGGCCGAGGGCCCCGGCAGGGAAGGCGACAGGGCCTGACCGGGGAAGCCCCGCCCGGCCGCCGGCGGCCGGGCGCCCCCTAAGGGATGTCCGGTACCTCCGGCTGAGGCTGCTTTTACGCGCGCCCAGGCACACTGGGGGTATGACGACCGGCGTTCCCAGCCCGACGGCCCAGAGGCCGCAGCGCTCACGTGTCCGTACGTTCCTTCCCCTGGCGGTCGCCGTCTGGCTGGTCCTGGAGATCTGGTTGCTCGGCCTGGTCGCGAGCGCGGCCGGCGGGCTCACCGTCGCCGCGCTGCTCGCGGGCGGGCTGGTCCTGGGCGTGGTGGTCATCAAGCGCGCCGGCCGCCGTGCCTTCAGGAACCTGGCGGAGACCTTCCAGCAGGCGCAGCAAGGTGTGGCGCCTGCCCCGACCCGACCCGGCCAGGGCAACGGCCTGACCATGCTGGCCGGTCTGCTCCTGATCATGCCGGGCCTGCTGTCCGACGCGGCGGGCCTGCTGTGCCTGCTGCCCCCCGTCCGGGCGTGGATCAGCCGCCGGGCCGGTCGTTCGCTGGAGCGGAGGATGGCCTCGGTGTCCCCGGGCACGCTGGGCGACGCCTTCCAGCGGACCCGGATCCGCCATCCCGACGGCAAGGTCGTCCAGGGCGAGGTCGTCCGCGAGGAGACGCCCGGGCAGCAGCCCGGGCCGGATGCGGGCCACCGCCCGCCGCTCACGCCGTAGGGCCGGCGCGCCCCGTAGGAGCAGAGCCCCGGTCAGCGCAGGGTGGGCCGCTGCGCCGGGCGCACCAGCGGAGGCGGCGCCGAGCGCACGGGCACGCGACAGCCGAGGGGCCCCGCCACACACTGTGTGGCGGGGCCCCTCGGCTGTCGCTCTCGTCCGGCTGTCAGGCGGACTTGCGGCTGTCCCGCGGATGCACGGCAATGTTCATGGCGCCGGAACGGAGGACCGCCAGCCTTTCGGCCAGCACTTCCTCCAGCTCCTCGCGAGTGCGCCGCTCCATGAGCATGTCCCAGTGCGTTCGCGCGGGCTTGCCCTTCTTCTCTTCGGGTCCGTCCCCGTCCACCAGGAGTGCCATGGCGCCGCACGCCTTGCACTCCCACTCCGGCGGAATTTCTGCCTCAACCGAGAACGGCATCTCAAATCGATGTCCGTTCTGGCATGCGTACTCCACCGCCTGGCGCGGGGCCAGATCGATGCCGCGGTCCGTCTCGTAGCTGGTAACCACGAGGCGCGTACCGCGGAGAGCTCGCTCACTCATGAATCGTGCCTCCCGGGCTTTGTCGCCCACAGGACAGGTGTCGCTGTCGTCGTCATCCGGTCAACGTCCGGTCGGCGGTATAGATTCCCGCTCCGGGTCACGCGTCGCCCGTCGTGCCGCCCCTTGTTGTACCCACCAGTGCCCGTTTTGTCACATCTGGCAGCAGATGTCACCCAACGTCTACACTTCGTACGCGCGCAGTAACGGTCCGCCTGGCAGGCCAAAGGCGTACACTACCGCCCCACGGCTTCAACGTCTAAATCAGTTCGGAATTCGTTCGTGGATCCGGGCCGTGCGCACGGGTGGACCCCTCTCAGATCCGTTCCGGTACAGGATTGCCTGCCGCCTCCACCGCGCGCCGCACCGGCACTCGGGCCAGCAGCACGAAACCCAGTGCGAAGAAGACCACCAGCGAGATGATCGCGTCCCGGTAGCTGCCCGTGACCTGGTAGGTGAGGCCGAACACCAGCGGGCCCACCCAGCTCAGGCCGCGGTCGCTCATCTCGTACGCCGAGAAGTACTCCGCCTCCTTGCCCGCCGGGACCAGGTGCGAGAAGAGCGAGCGCGACAGCGCCTGGCTGCCGCCCAGCACCAGCCCGATCATCGCGGCGAGCGCGAAGAACCACACCGGGGTCCGGGCGGGCAGGAAGTATCCGGCCGCGAGCGTCAGGGCCCACGCGGCCAGCGAACCGAGGATCGTCCGCTTGGCACCGTAGACCCGGGCCAGCCGGCCCATCCCCAGTGCGCCCGCGATCGCCAGCACCTGCACCAGCAGCACCGCCCCGATCAGGGTGGACTGCTCCAGCTGCAACTCCTCCGCGCCGTAGATCGAGGCTTGGGAGATCACCGTCTGCACGCCGTCGTTGTAGATGAGGTACGCCAGCAGGAACGACAGGGTCAGCGGATAGCGCCGCATGTCCTTCAGCGTGGCGACCAGCTGCTTCCAGCCGCTGACCGCCGGGCCCGCCCCCGCGTCCCGCACCACGGTCCGGTCCCGCAGCCTGCGCAGCGGGATCAGCGCGAAGGCCCCCCACCACAGCCCCGCCGAGGCCAGGCACACCCGGACCGCCTCGCCCTCGCTGAGGCCGAAGGAGTCGTGGCCGAGGTAGAGGACCAGGTTCACCACCAGCATCAGGCTGCCCGCGGTGTAGCCGAAGGCCCAGCCCCGCGAGGACACCGCGTCCCGTTCGTCGGGAGTGGAGATCTGCGGCAGGTAGGCGTTGTAGAGGACCATCGACACCGACAGCGAGGCGTTCGCCACGACCAGCAGCAGTCCGCCCAGCAGGTAGCGCTCGCCCCCGAGGAAGTACATGCCGGCCGTCGCCGCCGCGCCGGTGTACGCCGCCACCGCCAGCATCGGCTTCTTGCGGCCCGACCGGTCCGCGACCGCGCCGACCAGCGGCATGAGCAGGACGGCCAGGATCACCGAGGCGGACACCGCGTACGCGAAGAAGGATCCGGCCCGCACCGGGATGCCCAGCGGGTGCACGAAGCCCTCGGCGTCCGCGGCGGCCTTGGCCACCGAGGTCAGGTACGGGCCGAGGAACACGGTGAGCACGCTCGCCGAGTACACCGAGACGGCGAAGTCGTAGAAGTACCAGCCCCGCTGCTCGCGCCTCCGCGCGGCCGCCGCCCCCGCGTCCGGTTTGCCGTCCTCGGCCCCCGGTTGCGCCGTGCCCGAAGTCTGCGCACTCATCGGTGCCCCCTCGCTGGTCCCCCTGCCGCACGCCCCGGCAGTCCGCGCGGGGCCGGCGGCCTTGTCAGGCCCAGGCCCCGCGTCCGTCCAGCACCGCGCGCAAGATGTCGATCCGGTCGGTCATGATGCCATCGACTCCCAGGTCGAGGAGGGCCTCCATGCGTTCCGGTTCGTTCACGGTCCACACGTGGACCTGCAGGCCCCGCTCGTGGGCGGTCCGCACGAAGCGCCGGTCGACCACGCGGATGCCTCCCTGGCTCTCCGGGACCTGGGCCGCCACCGCGCCCGCGCGCAGCGCCGCGGGGATCGCGTAGGACCGCAGGCGCAGGCCGACCACCCCGCGCACGCCGTAGGAGGTCGCCAGCCGGGGGCCGGCGATCTTGTGGGCCCGGGCCACCCGGCTCTCGGAGAAGGAGCCCACGCACACCCGGTCCCAGACGCCCGCCCGCGCGATCAGGTTCACCAGCGGGTGCAGCGCGGACTCGGCCTTGACGTCGATGTTCCAGCGGGCGTCCGGGAACTCCTCCAGCAGGTCCTCGAAGAGCGCCAGCGGCTCGGTGCCGCCCACCCGGGCCTCGCGGATCCGCTTCCACGGCAGCTCGGCGATCCGGCCCCGCCCGTCGGTGACGCGGTCCAGGGTGGAGTCGTGGAAGGCGACGAGCTTGCCGTCGAGCGTGGCGTGCACGTCGGTCTCGAAGTACCGGTAGCCCGCTTCGGCGGCCCGCCGGAAGGCGGCGGCGGTGTTCTCGAGGCCGTCGGCGGCCCCGCCCCGGTGGGCGAAGGCGATCGGAGCCGGGTGGTCCAGATAGGGATGGCGAAGGCGTACGTGCGTCACGGCCGCAGTATCCCCCGGGACGGGCGGTGCCGGTGGTCCGCGGGGTGAACGGAGGCCGAGGGGCCCGTCTCGGAACCCGTCGCGGCACCTGTCGAGGGGCCGGTCGCCGACCGGGGCGGCCCCCTGGCGTGAGTGGACCGGGGCGTGACACCCTGTCCCCGCAGAATCAATCCAATCCCGGCCCCGGGTGCGCCCTTCCGAGGCCAATTCGCGAAGGTGGACCGGACGCAATGGCCGAATGGACCTCGGCGGTCGGTGCCGCGCAGCTCGCCCGACTGATCGCCTCCCAGCAGGACCGGCCCGTCGCGCCGGGCGCCCGCAGGCCGCCCGCCTACCGCACCCTCGCCGACGGGGTCCGCCTCCTCGTCCTCGAAGGGCGCGTTCCGGTGGCCGCCCGGCTGCCCGCCGAGCGCGAGCTGGCCACGGCCCTTTCCCTCAGCCGCACCACCGTCGCCGCCGCGTACGAGGCGCTGCGCGGGGAGGGGTTCCTCGAGTCCCGCCGGGGTGCCGGCAGCTGGACCTCCGTACCGGCCGGGAACCCGCTGCCCGCCCGGGGCCTGGAACCGCTGCCGCCGGAGTCCCTCGGCTCCATGATCGACCTCGGCTGCGCCGCCCTGCCGGCCCCCGAGCCCTGGCTCACCAAGGCGGTCCAGGGCGCGCTGGAGGAACTGCCGCCCTACGCCCACACCCATGGCGACTACCCGGCGGGCCTGCCCGCCCTGCGCCGGATGCTCGCCGACCGCTACACCGAGGCGGGCATCCCCACGATGCCCGAGCAGATCATGGTCACCACCGGCGCGATGGGAGCGATCGACGCGATCTGCAGCCTGTTCGCCGGGCGCGGCGAGCGGATCGCCGTCGAGTCCCCTTCCTACGCGAACATCCTCCAGCTGATGCGCGCGGCCGGGGTGCGCCTGGTGCCCGTGGCGATGGCGGGCGGGCTGTCCGGCTGGGACATGGACGTGTGGCGGCAGGTGCTGCGCGACTCGGCCCCGCGTCTGGCCTATGTCGTCGCCGACTTCCACAATCCGACCGGAGCGCTGGCTTCCGAGGATCAGCGCCGGGCCATGGTCGAGGCCGCCCGGTCCGCCGGCACGGTCCTGGTCGTCGACGAGACCATGGTGGAGCTGCGGCTCGACCCGGACGTGGAGATGCCCCGCCCCGTGTGTGCCTTCGACCCCGGGGGCAGCACGGTGGTCACCGTGGGGTCGGCCAGCAAGGCCTTCTGGGCGGGCATGCGGATCGGGTGGGTCCGCGCGGCCCCCGATGTGATCCGCAGCCTGGTCGCCGCCCGTGCGTACGCGGACCTCGGTACGCCGGTGCTGGAGCAGCTGGCGGTGAACTGGCTGATGCGGTCCGGGGGCTGGCAGGAGGCCGTCGGCATCCGCCGGGAGCAGGCCCGGGAGAACCGGGACGCGCTGGTCACGGCGGTGCGCAGGGAGCTGCCGGATTGGGAGTTCGAGGTGCCGCGGGGTGGGCTCACGCTGTGGGCCCGGGCGGGCGGCCTGTCGGGTTCCCGGCTGGCCGAGGTGGGGGAGCGGGTCGGTGTACGGGTCCCCTCAGGGCCCCGGTTCGGTGTCGACGGGGCCTTCGAGGGCTATGTCCGGCTGCCGTTCACCGTGGGCGGCCCGGTGGCCGACGAGGCCGCCGCCCGGCTGGCAGCCGCCGCGGCCCTGGTCGGGACGGGCGCGGGCGGTAGCGGGGCGGAGCCGCCACGCACCTTCGTGGCGTAGCCGGGGACCAAGCCCTACTAGACGGTCTCCGCCGGTACGTCGGACGTCTTGGCGACATCGACCGCCGAGCCCTGGGCCGGCGGCTGCCCGTGGCCCGAACCGCCCCCGCCGGACGCGGGGCGGTCGGGCAGCAGCTCCAGCACGGCCTGCCGGAACACCGGGGGTGCGGCGTCGTCGTACGGGTCCGGGGTGGCGGGGACCTGGAGCCGGTGGACGGGGCCGGAGCCGAGCCGGGCGTACCCGCGGCCGGGCGGGACCTCGGCGGGCGGGGTGGTGTGCGGCGGCAGCCCCAGGACGTCGGCGACCTGCTGGATCGAGGCCGGTCCGAGGACGACGCGGGCGCGGGTGTGCTGCCAGACGGCGTCGTGCAGCAGTTCGAGATGGTCGAACTGCTCGGTCACCGCCACGGTGATGTGCGCGGCCCGGCCGTGCCGCAGCGGCACCTGGAGCTGGGCGAGCGGATCGGGCCCGCCCTCGGCGGCGGCGAGGTGCGCCAGCACGCTGGGCCGGTCGAGCAGGATCCACAGGGGCCGGCGGGTGTCCTCGGGGACGGGCCGGCCGGCCTCCCGGGCCCGGTGGGCGGCGATGAGGCGCCGCTCGGTCTCCTTCGCGGCCCATTCCAGGGTGGCCAGCGCCCCGACCGGTCCGCATTCCACGGCGATGACGCCGGCGCGGCCGACCAGGCAGGCGTACTCGCCGCTGCCGCCGCCCTCGACGACCAGGACGTCCCCGCCCTGCCGCAGGGCCTGCAGGGCGAGGGAGCGCAGCAGGGTGGAGGTCCCGCTGCCGGGCTGGCCCACGGCCAGCAGGTGGGGCTCCGTGGCGCGCGGGCCGGTGCGCCAGATGACGGGCGGCACGTCCCGGGGCACGTCGCCGTCCAGGACGGGCAGGGTGCGCCGGACGCTGCCGGCGTCGGTGAAGCCGAGGACGGTCTCACCGGGGGAGGTCACGAAAGGCTGGGCGGCGATGCCCGTCGGCAGCGCCGCCAGCACACTCAGGTCGAGCCGGTTGCCCTCCTCGTCCCATTCGAAGAGATACTCCCGTCCGCGCCCGGACTTGGCGTGCAGCAGTGCCTCGATCCGGGCCCGTGAGGCGGCCTCGCCATCGGTGAAGTAGGCCGGGTAGCGGATGTGGAGCCGGGTGACGCGGCCCGCCCCGTCGAACTCGTAGCCGCTGAAGGCCTTGTCCCACTCCCCGCCGTGGGCGAAGAGCGGACTGGGGTCTTCGGGGGTGGAGAAGTACGGCACGAGTGCTTCGTAGAGGGAGCCGAGGCGTTCGGACTCCGCCTCGCTGGGCCCGGTCTTCACCGGGGTGCGGTCGCGTCCCTTCCAGGCCGCCGCCGCCATGAGGGTGATCAGGGCGAGGAGCGGTCCGTAGGGGACGAGCGCGACCACGAGGACGCAGGCGGCTCCCAGGAACAGCGCGGGACCACGCTTGTCCTTGGGGGCGGCCGACCACGCGCGCCGCCCGGCGGATGCCAGGAGGCGCAGGCCGCGTCCGATGGTGAGGAGCGGATGGAGGACGTCCGTGGCGCTGTCGGCGGCCGTGCGAGCGAGGTCGCGGCCCCGTGCCAGCGATGCGGTTCCGCTGCCGAGGATGCGGGGAAGTGGGCGCCGGGCCACGGGCGTCTCCTGGAGCTGTGGGTGTTCGGATGCTTCGGGTGCGACTGGACGTCGCCGTGTCGGGGGCGGGCTAGAGCTTGATCCCGCCGAGCAGGCTCGCGAGGCTCGCCGTACTCGCGGTGATGCTCGGAGCGATGGCGGAGCCGGCGAGGAAGAAGCCGAACAGGGAGCAGACGAACGCGTGGGTGAGCTTCATCCCGTCCTTCTTGAAGAAGAGGAAGGCGATGATGCCGAGCAGGACGACGCCTGAGATGGACAGGACCATGAGAGGTTCTCCTGGTAGTGGGGACAGTCACCATCAGTTGTTCCAGGCTCACAGGAAGTATCAATGCTACAAAAGGTGCATATGGGTGAATCGGCGGGTTTTTCACTTGACCGGGCCACTCCGGCTGGCGCGTCCGGCCCGAAGGGGGTCAAGGGTGATCATTGCCTCGGCCGCAGCCCCATGAGCGCAGGTCCGGGCGCTACCCTGACGATTCACCCGTACGGACGCAGTGCCGTGCACCCCCTGCCCGCCGGGCCGGGGTGTCCGCCGGGCCGGACCATGCCAGCAGCGAGTGAGAGGCGGTACGAACGATGAGCGAGCCCACCGACGGCGGCGCCGGTTCCCAGGACGTCCCCGACGAGGACGTCATCGAACTGGCCACCAAGATCTTCGACCTCGCCCGCCAGGGCGAGACGGCGACGCTCGCCGCGTACCTCGACGCCGGAGTGCCGGCGAACCTCACCAACGACCGCGGCGACACCCTCGTCATGCTGGCCGCCTACCACGGCCACTCCGACACCGTCACGGCCCTGCTCACCCGTGGCGCGGAGGCCGACCGCGCCAACGACCGCGGCCAGACCCCGCTCGCCGGAGCGGTCTTCAAGGGCGAGGAGGCCGTCATCCGCGCCCTGCTCGCCGGAGGGGCCGATCCGGCCGCCGGAACGCCCTCGGCCGTGGACACGGCGCGCATGTTCGCCAAGGCCGACCTGCTGGAACTCTTCGGAGCCAAGTAATCCGCTTTTCTGCCCGTCAGGGACCGGGTCGGGCCCGTGGCCGACCTCACAGGTTGGTCACGGCCGCCGTAAATGTGGTCGCGGCGCACAAACCGGCTGGGTCATCATGGCGACGGATTCGATTCGCGAACACGACGGACGGGCAGGAGCGGGCCGGACACGACGGGTGTCCCCACCCGGCGCCTGCCGCACCGGCCGCCCTGGCCGCGAAGCACCGACGAGAGTGAGAAGGCAATGGTCTACATCGAGCGGAACCTGACGGCGAACGTCCTCACATGCTGTTACGCGGCCCTGTGAATCCCGATTCCCGGTTGCGTACCCAGCTTGATTTGAGGCCACTTCCATGTTCGAACCAGTCATAGCGCCGAGCGGCACGCTGCTCGGGCTGCTCCAGCGGGGCCGCGGCGACGGCACGCTGCACGCCCTCGCGGCGCCCAGGGCGCAGGCCCTGGAGGCCCTCGACCAGTGCGTGGTCCGCGACCCGCGCCAGGACTGGCAGGTCGAGAACCGCTCCCTCTACTACGCCCGGCTCTACCTGGACCTCGACGGGCCCCTCGGCGCCATCGAGGCCCACCTCTTCGGCGCCGAGGACCTCCTCGACGACACCGACCAGCGGACGGGCCTCGCCCTGTCCGTCCTGGGCCATCTGGCCTCGTACGGACGCGACGACGCGCTCATGCTGCTGCGCCGCTACGCCGCCTGCGGGGCGAACTGGGCGTGGGCCCTCGACGAGCTCGCCCTGCGCGACGACGACGAGGGACTGCGGTCCCTGGCCGATCCGGTCATGGCACGCTTCCCCGCAGCGGAGGGTGAGGCGCGGCTGGCCGCCGCCGTCCGCGACGCCTACGAGCCCAGGCCCTGGGCCCTGTGGGAGGAGTCGGCGCGCTACGGGGAACGCCTGCGCGCCGCCCGCCAGGCGGGCTCCTTCGACCGCTGGCAGCGCCAGCTGACCCCCGCCGGACCCCGCCCCGGGTGGGGAGTGCAGGCCGTGTTCGACTGGGCCGCCGACGGACTGCGCCGCGGCACCCCGCTGCACGTGCCCGCCGCACGATGCCTGGCCGCCGTGGCCCAGCCCGAGGACCGCCCCGCCGTGTTCGCGGCGGCGGCCGGCGCCTGCGGTGAGGCGGCCCGCGCCACCGCCCTGCACCACCTGGTCCTCGCCGAGCCGGAGAACCCCGCCGTGCTGGACCTGATCGAAGCCGCCGGCGACGAGCCCGCGGTGGCCGCCTACGAGCGCATGTGCGGCCCCGGCGCCGTGGACCGCGCCCGGCGCTGGATCCACCGGCCCGACGCCCTGGGCGCGGCCGCCGCCGCCGTCCTGGCCGCGCGGGGCGGAGCCGGGGACGCCGGCCTGGTCCTGGGGGCCCTGCGCTCCACCGTCCGCGGCGCGGGCCCCGACACCCGGGCCCTGTACGCCCTGGTGGACGGAGCGGGCCGGCTCGCGATCGGCTGCGCGGCCCCCGTGCTGCGGCACATCTACCGCGAGACGGCCTCCTCCCACCTGCGGGGCCGGGCCGCACGGGCCCTGGCCAGCACCGACCCGTCCTTCGCGGCCGGCTTCGCCGTCGAATGCCTGTGGGACTGCGAGGAGACCACCCGCGAGGTGGCCGCCCGCCACGCCGAGACGGCCGACGCCCGCGTCGCCCCCCGCCTGCGGCGCCTCGCGGCGGATCCCGCGGAGGAGGAGGACGTCCAGTCCGCCGTACGGAGCCGCATCGCCCCGGAGTCGGCCGTGTAACCCCGCCGACCCCGCCTCCACGCACGCACCCGGCCCGGCCCCTCACACCCGAGGGGGCCGGGCCGCGCCGCGCGCCGGGGAGCCGGGTGGCGGCGCGCCGCGCAGGGCCCGGTCAGCGGTCAGCCCCGCACCCCGTACGCGGCCGCAGCCACCGCAAGAGGTGTCACCGGGCCGCGACGAACCGCACCGGGACGCCGGGCCGGGCCTGCGCCGCAGCGTCCAGGGCCGGGCCCGGGGGGACCACACCCACCACCGGGTAGCCGCCTGTCACCGGGTGGTCGGCCAGGAACACCACCGGCAGGCCGTCGGGCGGCACCTGGACGGCGCCCAGGACCATGCCCTCGCTCGGCAGCTCACCCGCCCGGGAGCGGACCAGCGGCGCCCCGGACTCGGTGCGCAGGCCGATCCGGTTGGACCGGGGCGACACCCGGAACACCGAGCGCCACAGCCCCGAAAGCGAGGCCGCGGTGAACCAGTCGGCCCGCGGCCCCGGCCGGAGCGGGAGCAGCAGTTCGGCCGGCGGCCCGGGCAGGGGGCAGAGGTCCACCGCCGGCACCGGACCCGGGCCGGGCGGGCCCACCGGCAGCAGGCTCCCGGCCGACAGGACCGCCGGCCCCAGGCCCGACAGCAGGTCCGTCGAGCGACTGCCCAGCACCGGCGGGACGTCCAGCCCTCCCCGCACGGCGACGTAGCCGCGCAGCCCCGACTCCGCCCGGCCCACCTCCAGCTCCGCCCCGGCCGGCAGCCCGACCGCGGTTCCCCAGGCCACCGGGCGGCCGTCCACCCGTACCGGGCAAGGCGCGCCCGTGACCGCCACGGTGACCGGAGCCAGGGCGCGCAAGGCCACCCCGTCCAGGGTCGTCTCCAGCGCCGCCGCGTCCGGGGCGTTGCCGAGCAGCCGGTTGGCCAGCGCGTACGCCGCGGTGTCCAGGGCGCCCGAGCGGGGGACGCCCAGGTGCGCGTGGCCCGGGCGGCCCCGGTCCTGCACGGTGGTCAGCGCGCCCGGGCGCACCACCAGCAGTCCCGTCATCGGCCCGCCTCCGTGAACCGGACCCGCACCCCGGGCGCGAACAGGGCCGCCGGATCCCGTTGCGGGTCCCAGAGCACCGCGTCGGTGGATCCGATCAGCTGCCAGCCGCCGGGGGAGGAGCGCGGGTACACCCCCGCGTACTCCCCGGCGAGCGCCAGCGACCCGGCCGGCACGGCGGTCCGGGGCGTGGCCCTCCGGGGCAGGTGGTAGCGCTCGGGAAGCCCGGTCAGGTAACCGAAGCCGGGCGCGAACCCGCAGAAGGCCACCCGGAAGCCGATGCCCGCGACGATGCCGGCCACGGCCCCCGGCGCCACTCCCCACAGCCCGGCCACCTCCGCCAGGTCCGGC
Source organism: Streptomyces sp. NPDC045967 (assembly GCF_056430495.1). Lineage (NCBI taxonomy): Bacteria > Bacillati > Actinomycetota > Actinomycetes > Kitasatosporales > Streptomycetaceae > Streptomyces > Streptomyces sp. NPDC045967. Next base: position 25,700 of record NZ_JBWKLE010000008.1, on the reverse strand, counting down.
CCGTCGAAGCGCACCGGGACGGTGACCAGGGGGCCCTGCGAGGGAGCGAGCGCCGGCACCCGCCAGCGGGCGATCCGGGCGCCCAGGCCGGCCGGGTCCCGGACGCCGTCCAGCAGCACCGTCCGCGCGGCCGGCACCACCTCCTCCACGGCGCCCAGCTCGCCCGCCTCCCGGCGGCGCAGCAGTTCGGCGTGGAGCGCGGCCACCTCGGCGGCCGAGTCCGCTTCGACCAGCAGGGCGTGCCCGCCGACCACGAGGTTCCTCACGCGAACGCCTCCACCCGGACCCCGGCCGCGCCCAGTGCCGCGCGGACCCGCCGTGCGAGCTCCGCGGCCCCCGGGGTGTCCCCGTGCAGGCACAGCGAACGGGCGGCGACCCGGAGGGGGGAGCCGTCGGCCGCCGTGATCGTGCCCCCGGCCGCCATCCGCACGGCCCGCTCCACCACGGCGTCCGGATCGTGCACCACCGCCCCCGGCTCGCCGCGCGGCACCAGCGTCCCGGCGGGCGTGTAGGCGCGGTCGGCGAACGCCTCCGCGACGGGCGGCAGTCCGGCCGCGGCGGCCGCGTCGAGCAGCAGGGAGCCCGGCAGGCCCAGTACGGGCAGCGGACTCCCGGCCGTCAGGACCCCCGCGACCACCGCCGCGGCCTGGTCGGCGTCGTGCACCGTGCGGTTGTACAGCGCGCCGTGCGGTTTCACGTAGGACACCCGGGAGCCGGCCGCCCGAGCGAACACCTCCAGGGCCCCGATCTGGTAGGCCACCTCGTCCGCCAGCTCGCCGGCCGGCACGTCCATGGCGCGCCGCCCGAAACCCGCCAGGTCGCGGTAGGAGACCTGCGCGCCGATCCGTACGCCCCGTTCCGCCGCCAGCTCGCAGACCCGGCGCATGATGGACGGGTCCCCGGCGTGGAAACCGCAGGCGACGTTGGCGCTCGTGACGACCGCGAGCAGGGCGTCGTCGTCGGTGAGCGTCCAACGCCCGTAGCCCTCGCCGAGGTCCGCGTTCAGGTCGATCGCCGCCCCGGCGGGCGGGAGCGCGGGTGTGATCATGGCAGCCATGCGGTGAGCGTAGAACAGCCGCGCCGCGGACGATCCGGCCGAACCATGCCGTTTGGGATGTTGTCGGGGTCAGCGCCTAGTCTTTGCCCGTGACTCTCCCCGCCCCGGCGAAGACCCTTCCGTCCCCGGCGCCGGGCCCGGCCGCCGACGAGGGCCTGGCCCGGCGGCTGCGCGCGCTCGCCTGCACCGCCCCGCTGCACGACCTCGACGTACGCAAGGCCAATCTGGCCGGCGAGTACGGGGTCTATGCGATGGCGGAGGTCGCGCTGGCCGCGATCGACCTGGTCACGCTGAACATGGACTTCGACACGGGCGCCGACCACGAGCAGATAGTGGCGAGGCTGCTCCCGCGCGTCGCCGCCCAGGCCCCCTCCCGCGCCGCGGCCGAGCACGAGCGCGTGGCCCGCTGGGTGCTGGAGAACCTGATCAACGTCGGCAGTGTGGACCGCGGTTTCCGCGCGATCTACGGCACCTTCGGGCCGGACGGCGTCTACGTCCGGCGCGACTACGACTTCAAGCTGATCGAGGAGGTGCCGGGCTACGGGGGCGCGGTCTACCTGCGCACGACCGACGAGGCCGTCAACGTGCTGGTCGGCGCCCTCGACACGGACGTGACCAGCGCGCAGATCGCCGCCGAGGTCAAGCTGGAGGTGCTGATCAGCCGGGGCCGACTGGCGGACGCCCAGCTCGCGGCGGAGCAGGCCCGCTACCGGACGGTGCAGTACGCGGAGACCCTGCGCCGCACTTTGGACGCCACACGCCGCAACGTACGGGCGGTGGACTGGCTGCGGTCCGTCCCCGACATGATCGAGGAGGCCCTCGACCACGTCGCCGACCGCTACCGCCACGAGAACGCGATCCTGACCAACATCCGCCGGGCCCGCGACGAGGCGGAGGAGCCCGAGAGCAAGCGGCGGGCCGCCGAGCTCGTCGACATCGTCAAGGACTGCATCCGCCGCCACACCCAGCTCCAGTCCCGGCTGCTGGACGCCGGGCCGCTCTTCCGCGCCGAACAGGACCGCCAGGCGTTCGCGGCGCCCGCGCCGCGCTCCGGGATCGACCTGTACGGGCAGCTGGTGGCCCCGCTGCTGCCGCTCCCGCTGGAACGGGCGAGCCGGGTCACGGACGCGTTCTTCGCCGCCGGGGCGGGCCTGCGCACCCCGGTCTCGGTACGGGTCGGGGACCTGGTCGAGATACTGCTCACCCCGCCGGTGGAGCGGGAGCACCTCGGCGCGGAGATGCCCGAGCCGGACCTCATCGCGACCCCGGACGACAGCCGCTTCAGCGAGGAGCAGCTCGCCGCGGCCATGCGCCTCCTGGACCTGCCGCACGACGCCCCGCGCCGGCTGTCCGGGCTGCTGGCCGAGGCCCGCCGCAGCGACCCCGAACTGCCCTACCTCGTCGCCCTGCTGGCCGTGCACGCCGCGAGCCCGGCCGTCGGGACGGCCTACCGGCAGGGCGAGGAGCGCCTCCTCTTCGCGGTGGACGACGGCACGCAGCTCGAGGACCCGGAGTTCGGCGGCGCGGACCTGATCGTCGGCACGGCCCTCCTGGACGCGGCCGGGATGGCGGCCGACCGCTCGGAGGCGGCATGAGCGCCGCCTCCGCCCCGGCGGGAGCGGCCCCGGCCCCGAGCGGGCCCGCGGCCGCCGCCCGTACCCGTGGCGGACCGTCCACCGGGGAAGCGCCCCCGCGGCGAGCCGTCGCCGGGGCCGGCGCCCACACCGCCTCCACCCACCGCACCACCACCCGCACCGTCGAGGAGACGAACCCGTGAGCGACCACCACGCCGAGCACCCCGCGTGGAGCGAGCCCGACGCGCCGTCGGCTCCCGTCGCGCCCGCCCCCGGAGGGGCCCTCACCCCCGCCGACGCCGCCGACGCGGCCCGGCTCGTCGCGTTCGGACTGCAGCCCAAGCTGCTGCCCGCCCGCGACGCCGAGTACGCGGAGCTCCTGCGTCGCTACCGCGAGGACCCCGCCTTCGGCCGTCTGGCCGACGCCGTCGCCACCGGCCTCGGCCTCGTCGTCCTCGAGGTGTCCCCGCGGGCCGGCATGGCCGTGGCCGCTGGTGAGGACTCCGTCTTCGCCGTCCGGATGGGCGATTACGCCCGCCGCACCGCCGCCGACTCCGCCGACCGCTTCCTGCACGGCCTCGCCCACCTCGCCGTCGCGGCGCTCGCCTTCCCCCGCCCCGAGGACCTCGCCGACGACGGTTACATCGGCCGCGTCACCGTCAACGGCGTCGACGCGTTCGTCCGGCAGACCTGCCGCCGCCTGGAGGAGCGCGCCGAGGAGCTCGGCGAGAACACCGACCCCGCCTCCGACGCCCCCGGGCTGGAGGCCGCCTGGCGCGTCTACACCCGCCGCAGTGCGACCGGCGCCACCAAGGACGCCCGCCGCCTGGCCGGTTCCACCACCGGCATCGTCGGCAAGGCCGCCGCCTTCCTCACCGAATCCGGCTTCCTCCAGCGCACCGGGGACGACGCCGGAGGCACGTACCGCACCACCCCCCGCTACCAGCTCCAGGTCCGCGACATGGCGGGCAGCGCGGCCATGGCCGAACTCCTGGAACTGGGCGTGGTCCCCGTCAGTGACGGCTCCGCCACCCTCCTGCCGCCGCCCGAGGGCGACGACCTCGACCTCGCGGCCGACGCGGGCCTGCCGTTCCACGCCTGAGCCACCCGCCCCAGGTACCGAGACACCACCGAGAACCAACGAGAGTCCGCCGCCATGTACGAGCTGTCCCGGATCCGCCTCTACTCCATCGGGCCCGCCGGTGCGCGCTACGCCGACACCGTGCTGGACCTGCGCGGAGTCGGCGAGCCGGTGCCCCACCCGGCGCCCGCGCAGGCGGAGTTCTTCGAGGACGAGCCGACCGGCCCGCCGCGCCGTCCGGCGCCCGCCGGGGTGCTGTTCCTGGAGAACGGCGGCGGCAAGTCCGTCCTGCTCAAGCTGATCTTCTCGGTGATGCTCCCCGGCCACCGCAACACCCTCGGCGGCGCCAGCTCCGGCGTGCTGCGCAAGTTCCTGCTCGCCGACGACTGCGGCCACGTCGCCCTGGAGTGGCAGCACACCCAGACCGGCGAGTGCGTGGTCGTCGGCAAGGTCAGCGAATGGCGCGGCCGCCAGGTGTCCAACGACCCGCGCAAGTTCGCCGAGGCGTGGTACTCCTTCCGTCCCGGACCCGGTCTGAGCCTGGACAGCCTGCCCGTCGCGGAGGCCACCGCCGTGCGCCCGCCCGTCGAAGGCGTCTCCGGCGCGCAGGGCCGCCGCCGCACGATGAAGGGCTTCCGCGACGCCCTCACCGAGGCCGGCAAGGCGTACCCGCACCTGGAGGTCTGCTTCGAGGAGATCCACGACCGGTGGAACGAGCACCTGACCGAGCTCGGCCTCGACCCCGAACTCTTCCGCTACCAGCGCGAGATGAACGCCGACGAGGGCGAGGCCGCAGGGCTCTTCGCGGTGAAGAAGGACTCCGACTTCACCGACCTGCTGCTGCGCGCGGTCACCGACACCCGTGACACCGACGGCCTCGCCGACCTGGTCCACGGATTCGGCAACAAACTCGGCCGCCGCGCCGAGCTGATGGCCGAACGGGACTTCACCGCCGGTTCGGTGGACCTCCTGGGCCGCATCGTCGAGGCCGCCGAGACCCGCTCCCGGCTGCGCGACGTCCACGCCGGCGCCGAACGCCGCACCCGCACCCTCGCCCGGCGGCTGTCCGCCCGCGCCTCCCATGAGCGCGGCCGCGCCGCCGACCTCGCCCAACGCGTCACCGGCGCGGCCCACGAGGTGACCGCGGCCGAGGCCGCCCGCGCCCGCAGCGCCGCCGTCTCCGCCGAACTCGCCTACCGGCACGCCTCGCTGGCCCTGACCGTCGCCGACAAGGCCGCCGCCGCCCAGCGCCGGGAACTCCTCGAAGCGCGCACGCTGCACTCCGCCTGGCAGGCCGCCGAGACCGTCCTGCGCCACCGCGCCGCCGCCGACCGCTCCGCCCGGGTCGCCGCCGCGATCCTGGAGGCCGAGCGCGACGCCGCGCCGGCGTTGGCCGCCCGCGCCACCGCCGCCGCCGATCTCGTACGGGCCCTGCACACCGCCGCCGAGCACGGCGAGCGGGCGGCCAACGAGGAGGAGGAGCGCTCCGCCGCCCTGCAGGCCGCAGGGGAGGCCGCGCACCGCGACGCCACCGCCGCCGCCACGGCCGCCCAGCGGGCCCGGAGCGAGGCGGAGCACCTGCGCTCGCGCCTGGGCGAGGTCCAGCAGGAGACCGCCGAGGCCGTCCGCGCCGGCTGGCTCGACGACTCCGCGCCCGACGCCGACCCGGCGCGCGCCGCCCTGGCCGCCGCCGACGCCGAGAAGACCGCGGTCGCCGCCTGGGACGAGGCCCGGGAGGCCGCGCGCGCCGCCGCCGAGGCCGCCCGGGAGGGCGCCGCCGCGGAATCGCGGGCCGAACTCACCGCGGCCCGCGCCGCGGACGCCGCGGCCGCGGCCGAGTCCGCCTACGACGCGGAGCACCGCGCCGCCGACTCCCTCGCCCGAGCTCCGCGGCTGGCCGCCCTCCTGGGCCTGCCGTCCGCCGCTTCCCCGCCGACCGCCGCTTCCCCGACCGTCCCGCAGCCCCGGGCGGCGGACCCCGGCACCGCGGGACAGGGCGCGGCGGGCCAGCGCGCCACGGGCGCCCCGGTCGACCCCTCGGGACGGCTCACCGCCGAGGACCTCGACCGCAACGCGGAGGACCTCCACCGGCTGCTGACCGACGGGGTCGCCGCCGCCGAACGGCAGTTGTTCGAGCTGCGCACCGCCGCCGCCGACGACGCCCGCATCCTGGCCGCGCTGGGCGACGGCGGCCTGCTGCCGCCCGGGCCGGACGTCCTCGCCACCGTCGAGTACCTGGGCGAACACGGCATCCCGGCCCTCCCCGGCTGGCGCTACCTCGCCCAGTCCGTGGACCCCGCCGACCACGCCGCCGTCCTCGCCGCCCGCCCCGAACTCGTCGACGGCGTCGTCATCACCGACCCCGACACCCACAGCCGTGCCCGCGACGTCCTCTCCGCCGCCGCCCTGCTGCCCCGCTCCACCGTCGCCGTCGGCACGGCCGCCGCCCTGCTGGCCCCGGTGCCGCCCGTGTCGGGCGATCCGGCGCTGTCGAGCGTCTTCATCGTCTCGCCGAACCCGGCCATGCACGACGAGCTCGCCGCCGACGAGGAGCGCCAGGCGCTGCGCGCCCGCGCCGCCACCCGCGACACCGAGATCCGCGACCTGGCCGCCCGCCTAGCCGAGGACCGCGAGCTCGCCGCCCGCCTCGCCTCCTGGCGCACCGGCTGCCCGCCCGGACGCCTGGCCGAACTCGCGCAGCAGGCCGCCGCCGCCCGGGCGTTCGCCGAGGAGACCGACGCCGAACTCGCGGAGGCCCGCACCGTACGGGCCGAGGCCGACGAGGCGGCCGCCGACGCGACCCGCGTGCGCGACGAGCGCCAGGACACCGCGCAGCGGGCACGCCGTGTCGCCGACGCGCTGGCGGGCCTCGCCTTCCGCCTGCGCGAACGTGCCGGCTGGCAGGCCCGGCTCCGCGAACTCGCCGACGAGGCCGCCGAGTCCGAGGCCCGCGCCGAAGCCTGCCTGGACCGGGCCCGCGCGGCCGACGAGGACCGGCGCGCCGCCCAGCGCGCCGCCGACGACGCCCGCCGCACCGCCCGCGCCCTGCGCGCCGAGCGCGCCGAGATCGCGGGCGCCCCCGATCCGCTCCCCGAGGACGATGGCGCGTCCAGGGCGCCGCTGCCCGACCTGCGCGAGGCCTACCGCGCCGCCTCCCAGCTGTACGAGAAGGTCGGCGTCGGCGCCGACCTGCGCGCCGAACAGGCCCGCGCCGAGAGCGACGAGAGCGCCGCCCTCGCCGAACTGGACCGCCTCACCAACAAGGTCCGCACCCGCGCCGCCCAGCTCCTGGAAAGCCCCGACGGCGCCGACGGCCCCTCACGGCAGGCGGCCGCCGCCCGCGCCGAGTCCCTGGTCCAGATGCTGGAGACCCGGGCCTCCACCGCGAGCGAGCAGCTCGGTCGGCTGCGCGGCGAGGCCGAACGCCACGCCCCCGCCGAAGGCGGGGCGCACACCGAACTGCCCGAGGAGCTGGTCCCCGGGGACGTGGAGCACGCACAGGCCCTGCTGCGGACGGCCACCGCCCAGCTCGCCGCCCACACCGCGGCCGTCGAGAGTGCCCGGGCCGCCCATGCCGACCTCCTGCGGGCCCACCGGACCGCCGAGGACGGCGCGGGCGGCTTTGAGGAGACCGCCGCCCAGCTGCGCGACCTCCTGCGCGACCACGCCCACGCCGAGGACGAGCAGGAGCCGGCGCCGCACGCGGGCACTCTGGAGGAGGCCCGCCAGTCGGCCACCGAGGCCCGTCGCGCCCTGCGCGGCTGCGCGGCCGACCTGTCGGCCGCCGAGGCGGCGGTGCGCGAGGCGAGCGACATCCTGGTGCGGCACGCCAACGCCACCCGCTACGAGCAGGTGCGCACCCCCGCACGCCAGCAGATCCGCGAACTGCCCGCCTCCGCCCTGCCCGAGCACGCGGCGGCCTGGGCGGCGGCCTTCGCCCCGCGGCTGCGGGTCCTGACCGACGAGCTGGCGCAGCTGGAGCGCAACCGCGACAGCATCGTCGACCGGCTGCGCGGCCTCGTGGAGTCGGCCCTGGCCACGCTCCGCTCGGCGCAGCGGCTGTCCCAGCTGCCGGAGGGCCTGGGGGAGTGGTCGGGGCAGGAGTTCCTGCGGATCCGCTTCGAGGAGCCGGACCAGGTCACACTCACCGAGCGGCTCGGCGAGGTCATCGACGAGGCCACGCGCGCGGCGGTGAAGAAGAACAGCGCCGCCTCCTTCGGCGAGGGGCGCCGCGACGGCATGTCGCTGCTGCTGCGGGGAGTCCAGGCGGCGCTGGAACCCAAGGGCATCTCCGTGGAGATCCTCAAGCCGGACGCGGTACTGCGTGCCGAGCGGGTGCCGGTCGGGCAGATGGGCGACGTGTTCTCCGGCGGGCAGCTGCTGACCGCCGCGATCGCCCTGTACTGCACGATGGCGGCGCTGCGCAGCAACGACCGCGGCCGCGACAAGCACCGCCACGCGGGCACGCTGTTCCTCGACAACCCCATCGGCCGTGCCAACGCCACCTACCTGCTGGAGCTGCAACGGGCGGTGTCCGACGCGCTCGGTGTCCAGCTGCTCTACACCACGGGCCTGTTCGACACCACGGCCCTCGCCGAGTTCCCGCTGGTCATCCGCCTGCGCAATGACGCGGATTTGCGGGCGGGCCTGAAGTACATCAGCGTCGAGGAGCACCTGCGCCCGGGCCTGCCGCAGCAGTCGCCGGAGCAGGAGACCATCCACGGCGAGATCACGGCGACCCGGATGTTCCGCCGGAGCTGAGGCGCGGCCCCCGAGGCCGCTGCGCAGCCCCCGCCGTCGGGTTACCCCCGGCGGCGGCGCAGCGGCTGCCTCAGTGGCGGCCGAAGGCCGCCAGGGGGCCGTCCTCGCGGGCCATCCGGACCGGGCCCGCCTTCCGCTGGGACCGGGCGGCCTCGGCGGCCCGCCGCTCCTCCCTGCGGCTGCGCGCCGTGCTGCTCGGCACCGACACGACCCCGTACCGCTGGTTCCACGTCTGCCGGGTGATCCACACGTCCAGCACGCCCCAGGTGGCGACGACGATGCCGGCGATCGCGCCCAGCACCATCGGGAAGGCCAGCCAGGAGCCGGCGAGCGTCAGGAAGAAGCTGACGCTCGCCTGTATGAGGGTCACGGACACGATCAGCACGGCCCGCACCGCCGACGCCCGCACCGGATCCGGCAGGCGGTGCCGCCGGGCCGGCTCCTCCACCCACAGCCCGCGCCGGCTGCCGCCCCCGCCGCCCTCGCCGTACCCGCTCCGGCCTTCCTCGTACCTGCTCATGGTCCGCTCACTCCCCACCGCACGCGGTCCGCGCTGCCTACCCCGGACGTCTACCCCGCCGTGCTCCCCTGAAGAGGAAGACGTACGGGACCGTCCGGAGATTCCCGCATCGCGGAACGGTCCACGCGCCCCCATGATCGCGGAACGAATAGTTCCAGCCATCCATCATGTAACGGGAACTGACGCCCCACCAAGTGTCATCTGACACATATCGGGCTGCTCCTGACCGGAATTGCCGGACAACTCGTGATCTACCTCCGGAGGACCGGCCGAAAACGTCCGGACACGCCTTCGAACCCGCTGCGCGGCAGTAGTAGGCTCACGCCGGTTTAAACGACGGACCACCGGCGGATCACCGACGGGACACCGACCCCCCGACACCGGGGACGAGCTGGGGGAGGCTGGGGAGGCCATGCGCTTTCGCGGAAAGTCCATCCGCCGGAAGATCGTCGCGCTGCTCCTCGTGCCGCTCGTCTCCCTGACCGCGCTGTGGTCCTTCGCGACGGTCATCACGGGCCGTCAGGCGATCCAACTCCTGGACGTGGCCTACGTCATCGACAAGGTCGGCTACCCGATCGAGGACGTCGTGCGCGTCATCCAGAAGGAACGCCGCCAGACCCTGGTCGTCATCGGTGACCCCCGCGCCTCCGCGGCCACCGCCGAACTCGCCAAGCGCCGCGCCGCCACCGACGAGATCGTCGAGCAGATCAGCGCCAACGCCCGCGACCCCGAGGTGATCGGGCAGCTGAGCCCCGACAACGCCCAGCGCCTGCGCTCCATCCTCGCCGCCGTCCACGGCATCGGCGCCCTGCGCCGCTCGGTGGACCAGAACACCCTCGACCCCAGCCAGGCACTGGACCTCTACAGCCGCCTGATCGACCCCTGCTACGCGTTCCTGACGAACCTCCACGCGCTGGAGGACGTCGAAATGGACAAGCAGGGCCGCGCCCTCGTCGGCATCACCCAGGCGCGCGAGACCCTCTCCCGCGAGGACGCGGTCATCGCCTCCGCCCTCGCCGCCCGCAACGTCGGCGCCGCCGACATCCGGCACGTCTCCGACTTCGCCGCCAACCGCCGCCTGCTGTACGAATTCAACCTGGCGATCCTCCCGGCCGCCGACCGCCAGCGCTTCGAGCAGTACTGGGACGGCCCCGACAGCAAGGCGCTGCGCGACGCGGAGGAACGGTTCCTCGCCGGTGGCCCCGGCAAGAACCCCCGCGTCACCGCCGCCCAGTGGGACGAGGCCGCGGGCAAGGTCCTCGACGAACTCGCCGTCATGGGCACCGCCGCCGGCGACCGCTACCAGAAGCGCGTCGAGCCCGTCGCCATGGAGGTGCTGGTCCAGGCCGCCGCCGCCGGCGTCCTCGGCTTCATCGCCCTGGTCGTCTCGCTGATCCTCTCCGTGCGCATCGGCCGCGACCTGATCCGCGACCTCTCCCGGCTCCGCAAGGAGGCCCACGAGGTCTCCGGCGTCCGCCTCCCGAGCGTGATGCGCCGCCTCGCCGCGGGCGAGCACGTGGACGTCGAGACGGAGGCGCCACGCCTGGAGTACGAGAAGGACGAGGTCGGCCAGGTCGGACTCGCCCTGAACACCCTCCAGCGCGCCGCCGTCGAGGCCGCCGTGAAGCAGGCCGAGCTGCGCCGCGGCGTCTCCGAGGTCTTCGTCAACCTGGCCCGCCGCAACCAGGTGCTCCTGCACCGCCAGCTGACCCTCCTCGACACCATGGAGCGCCGCACCGAGGACACCGAGGAGCTCGCCGACCTCTTCCGCCTCGACCACATGACCACCCGCATGCGCCGCCACGCCGAGGGCCTGGTGATCCTCTCCGGCGCCGCCCCCTCCCGCCAGTGGCGCAGGCCCGTCCAGCTGATGGACGTCGTACGGGCCGCCGTCGCCGAGGTCGAGGACTACGAGCGCATCGAGGTACGCCGGCTGCCGCGGCTGGGCATCGCGGGTCCCGCCGTCGCCGACATCACCCATCTCGTCGCCGAACTCCTGGAGAACGCCACCGTCTTCTCCCCGCCGCACACCGCCGTCCAGGTGCACGGCGAGCGCGTCGCCAACGGCTTCACCCTGGAGATCCACGACCGCGGTCTCGGCATGAACCCCGAAGCGCTGCTCGACGCGAACCTGCGCCTCGCCGAGACCCCCGAGTTCGAACTCTCCGACACCGACCGCCTGGGCCTGTTCGTCGTCAGCCGCCTCGCGCGGCGCCACAGCGTCAAGGTCGTCCTGCAGCCCAGCCCGTACGGGGGCACCACCGCCGTGGTCTTCATCCCGTCGGCCCTGCTCACCGAGGCCCCCGAGACCAACGGCACCGGCATCCGGCTGGACGACGGCCCGGCGGTCAAGGCGGTCGGCCGCACCGGCTCCATCCCCTCCGCGCGGTCCGCGACCGCCGTGGAGCGGTCGGCCCCGGCCCGCCCCGGCCGTGCGATGCCGGTCGCCGAACCGCGCGGCCCGGTCGAGCTGGAGGCGCCGATCGACGTCCTCGGCCTGGACGCGGTGGACGGCCTCGACCGGGACCCGGCCGTCCTGGACGGGGTCGCCCCCCGTCCCGTCATGGCCACGCTCGACGACGAGACCCCGCCGGGCGGCACCCCGCGCAGCGCCCTGCTGGGCGGCCTGCGCCCGGCGGACAAGCCGCCCGCCGAGCGCCACCGCGGCCGGGATCGCGACCGGGGCCGTGACCGCGCCACCGGCCCCGTCCGGCTCGACGCCCAGCGGGTGGAGGCCCCCCGCCCCGACGGGCCCCGCGCCGCGGGAGCCGTCCCGCTGCCGCGCCGCCGTCCCGCCCCGACTTTGGTCGCGGAGCACGGCCGCCGCGTGGAGCCCCGCCCGGTGTCCGCGGTCCCGCAGTCCGGCCCCGCGCGCGGCTCCTCGCCCGCCGCGGCGCCCGCACCCGCGTCCGGACCGGCACCGGCGCCGGCACCCGTGTCCGGTTCCGGGAACGCGCCGGCCGGCGGCGCGTCGCTGCCCCGACGGGTCCGCCAGGCAAACCTGGCACCCCAGCTCAAGAACGTCCCGGCCGCGGCCTCCGACGACAGCACCGCCCCCCTGCGGGACCGCGACGCGGAGGACGTCCGCGCGCGCATGTCCGCCCTCCAGCGGGGCTGGACGGCGGGCCGCGACCAGCACGCCCAAGCGCAGTCCGAGACCGGGGCAGGCACCCCCGCCGCCACCGGTCCCGCGAACGAGAACGAAGGGGACGGTCGATGACCGCACCGCAGACCGGCAACGACACCAGGGGCCGCGGCTCCGGCCCGCTCAACTGGCTCCTCGACGAGCTCGTCGAGAAGGTCGGCTCCATCCGCAAGGCGGTGGTCCTCTCGGGCGACGGCCTGCCCACCGGCAGCTCCCAGGACCTGACCCGCGAGGACAGCGAGCACCTCGCGGCGGTCGCCTCCGGATTCCACAGCCTGGCCAAGGGAGTCGGCCGGCACTTCGACTCCGGACGGGTCCGCCAGACCGTCGTCGAGCTCGACGAGGCGTTCCTCTTCGTGATGGCGGCAGGCGACGGCAGCTGCCTCGCCGTGCTCGCCGACTCCGAATCCGACGTCGGCCAGGTCGCGTACGAGATGACCCTGATGGTCAAGCGGGTGGGCGACCACCTGGCCACCGCCCCGCGCACCGGGCTGCCAGCCGGAGGGTGAGACGTACGGCATGAGCGATCCAGGCCAGGACCTCCCCGTCCCCACGCCGGCCGGGGAGCCCGACCAGACCTCCGACCACGCGCACTGGTTCGACGACGACGCCGGTCCGGTGGTGCGCCCGTACGCCATGACCCGCGGGCGGACCAGCCACGCGGGCCAGCACCGCCTAGACCTGATCGCGCTCGTGGTCGCCGAGCCGGCCGCGGACGATCCGGTCTGGGACCTGACCCTGTCGCCGGAGCACGCCCACATCCTGGGCATGTGCCGCGAACGCCCGCAGTCGGTCGCCGAACTCGCGGCGGAACTCGACCTCGCGGTCGGGGTCGTGCGGGTCCTGATCGGGGACCTGGCCGACGACCGACTGGTCCACGTGACCCGGCCGGTACCGCCGGCCGAACTGCCCGACGAATCCATTCTGCGTGAGGTGATCGATGGCCTTCGGGCGCTCTAGCCGCACCGGTGCCATGCATGCCGTGTCGCCGGTCGAGCCGCTGACCTTGAAGATCCTGGTCGCGGGCGGCTTCGGGGTGGGCAAGACCACCCTGGTCAGTGCGGTCAGCGAGATCAGGCCGCTGCGGACCGAGGAACTGCTCTCGGAGCCGGGCGTCGGCATCGACGACACCGGGGGAGTGGAGGGGAAGAGCACCACGACCGTGGCCATGGACTTCGGGCGCATCACGCTGCGCGAGGACCTGGTGCTGTACCTCTTCGGGACGCCCGGGCAGGACCGGTTCTGGTTCCTCTGGGACGAGCTCGCCCAGGGGTCGCTCGGCGCGGTGGTCCTCGCCGACACCCGCCGCCTCGGCGACTGCTTCGCCGCCGTCGACTACTTCGAGCGCCGGGAGATCCCGTTCGTCGTCGCGGTCAACTGCTTCGACGGCGCGGACCGGCACCCCGTCGCGACCGTACGGGACGCACTCGACCTCGATCCCGGGGTGCCGGTGCTGCTCTGCGACGCGCGGGACCGGGAGTCCGCGAAGGACGTGCTGGTCGGGGTCGTGGAACACGCGATGTCGGTGGCCCGGGCGAGGCGGCGCAGCCTGACGGCCGGGGCGTGACGGGCGGGCTGTGACGGCCGGGTCCGACGGCCGGAGTCCGACGGGGAGGCGGCCCGTACCCCCGCCGACTGGGGTACGGGCCGCAGCTCTCATGGGGGGTTCCGGGGCCCCGGGCGTCGCGGGACCGTGGAGCGAGTGTGAACCCGCCGCCGGGGGCCGTCAAGCGTTCCGACAACACCCGCCGGCCGAGGCCCCTCAGCGCACCGCGCCCCCCGCCGGCCGAGGGCCTTCACCGCACCGCGCCCCCGCCGGCCGCGCGTCCTCAGCGCACCGCGACCACGGCCGATCCGTGGCCGAACAACCCCTGGTTCGCGGTGATCCCGGCCCGCGCCCCCGGCACCTGCCGCTCCCCGGCCGTGCCGCGCAGCTGCCAGGTCAGCTCGCACACCTGGGCGATGGCCTGCGCCGGCACCGCCTCGCCGAACGAGGCCAGGCCGCCACTGGGGTTGACGGGGATCTGCCCGCCGAGCGCCGTCGCCCCCTCCCGTACGAGCTTCGCCCCCTCGCCCTGCGCGCAGAGCCCGATGTCCTCGTACCACTCCAGCTCCAGGGCGGTGGACAGGTCGTACACCTCGGCCAGCGAGAGGTCGTCCGGACCGAGCCCCGCCTCCTCGTACGCCGCGCGCGCGATCGAGGCGCGGAAGGAGCCGGCCTCGGGCCGGGGCCGGACGGCGACCGCCGGGCCGGTCGCGACCGCCGTGTCCTCGGCGACCACCGCGTCCGTGGCGATGTCGGGCAGGTCCAGCACCCTCCGCGGATAAGTGGGCGTCACCGTCGACACGGCCCGGATCCGCACCGGGTCGCCGATCCCGCGCGAGCGGGCGAAGTCCATGCTGGTGAGCACCAGCGCCGCGCCGCCGTCGGAGGTGGCGCAGATGTCGAGCAGCCGCAGAGGGTCGGCGACGACCGCCGAGGCGGCCACCTCCTGCGCGGAGACGGCCTTGCGGTAGCGGGCGTGGGGGTTGAGCGCCCCGGCGGCCGAGTTCTTCACCTTCACCTGGGCGAAGTCCTCCGGGGTGTCCCCGTACACGGCCATCCGGCGGCGCGCGTACAGGCCGAAGTAGGCCGGATTCGTGGCGCCCAGCACGCGGAAGCGCAGCCAGTCCGGATCGTCGGGCCGGTCGCCTCCCACCGGGGCGAAGAACCCCTTGGGCGCGGCGTCCGCGCCCACCACGAGCACCACGTCGGCCAGCCCGGCCAGGATCTGCGCCCTGGCCGCCCCGATCGCCTGGGCGCCGGACGCGCAGGCCGCGTACACGCTGGTCACCCGGGCTCCCTGCCAGCCGAGGGCCCGGGCGAAGGTCGCGCCGGCCACGTAGCCGGGGTATCCGGACCGCACGGTGTCGGCGCCGACGATCGACCCCACGTCCGTCCAGTCCAGCCCGGCGTCCGCCAGTGCCGCCCGGGCGGCGGCCCGCCCGTACTCCACGAAGCTGCGGCCCCACTTGCCCCAGGGGTGCATCCCGGCTCCGAGGACGGCGATGTCGGCGCTCACGCGGTGCCTCCCACCGGCTTGAACCGCCAGGTGGTCCAGGCGGTCCCGCTCTCCGGGTCTTCGTTGAGCACCCCGCCGACCACCTCGACCTCCATGCCGACCGCGAGGTCCCCGACCCCCACGCCCGGCACCGCCTGCCCGAGCACGACCATCCCCTCGGCCTCCAGCTCCACCGCGACCAGGGTGTACGGCTCCCAGGGCACGGCCGGATCGGACACATAGGGCGCGGGCGGGCGGTAGCGGCCGTCGGTGTAGGACCAGATCCGGCCGCGGGGGGACAGCGGCACCTCGTGCAGCTCCCCGCCTCCCGGGCACCGCGGATCGCGGCAGTAGGCGTCCTCGCGCGGGAAGAACACCGCGGCGCAGGCCGAGCACCGGGTGCCGAGCAGCCGGAAGCCGCCGTCCGAGGCGGCTTCGGTGAACCACCCGCTGACGACGGGTGTGCGTGTGAGTGCCAAGACCCCTCCCCTGCAGAAACCTGACGATCCGTCAGGAGTGTGCCACGGGAGGGCGGCCGGGTCACCGGTTCTCGGCGAGCCACTTCCCGGCGATCCCGGCGAGCTCCGCGTCCCGCCCGGCCAGCATCATCCGGATCATCTGGGCGTCCCCGCGCAGGGACCACGCCGGATGGCCGAACGTGGCCGGGTTGTTCCCCTCGAGGAAGAAGTGCGCCGGCCACGCGGTCCCGTACCCGATCAGCGGCAGCGCGGCGAGGTACCGCTTGCGCCCGCGTGCCGCCCCGTAGGCGGTCACGGCCAGGCCGGTGAGCGTCCCGGCGAGATGCACCCAGCGGGTGGCGGCGCGGGAGTGCATGGCGACGTAGTACGGCCAGAACTCCTCGTACGAACGGAAAGTCATGCGGGCACGGTACTCAGGCCGGGCCGACGGCGACACCCGACGTGCACCGGCCGCGGATGCGCCCAACACCCGTTCAGTTTCGTTTCCTTCACATACCATCGCCGCATGCCGGCACAGCTGAGGGACTCCCACTGCTCCACCTGCGGAGCGCCCTACCCCCACCGGACCTGGCCCCGCGCCTGTGCCGCCTGCGGGGCGGTCGCCTACCGCAACCCGCTCCCGGTGGCCGTCGCGCTGCTCCCCGTCGAGGACGAGGCCGGCACGGGCCTCGTCGTCGTCACCCGCACCATCGAACCGGCCCTCGGCGGCATCGCCCTGCCCGGCGGCTTCATCGACTTCGGCGAGGACTGGCGGGACGCGGTCGTCCGCGAACTCCGCGAGGAGACCGGCATCACCGCCCCGGCCGCGGACGTCACCCTGGCCGACGCCCTGAGCTCCCCGGCCGGCCACCTGCTGCTCTTCGGCCTCCTCCCCGCCCGCCCCGCCGCCACCCTCCCGGCATCGGCCCCGACGAACGAGACCAGCGGCTGGCACATCCTGCGCACCCCGACGGAGCTGGCCTTCCCCCTCCACACCCAGGCCGCCGCCACCTGGTTCCGCACGCACGCCGCCTGACCCCCGAACCCGGTCCCGGTCCCGTCACGCACCCCTTGGGCCCGCTGGCGCAACGCGATGACCAGCGCCTCCGGCCGTCGGCTGCCGCTCCCGCCCCCGTACGCACCACCGGTTGCCGCTCCCGACCCTTGCCCCGTCAGCCCCGTCAGCCCCGTCAGCCCCGTCAGCCCCGTCAGCCCCGTCAGCCCCGTCAGCCCCGGCCACCGCCGACCGGGCACCCCCCTGGCCCCTGGTTCCGGCCGTCGCCACCCCGGTCCCCGGCCCGCCACGGCGCAGCCGGGCACGGGCAACCCCGAGGCCGGCGACCCCGCGCCCCGGCCGCCCCGCCCCGGTCAGCCCGCAGCCTCCCCCGCCCCCGGTCAGTCGCCTGCCGAGCCCAGGCCCCGTACCACCACCCCCCGCACCGCGTCGCCCGACTCGTCCGTCACCACCACCTCGTCCCCGGCCCACCGCGAGGTGTACCGCTCGAGCTCGCCCGCCTCGAAGCCCGGCCCCGGGTCACGGATCACCACCCCGCTGGCCGTACACCCCCGCGCCGGTGCCCAGACCTCCAGCTCGACCTCGGCGCCGGAGGCGCCCCGGACCGGAATCACCGATCCCGCCCGCGCCAGCACCGGAATCCGCCCCGGCGGAGCGCCCAGCAGGACCTGCGCCGGGCCCTCGTGCGCCGCGCCCGTCGCCGTGTCGTACCACCGGCCCCGCGGCAGCCGCACCGCCCGCCGGTCCGCCCCGCACTCCAGCACCGGCGCGACCAGCAGCGCGTCGCCCAGCAGGAACGCGTCCTCGCAGTCCCGCAGCCGCCGCTCCTCCGGCGTGCCCCACCACACCGGCCGTACGTACGGCGCCCCCGTCCGCCGCGCCAGGTACGCCAGCGTCACGAAGTACGGTCGCAGCCGCTCCCGTTCCGCCATCACCGCCCGCGCGTGCTCCTCCACCTCGGCACCGAACTCCCACGGCTCCCGCCGCCCCGCCCAGATCGCCGAGTGCGTGCGGAACAGCGGCAGGTAGGCCCCGAGCTGCAGCCACCGCAGGTACAGCTCGGGGGAGGGCGATCCGCCGAAGCCGCCGACGTCCGGCCCCGAGTACGGCACCCCGCACAGCCCCAGCCCCAGCACCAGCGCCAGCGACGCCCGCAGCCCCGCCCAGCTGGACTCCACGTTCCCCGACCAGGTGCCCCCGTACCGCTGCATCCCCGCCCACCCCGACCGGGAGAACAGGAACGGCCGCTCGGCCGGCCGCAGCCGGACCAGCCCCTCCCAGCCGGCCCGCGCCATCCCCAGCGCGTACACGTTGTGCGCGGCCCGGTGGTCCCCGCCCGCGCCGTCCATCGAGTGCCGCGCGGAGCGGGGCAGCGTCATGTCGCCGAACGGGGTGAAGGAGACCGGCTCGTTCATGTCGTGCCAGAAGCCGGCGAAGCCCTGCGCGAGCCGCTCCTCGTACAGCCCGCCCCACCACTCCCGCACCGCCGGATCCGTGAAGTCCGGGTAGGCGCACTCACCCGGCCACACCTCACCGCGCACCTCCGCGCCCGCCGCGTCCCGCACGAACGCCCCCCGCGGCCCCACAGCCCGCCCGGCCGCGTGCAGCGGGTCGCCCGTCTTCACCGCCGGGTCAACGATCGAAACCAGCCGTACGCCCTGTTCGCCCAACTCCCGGGCCAGCCCCGGCAGATCCGGGAACCGCCCGCGGTCCACCGTGAACACCCGGTGCCGCTGGTAGTGGTCGATGTCCAGGTGCACGGCCGACAGCGCGAACCCGCGCTCCGCATAGGCCCCCACCACCCGGCGCACCTCCTGGGCGCTGCCGAACCCCCACCGGGCGTGCTGGTACCCCAGAGCCCACTCCGGCGGCACCGCCGCCGCCCCCGTCAGCCCGGACCACCCCTGCAACACGCGCGCCGGAGGCCCCACCAGCACCCAGCACCGCAGAGGCCCGCCCTCCATGCGCATCTCGCACACCCCCGGGCGGTCCGCCCCCGAGCCCGCGCCCTCCTCGCCCTCCCGCAGCACCACCCGGCCGTCCCACGCGTTGTCGTGGAACACCAGGTGCGTCCCCGCGTCCGCCACCACCAGCTGGACCGGCATGGTCAGGTACAGCGGATCGTCGCCCGGCTTGAAGCCGCCCCTCGGGTCGGTGTTCCACAGCCGGTACTCCCCGTCCCGCAGCCGCGGGCCCGCCGCCCGCCCGCCGAGCCCGAAGAACCGGGCGTCCGCCGCCACCTCACTGCGCTGGAACCACCGCCCCGCGCAGCCCGCCCCCACCCCGCGGCCGATCCCACCCGCGTCCCCGGCCCCACCGTCCCCGGCCCCACCGTCGCCGGAACCGTCCCCGCTCCCGCTCCCGCTCCCCTCCCCGTCCGCGGACACCGACTCGGCACCGGCGGCCGTCCCATCCGCACCGGCGGCCACCGGCTCCCACCAGCGCGGCGGCAGTTCCCGCCGCAGCACCGTCCCGCCCGGTGTGCGCACCTCCACCGCCCCGTGCCGGGACACCGCCACGGTCACCCGCTCGGACACCACCCGCCAGCCGCCCCCGGTGTCCGGCTCCAGCACGGCGCGCGGGTCAGGCGCCGGTCCGGTGCCCACCACCGCGTACGAGGGCGTCGGCCCGGCCCCGTCCCACCCCCAGAACACCGCCCCGCCCACGGTGACCCGTACCAGCAGGTCCGAGCGGGCGAACCGCAGCACGCCCCCGCCCGGCAGCGGCTCCGTGCCGGTCAGCAGCCCCGGCACCCGCGCCCGCTCCACACCCCGGCGCGGAAGCCCCACCACGTCCGCGCGCCGGTGGCGCCACGCCGAGAGCCAGGCGCGCCGTCCGCGCTCCGTACCGATGTCCTTCACCGCACGCACCAGATCGCGACCGTCCATGGGGGTCACCTTGCCAGTGGCCCCCGACCGGGGGTGCCGGGTTCAACTGCCGTTCACCCGCGGGCTTCCGCCCCGCGCCTGACCGGAGCCGCTCCCGCACGCCCCCCGGCTGCGCCCTCGCGTCGCGCGGCAGCGCCGCCCCCTCGCGCCCCCGCCTGCGTCCCCGCGCCGCCCCGGCCGACCGCCGGCGACTGGTGCTCCGCCACATGCCACCGCCCCCGTGAGCGGTGATGACGACTCTGGTGCGGATGTCGATCACATGGCATGGTCCCTGTGAGCCGCCGCGCACCCACCCCCCGCGCGATGGCACCGTACGCACACGAAGCGCGAGCCGCAGACTTGACCGGGAGCCGACCCATGACCTCAGCCACGCAGCCGGAACCCCTCTGGGCCCCCGGCCCCGACCGGATCGCCGCGGCCCGGATCACCGCCTTCCAGGTCTGGGCGGCCGAGCGCTTCGGAGCCCCGGCCGACGGCGGCTACCCCGCCCTGCACAGCTGGTCCGTCGACGAGCTCGACACCTTCTGGCAGGCCGTCGCCGAGTGGTTCGACGTCCGCTTCACCACCCCTTACAGCGCCGTCCTCGCCGACCGCTCCATGCCCGGCGCGAGCTGGTTCACGGGAGCCACCCTCAACTACGCCGAGCACGCGCTGCGCGCCGCGGAGGACCCGGCCCGCGCCGACGACCCCGCCCTCCTGCACGTCGACGAGACCCACGAGCCCACCCCCGTCACCTGGGCCGCCCTCCGCCGCCAGGTCGGCTCCCTCGCCGCCGAGCTGCGCGCCCTCGGCGTACGCCCCGGCGACCGGGTCAGCGGTTACCTCCCCAACATCCCCGAGGCCGTCGTCGCCCTCCTCGCCACCGCCGCCGTCGGCGGGGTCTGGACCTCCTGCGCCCCCGATTTCGGCGCCCGCAGCGTTCTCGACCGCTTCCAGCAGGTCGAGCCGGTCGTCCTGTTCACCGTCGACGGCTACCGCTACGGCGGCAAGGAGCACGACCGCCGCGACACCGTCGCCGAGCTGCGCGCCGAGCTCCCCTCCCTGCGCGCCGTCGTCCACATCCCGCTCCTCGATACGCCGGCCCCCTCGGGCACGCTCGCCTGGTCGGACCTGACCTCCGCCGACACCGAGCCCGTCTTCGAGGCCGTCCCCTTCGACCACCCCCTGTGGGTCCTGTACTCCTCCGGTACGACCGGCCTGCCCAAGGCCATCGTCCAGTCCCAGGGCGGCATCCTCCTCGAGCACCTCAAGCAGCTCGGCCTGCACTGCGACCTCGGCCCCGAGGACCGGTTCTTCTGGTACACCTCCACCGGCTGGATGATGTGGAACTTCCTCGTCTCCGGCCTGCTCACCGGCACCACCGTCGTCCTGTACGACGGCAGCCCCGGCTACCCGGACACCGGCGCCCAGTGGCGGATCGCCGAGCGCACCCGGGCCACCCTCTACGGCACCTCGGCCGCGTACGTGATGGCCTGCCGCAAGGCCGAGGTCCACCCGTCGCGCGACTTCGACCTCTCTGCCGTGAAGTGCGTGGCCACCACCGGCTCCCCGCTCCCGCCCGACGGCTTCCGCTGGCTGCACGACGAGGTGGCCGAGGATCTCTGGATCGCCTCCGTCAGCGGCGGCACCGACGTGTGCAGCTGCTTCGCGGGCGCCGTCCCCACGCTGCCCGTCCACATCGGCGAGCTCCAGGCCGCCTGCCTCGGCACGGACCTCCAGGCGTGGGACCCGTCGGGCAAGGCCGTCACCGGCGAGGTCGGCGAGCTCGTCGTCACCAACCCCATGCCGTCCATGCCGGTCCGGTTCTGGAACGACCCCGACGGCAGCCGCTACCGCGAGAGCTACTTCGAGATGTTCCCCGGCGTCTGGCGCCACGGGGACTGGATCACGCTCACCGGCCACGGCTCGGTGGTCATCCACGGCCGCTCCGACTCCACCCTGAACCGCCAGGGCGTCCGGATGGGTTCCGCGGACATCTACGAGGCCGTCGAGCGCCTCCCGGAGATCAAGGAATCCCTGGTCATCGGCCTGGAGGAGCCGAACGGCGGCTACTGGATGCCGCTGTTCGTCCACCTCGCCCCCGGCGCCACCCTCGACGACGGCCTCCGCGACCGGATCACGGCGACGATCCGCGAGGAACTCTCCCCGCGGCACGTGCCCGACGAGGTCATCGAGGTACCGGGCATCCCGCACACCCTCACCGGCAAGCGCATCGAGGTCCCGGTCAAGCGGCTCCTGCAGGGCGCACCCCTGGCGAAGGCCGTGAACCCGGGCTCCGTGGACAACCTCGACCTCCTCCACTTCTACGAGGAGCTGGCCCGCACCCGCGGCTGAGGTCACTGTCAGTGGCGATGGTTACTCTGAGTGAGCAAGTGATCGCGCCGCTCAGGGGGAAGCCATGCCACCGAAGAAGACCACCGGAACCAGCAGGACGAACGCGGCCGGTGCCGCCGAGGCGGCCGAGACCGCCGAGGCGGCCACCGCCGGCCGGCCCACGCGGGCCGTCGGCACCGACCGGCGCCGCAAGCTGCGCCGCGAGGTCCCCAGTACCGTCGGCCTCCTGACCGACGCGGAGGACTTCGCGGCCATGCGCGGCTACCGCAGCTTCGTCTTCGACCACCACGACGAATACCCCGACTACCTCGACCAGGTGGAGGGCCTGCTCCGGTCCCTCGCGGGCCAGGGCATCCACACGACGGTCACGCTCTTCGACCCCGAGGAGTACGCCGATTTCTGCGAGGAGAACGGCCTCGACCCGGACTCCGCGGAAACGCGCACCCGGTTCACCGCGGACCTCGCGGGCAACGGCGTCGGCCTGCCCTATGCCGGCCAGCCCATCGAGGAACTCGTCCCCCAGCTCGTCGACGAGGCAGTCCGCCAGGCCACCTGGGAGTACGCGACGGTGCTCCTCGCCGAAGCCGGCACCTGCGCCGACTGCGGGGAGGACATCGGCCGCGCCTCCTTCGAGCGGGCCACCGCCGCGCTCCGCCGGCTGATGGCGGGAGCCGGCCCCGGGCGGCACCACCTGGTCTGCAGCGTTCCGACCGAGGAGCAGCAGCTCGTCGCCGTCCTGCACGCCGAGACCGGCGACGATCCCGAGGCGCCACCACGGGTCGAGGGGCGCGACGGCCTCGACTTCGTGACCGTCCTGGCCGCCGGCCTGGCCCTCGGCGGCTCCGGCGGGCTGGTCCTGCGCACCACCACGGCCGACCACCGGGACCGCGTCCACGGCTGGCGGCTGGACCGAGGCCGCCTCTCCGTGCTCTCGGCCGCGGCCGTGTTCAACGCCTACTGCACGGATGCGGACACCGGTGAACCCGTCCCCCCGGAACCGGGCGTCGAATACTGCCCGGGATACGAGGTGGACGGGCCGGGCCCGCACCGCTGACGAACGGCCGAGGGGCCCTCGCCATCAGCGAAGGCCCCTCGATCGCTCACACACCGACTACTCGCCGGACAGCACCGCCTGGGCGGCCACCCGGGCCTCCTCCGCGCTGTCGCACGCCCGCGCCGCCGCAGCGGCTCGCTCGCACTGGGCGAGGGTGTACTTGGCCAGGGTCGCCCGCACATAGGGAATGGAAGCGGCACCCATGGAGAGGGAGGTGACACCGAGACCCGTCAGCACGCACGCGAGCAGCGGGTCGGAAGCGGCCTCACCGCAGACGCCGCAACTCTTGCCCTCGGCCCTCGCTGCCTCCGCCGACATGGCGATCAGGTCGAGGAGCGCCGGCTGCCACGGGTCCTGGAGCCGCGACACCGCACCGACCTGCCGGTCGGCGGCGAAGGCGTACTGAGCCAGGTCATTGGTGCCCAGCGACAGGAACTCGACCTCCTGAAGGATCGAGCGCGCCCGCAGCGCGGCGGAGGGGATCTCCACCATCGCGCCGAACTTCGCCTGCAGCCCCGCCTCGCGGCACGCGTCCGCGAACGCCTTGGCGTCGGTGCGGTCGGCCACCATCGGGGCCATGACCTCGAGGTAGACCGGCAGCCCCTCGGCCGCCTTGGCCAGCGCGGTGAGCTGCGTGCGCAGCACGTCCGGGTGCTCCAGCAGCGAACGCAGACCACGGACGCCCAGCGCCGGGTTCGGCTCGTCGCCCGGAGTCAGGAAGTCCAGCGGCTTGTCGGCCCCGGCATCCAGCACCCGCACGACCACACGGCCCTGGGGGAACGCCGCGAGCACCTTGCGGTAGGACTCGACCTGCTTCTCCTCGGAGGGCGCCTTCTCGCTGTCGTCCAGGAACAGGAACTCGGTGCGGAACAGGCCCACGCCCTCCGCCCCGGCCTCCACGGCGGCCGGCACGTCCGCCGGCCCGCCCACGTTCGCCAGCAGCGGCACCTTGTGGCCGTCCGAGGTCGCGCCCGGACCGGACGACGCGGCCAGCGCGGCCTTCCGCTCGGCGGCCGCGGCCTCCAGCTCGGTCCGCTTGTCGTCGCTCGGCTCGACGAACAGGTCGCCCGTGCTGCCGTCGACGGCGATGACCGTGCCCTCGGCGATCTCACAGGCACCCGGCAGCGCCACGATCGCCGGCACGCCCAGTGCCCGCGCGAGGATCGCGCTGTGGCTGGTCGGGCCGCCTTCCTCGGTGACGAAACCGAGCACCAGCGCCGGGTCGAGCAGAGCCGTGTCAGCGGGGGCGAGGTCCCGCGCGATCAGTACGTACGGCTCGTCGCTGTCCGGCACGCCCGGCATCGGCACGCCCAGCAGGCGCGCCACGATGCGGTTCCGTACGTCGTCCAGGTCGGCCACCCGGCCCGCCATGTACTCGCCGGCCCCCGCGAGCAGGTCGCGGTAGGAGGCGAAGGCGTCGTAGATCCCGCGCTCGGCCGTGCTGCCGACGGCGATCCGCCGGTCGACGTCCGCCATCAGCTCGGGGTCCGTGGCGATCATCGCCTGGGCTTCGAGCACGTGCTGGGCCTCGCCGCCGGCCAGCTGCCCGCGCGCGATCAGGTCGGCGGACACCGCCTCCACGGCCTTGCGGGCGCGCCCCTGTTCGCGCTCCGCCTCAGCCGCGGTGATCTGCTTGGCCGGCGGCTCCAGGACTGCCGTACCCATGTGCCGGACCTCGCCGATCGCCACACCGTGGCTCACGCCGACGCCTCGCAGCGTTGTCTCCATTTCACCGTCTCCGATTGAGCGGCGGGCCCAGCCGCCGCGGTGGATGTCCGACTCACCTGTGAAGGCGGACAAGGTCACTTCCAGTTGAAGAGGACCTCTTCGGCCTTGACGTCCCCGGACTCGACGACGTCGGAGAGGGACTCCGCGGAGGCCTCCAGTGCCACGACGGGGCAGACCGGCGACTTGCCGGCTTCCTCGACGGCCTTCGGGTTCCAGCGGATGACGGCCTGGCCGCGGGTCACGGTGTCGCCCTTGTTGACGAGCAGCTCGAAGCCCTCGCCGTTGAGCTGAACGGTGTCGATCCCCAGGTGGGTGAGCACACCGTGGCCTTCGCCGTCGACGACGACGTACGCGTGCGGGTGCAGGGAGACGACCACACCGTCTACGGGGGACACCGCCTCCGAGGGCTCGCGCACGGGATCAATAGCGGTGCCCGGTCCCACCATCGCGCCGGAGAACACCGGGTCGGGCACTGCCGCGAGTCCGATGGCGCGCCCGGCAAGTGGGGACGTCACGCTGGTCATGGGGGCCTCCCAGGGGTGGAGCTGCTCAGTGTCGCCGTCACTACCTGTCGCGAACGGCATACTCGTCAGAAGGATATGTCACAACATGTTCGGGTTCGTCCGAAGTTGGTCCTGATCCGAACGGGCCCTTAGGCACGGAGACTAGTGGACTAGACCGGTGGACTAGACCATACGCCTGAATCGATTTGCTTGGGCACCGCCCGCCCTGTACTGTCGTGACTCCCGCCACGGCGCTTCGTGTGAACTTCTCGCGAACGCTGGATGGACGGGAATCTTCCACTTCCAGCACCGACCTCGAACTCGACTACTTCCCGCATGCCCTGGTGGCAAAACGGCGAGTGGTCAGAGGAACGGGAAAGCGCTGCTAAAGTCGGAATCGCCGGAAAGGGAAAGCGCAAAAGCGCGGGAACTGGAAAGCACCGAAAAAATCGGGCCCGAGAGAGTCTGATAGAGTCGGAAACGCAAGAACAGCAGGAAAGCAGAACGAAGCCCGGAGGAAAGCCCCAGCGGATGTCGCTGA
>NZ_JBWKLE010000007.1:93417-311135 GCF_056430495.1 Streptomyces sp. NPDC045967 | reverse complement strand
GTGGGAGAGTAGGACGCCGCCGAACAATCATTGCGGGAAGCCCCGCACCAGACCCTCACAGGTCCGGTGCGGGGCTTTTCTGCGTTCAGCCTCGGAAACCCGGGAGCGGGCCAGAATCCGCCGGATGCCCGGCATGGGGTCCGGCTGGTTCCGGGTTGACGGCTCGTAGGGTTGGGAGATGGGCTACGACCTCGTCATCTTCGACAACGACGGCGTGCTGGTGGATAGTGAGCCGCTCGCCAACACGATCCTCGCCGGGTACCTGAGCGAGCTCGGGCACCCCACCTCGTACGAGGAGTCCCTCCGCGACTACATGGGTTCCGCGGTGCACCGCGTGCACGATCTCGTCCTCGAGCGGACCGGGCAGCGGCTGCCCGACGACTTCGACACCACGCTGCACGCGCGGACGGTCGCCGGCTTCGAGCGGGAACTGCGGCCGGTGCCCGGAGTGGAGGAGGTCCTCGGAGAATTGACCGCCCATGGGATCGGGTACTGCCTGGCCTCCTCCGGAAGCCACGAGCGGATCCGCGTCGGGCATCGGGTGGCCGGGCTCGACGGGTGGTTCGAAGAGGAGTGGATCTTCAGCTCCCAGGACGTCGGCCAGGGGAAGCCGGCGCCCGACCTCTTCCTGCACGCGGCCCGGTCCATGGACGTGGAACCCGCGCGCTGCGTGGTGGTCGAGGACAGCCCGCTCGGCATCCAGGCCGCCGTCGCCGCGGGGATGGACGTGTTCGCCTTCACGGCGATGCTGCCGGCGGACCGGCTGCCTGGTGCCACCGCCTACTTCGGGGACATGAAGCAGCTCCCGGGGCTCTTGCAACTGCCCGTGTGATCGCTCTACCCACCGGTAGTCACCGGGCCTACGCTGGCCCGCCATGACGGTTGATGTGCGGCTGCGGCGCGGCCGCGGTGCCCTCGGGCTCGGCTTCTTCGCGCAAGGTGTCGCCTTCGCGCTGCTCGTGACCCGGATCCCGGCGATCCAGGACCGGTACGGGATATCCGACGGCCTGCTGCCCGCCTTCCTCGCCGCCGTGCCGGTGCTCGCGGGCGTCGCGAGCGTGGCCACCGAGCACCTGGTGAAGCGGGTCCCTCCCAGTGCGGTACTCCGGTGGTCGCAGCCCGTGGTGCTGCTGGCGCTGCTCGGCGTCGGAGCGGGCGACCGGATGTGGCACCTGGCGGTGGCCCTGGGGGTGTTCGGGCTGTCGGTGGGGGCGCTGGACGCCTCGATGAACATGCTGGGGGTGAGGCTCCAGCGGGAGTACGGGCGCAGCATCATGCTCGGCTTCCACGCCGTCTACAGCCTCGGGGGGATCGTCGGTGCCTCGGCCGCCTGGGCGGGGGCGCATTGGCGTCTGGACCTGCTGCTGGGCTACCTGCCGGCCGTGGCGGTGCTGGTGCCGCTGGTCCTGCTGGGCAGCCGCGCCTATGTCGACGCGCCCGTCACGAAGGGCGGCGGGCGAGCCGGGGAGAAGGGGCTCGGGGCCGGAGGAGGCAAGCTGCTGCTGCCGCTGTGCCTGGTGATGGCGTGTGCGTACATCGGGGACTCGACGGTGGCGAACTGGAGTGCCAAGTACCTGCAGGACGTGCTGGGCGGCTCCGAGCAGCTGGCGACCGTGCCGTACAACGTCTACATGGTCACGACCCTGATCGGGCGGGCCGTCGGGGACCTGGGTGTGCGGCGGTTTGGGGCGGCGGCCGTGGTGCGGGGCGGGACGGTGGTCGCGGCCGGCGGGTTCGCGGTCGTGGCGGTGGCGCCGGGCGCGTGGGTGGGGATGCTGGGGTTCACCCTGCTGGGCCTCGGGCTGTGCGTGATCGTGCCGCAGACCTTCGCGGCCGCCGGGAGGTTGTTCCCGGGCGGCTCGGACACCGCGATCGCCCGGTTGAACATCTTCAACTACGTCGGGTTCCTGATCGGCTCGCCGCTCGTGGGCGGCATCGGGGACGCGTGGAGCTATCGGGGTGCGATGCTCGTGCCGATGGTGCTCGTGCTGGTCACGCTGTTCCACGCCCGCTCGTTCGGCGTGCGGGACGCCCGATACGGTGTCGGGCATGAGCGGCCGCGGGTTGTTGATGTGGGACGAGGCGGTGACCGGGTATGACTTCGGGCCCGACCATCCGATGGATCCGGTGCGTCTGGCACTGACCATGGGCCTGGTGCGCGCCTTCGGGCTGGACCGGGCCATGGAGGTGCGGGCGGCCTCGGCGGCGGGGGAGTCGACGCTGAGGCTCGTGCACCGGGAGGACTACGTCGCCGCGGTGCGCGCGGTGTCGGCCGATCCGGGGCTCGCCGACGGCTCGTACGGGCTGGGCACCATGGACGATCCGGCGTTCCGGGGGATGCACGAGGCGTCGGCGCTGATCGCCGGGCAGTCGGTGGCGGGCGCGGAGGCCCTCTGGCGGGGCGAGGCGGGGCACGCGGTGAACTTCGCGGGCGGGCTGCACCACGCCATGCCGGGCGGAGCGGCCGGTTTCTGCGTGTACAACGACGCGGCGCTGGCCATCGCGCGGCTGCTGGAGCTCGGGGCGGAGCGGGTCGCCTACGTGGACGTGGACGTCCACCACGGGGACGGGGTGCAGGCGGCGTTCTGGGACGACCCGCGGGTGCTGACGGTCTCCCTGCACGAGCACCCGCGGACGCTGTTCCCGCAGACGGGCTGGCCGCAGGAGACGGGTGGTGCGGCGGCCGAGGGCTCGGCGGTGAACGTCGCGCTGCCGGCCGGGACGGGGGACGAGGGGTGGGTGCGGGCCTTCCACGGCGTCGTGCCGGAGCTGCTGGCCGATTTCCGGCCGCAGGTGCTGGTGACCCAGCACGGGGCGGACACGCACTTCGAGGACCCGCTCGCGCACCTGGCGGTGTCCCTGGACGCGCAGCGGGCCGTGCAGGAGTCCTGCCACCGGCTGGCGCACGAGTACGCGGACGGGCGGTGGCTGGCGCTGGGCGGCGGGGGGTACGCGGTGGTGGACGTCGTACCGCGGTCGTGGACGCACCTGGTGGCGATCGCGGCGCACCGGCCGGTGGATCCGGCGGCGGCGGTCCCGGCTTCGTGGCGGGACGAGGTGTACGCGCGGACGCGGCAGTTGGCGCCGGCGCGGATGACGGACGGGCGTGACGTGCGGTGGCGGGAGTGGGAGGCGGGCTACGACCCGGCGGACCGCACGGACCAGGCCGTGCTCGCGACGCGGCGCGCGGTGTTCCCGCTGCGGGGGATGTTGGCCTGATGATGCATCGTTACGCCAACTGTGGGGCTGTTCGGCTGAATTGATGATCCGCCAGGGGCGGTGGTGGAGCATCGGAGGGTGTTGAGCTCCGGCGCGCTGCGTGCGCATCTGCTGGCCGCCCGGTTGGCCGGGCCCGTCGCGACGTCCCGGGAGGTGAGCCTGCGCAGTTACCGGCTGTTCGCGGCGGGTGATCCGCGGGTGTTGCTGGGACTGGATCCGGAGCGGGCGTGGGGCGAGGGTGATCTGCTGAGGCTGATGGCGGACAAGTGCGGGGTCTCGGCGGATCCGGCGCACGTCAGCGGGCCGGACGTGATCGATCCGGAACGGACGATGGCCGCGCTGGACGCCTTCGCGGGGCGGCTCGGGGAGGCGGCCGGGGCGCGTTCGCCGGTGTTGTTCGGGACGGGGCATCCGCACCGCCTCCTGGGTTTCTACGCCGGGTTGGCCGAGGCGATGTCGGCGGTGGGCTGTGTTGTCCTCACCCCGGCGCAGGGGGTGAGTGTCGACATGGCGACCCGGTTCGGCGTACGCACGCACCGCATCGATTACGTACGGGGGGTCGCACTGGTGCGGGAGCCCGGCGTGCGGTCGGCGGGGAATGCCACCGGCGCGCACTCCCATTCGCCGCTGCCGGTGCGGCTCGCGCTGGGGGCCCTGGCGGAGGCCGGCGGGCCGTTGCCGGAGTTGGTGGTGGGGGATCACGGATGGGTCTGCGGTGCTGGTCAGCTGGGTGTGGAGGCGATCGGGCTGGCGGACACGGACGATCCCGCGCTGTTCGTCGGCGAAGCCGAGGGGAGGGTGGCGGTGGCCGTCCCGATCGATGACGCGGTACGGGCGGACCACTACCGGCCCCTTACTCGCTATGTGCTCGATCGGGCCAGTCTGTCGGGGCGTCAGGAGTGGCCGTAGCTCCTCTTCCCCACTCGTATCACGCGCCCCTACTCTGGGGAGTGAGCGTGCGACGACGAGGAGTAACCGGAGGGGAAGCCGGTGCCCGTCATGCGCGGAAGGTCAAGGTGTGTCATGGCTGCTGGCGAGAGGCCTCTCAGTGAGGTTCAGTTCCTGACCGTGGCGGAGGTCGCCTCGGTGATGCGAGTGTCGAAGATGACCGTGTACCGGCTGGTGCACAACGGTCATCTGCCCGCAATCCGGGTGGGCCGGTCCTTCCGGGTCCCCGAGAACGCGGTTCACGAGTACCTCCGAGAGTCCTATGTGGGGGTGGAGTCGGCCTGAGACTGACCTCGGCACGCCCTCGGATTACAAGCTCGGAGCTCGGGACGGTAGGCTAGGCCGACGTAGGTCGTGTGGGCCCCGACGCCCCGCACCGAATGAAGAGAAGTGAGCGAGGGTAGTCGTGGGCTCTGTTATCAAGAAGCGGCGCAAGCGGATGGCTAAGAAGAAGCACCGCAAGCTGCTCAAGCGCACCCGCGTCCAGCGCCGTAACAAGAAGTAGACGGCAGCTGTACGTGTTTTCCGCAGCCCCTCCACCATCCTGGTGGGGGGGCTGTGGTGCAGCCGGGGGACTTCTTCTAGGGAGGCGCTGAGCTCGTGGGGAAGGTCGTACTCGTCACCGGGGCTGCCCGGCAGCTGGGCGGCCGCTTCGTGCGCCGCATCCAGCGCGATCCGGATGTCGAGCGGGTGATCGCGGTCGACGCGGTGACCCCGCCGCACCGGCTCGGATCGGCCGAGTTCGTGCGGACGGACATCAGGCAGTCGGCGATCGCCCGCGTGCTGGCCGAGCACGCGGTGGACACGGTGGTCCATCTGGCGGTCACCGGCGGCAGTGTGGGGACCGGCGGGGCGCACAGCACCGTCAAGGAGACGAACGTCATCGGGACGATGCAGCTCCTCGGGGCCTGCCAGAAGTCGCCGACGATCCGCCGGCTCGTGGTGAAGTCCAGTACCAGTGTGTACGGGGGCACCTCGCGGGATCCGGCCGTCTTCACCGAGACCACGCAGCCCAAGTCGCTGCCGGCCGGCGGGTTCGCCAAGGACGCCGCCGAGGTCGAGGGCTATGTGCGCGGCTTCGCGCGCAGGCGGCCGGACGTCGCGGTGTGTGTGCTGCGGTTCGCGAACATCCTGGGCCCCTTCGCCGATTCCGCGCTCGCCGAGTACTTCTCGATCCCCGTGATGCCGACCGTGCTGGGCTACGACCCGCGGTTGCAGTTCGTCCACGAGGACGACGTGCTGGACGTGTTGCGGCTGGCGGCGAAGGAGCCGCGGCGCGGGACGCTGAACAGCGGGACCTTCAACATCGCGGGTGACGGAGTCCTGCTGCTGTCGCAGTGCTCGCGGCGGCTGGGGCGGCCCACGCTTCCGCTGCTGCTGCCGGCCGTGACCTGGATGGGGTCGGCGCTGCGGGCGGTCGGGATCACCGACTTCTCCCCGGAGCAGATAAGGCTCCTCACGCACGGCCGGGTCGTGGAGACCACGCAGATGCGGGACGTGCTCGGCTTTGAGCCGGTGTACACGACCGCCGAGGCCTTCGCGGACTTCGCCCGGAGCCGCGGGGGCGGCCTGCTGCCTCCGGAACGGGCGGCGCGGGCCGTGGACCGGGTGGCGGCCGTGCTGAAGGTGGACGGGCCGGATGTCGGTGTGGACGCGGTGGAAGGAGCGAGGAAATAGTGGCGGACGCCAAGGTGATTCCCTTCGACGAGGACCGGCCGCGCCGGCGGGCGCCCCGCAGGATGCGGGCGGTGTCCGCTTCCGATCCGCAGTCGGAGCCGACGGCTCCGACCGCCGGTGCGGCCCCGGACGCGCCCGCGGACGCGGCCGGGCCGGAGGTGGAGTCCGCGGGTCGCGGCGGCCTGGAGCGGCGGATCGCGGGCGGGCTGGCCTTCCTGAGGCGCCGGGTCACCGGCGAGTACGACGTCGACGAGTTCGGCTACGACAAGGAGCTGACGGACCAGGTCCTGATGTCCCTGATGCGGCCGCTGTTCGACAAGTACTTCCGGGTCGAGGTCAAGGGCATCGAGAACATCCCGGAGCAGGGCGGTGCGCTGATCGTGGCGAACCACTCGGGGACGCTGCCGCTGGACGGGCTGATGCTGCAGGTGGCCGTGCACGACCGGCACCCGGCGCAGCGGCACCTGCGGCTGCTCGCGGCGGATCTGGTGTTCATGCTGCCGGTGGTGAACGAGCTGGCCAGGAAGGCGGGCCACACCCTGGCCTGCGCGGAGGACGCCCAACGGCTGCTGGAGGCCGGGGAGCTGGTCGGGGTGATGCCCGAGGGCTTCAAGGGGATAGGGAAGCCGTTCGGGGACCGGTACAAGCTGCAGCGCTTCGGGCGGGGCGGGTTCGTGTCGACGGCGCTGCGTGCGGGGACGCCGATCGTGCCGTGCTCGATCGTGGGGGCGGAGGAGATCTACCCGATGATCGGCAACGCCAAGACGCTGGCGCGGCTGCTGGGGATCCCGTACTTCCCGATCACGCCGACGTTCCCGTGGCTGGGGCCGCTCGGGGCGGTGCCGCTGCCGACGAAGTGGACGATCCAGTTCGGGGAGCCGATCGCCACCTCGGGCTACGCGGCGGAGGCGGCGGAGGACCCCATGCTGATGTTCAACCTGACGGACCAGGTGCGGGAGCAGATCCAGCACACGCTGTACAAGCTGCTGGTGCAGCGCAGGTCCGTGTTCTTCTGACGCGGCGCAGAAGGCCGGCGGGGCTGCCCACAGCCCCGCCGGCCTTCTGCGTCTGCTACTCCGTGTCCTCCGCGTCGATGCCCAGGCCCGGCAGGAGGCCGGGGAGCAGCGGCGGGAGGGTGATGTCGGGCCTGGGCTGTTCCGGGGCGCCCGGGGAGGGCGCGGCGGGTTGGCCCGTGGGCGGGTTCAGCAGGTCGCCCGTACCGCCCAGGAGGCCGCCCGGGGTGGGGGTCCGGCTGCTGCTGCCGGAGGGGGACGGCTGCGCGGGGCTGGCCGGCGGGGCGTCGGCGGCCGGTGCGGAAGTCTGCTTCCCGCTCGGGGTACCCGGCTTGGCCGGGGTTCCGGACGAGCCGGATCCGCGGTTCTGCTCGGGTGGTTTGGGAAGCAGGCCCTGCAACGGTGCCACGTCTTCGTCTATGGCCTGGAAGACCGACTCCACCTCGCCGCCCACGTCCGTGAGCTGCGCGGGGAGCCTCTCCTTGAGCTTGCCCCACGCGTCGCGGTGGGAGCGGGAGAACGAGGACAGCGCCTGGATGGGGCCGAGCTCGCCGTTGCGTTCGTACGCCGCTTGGAGGAGCCGGTGGCCCTCTTCCGCGTCGTGCTTCACCCCCGCCAGGGCTCTGCGGATCTCGCCCAGGACCTCGTGGTCCAGCACGCTGCCGCCCCTGCCGCGCTCCATCAGCCTGCGGGCTTCCGAGAGGCGGTTCGAGGCCTGGTCGAGATAGAGCTCGCCCCGGTCCGAATCGCCGTCGGCCATCCCGAGCTTCAGGTCCTCCATGCCCCGTTTCACGGGGTAGAGGTGGTCACCGGGCAGGGCGTCGGAACTGGCAGCTGCCACTCCGCTGAAGGCCCCCGCGGCCACACCTACGGTGAGGCCGCCCGCTGCGATGCCCTTGGACCAGCGGGAGCGGGGCCGCATCTTCCGGAGCGAGGTCGCCCGGTGGGCGCCGCGGCCGGTCCGCTGTTCGGGCACCTGAGGGTCCGAGGCGGCACCGCCCCCGGCCCTCTCCTCCAGCACCATGGCCTCCATGGCGGCAACGAGCTGGGCTCGCTGCACCACTTTGACCTCTGGGTCCAGCACTGGGCGCGGCATACGTTCGCCGAGCACGCTCGCCAGGGCCAACAGCCGGTTGTGGTCGGCAGGTTCGGCAGGTGCCTCGGACTGCTCTGCCGCCGGGTCCGGTTCCGAAAGGTCGGACGGGGTCCGATCCTCCAGGGCCTGGGCGAAGGCGTTCGCCCGCCGGTGCGGAGTCACGTTCGCGATCACTGGCGGCACCTCCTCTCGTCATGACGATCGACTCCCCAGGGTGTCCGGAAGGTTGCCTTCCTTGAGCACATCCACACGTTCGGGTGAGCGGCTTCGGGTAGGGCTTGTCCACAGGGGGTCTGCATTCCGCACAACGAGCGTCGCGGCACTTGGGTTACGGACGAAGGATGATCGGACCACAGCGTCATCGAGGGGTCACCGGATGTATGTGAGTTCGCGTTGACAGGTGAAGGGGGTCAGCGGGCGTCGTCCGGGAGGAGGCGGGCCAGTGTCCGCACCGCCCGGTACTGGAGCGTCTTGATGGCTCCCTCGTTCTTCCCCATGACCCGGGCCGTCTCCGCGACGGACAGGCCTTGCAGGAAGCGCAGGGTCACGCACTCCTGCTGTTGCGGGTTGAGTTTGCGCACGGCTTCCAGCAGGGCCGCGTTGGACAGGGACTCCAGGACGGAGTCCTCGGGGCTGCGCTCGACCTCGTTGGCGTCGAGCATCTCGCCGGTGGTGACCTCCAGCCGGAAGCGGCTGGACTTGAAGTGGTCGGCCACCAGGTTGCGGGCGATCGTCACCAGCCAGGCGCCGAAGTCGCGGCCCTGCCAGGTGAAGGTGGAGATGCGGCGCAGGGCGCGCAGGAAGGTCTCGCTGGTGAGATCCTCCGCCGTGGCCTTGCCGCCGACGCGGTAGTAGATGTAGCGGTAGACCGTGTCGCTGTACTGGTCGTAGAGGCGGCCGAAGGCGTCGGCCTCGCCGGCCTGGGCGCGTTCGACCAGGTCCATCATGCGGGCCTGGTCGCTGTCCGCGGTGGGGCGGCGTGGGGTGGCCTGGGTGCTCGTGCCGGCGGCTCCGTTCGAGCCTCCGGACGCGCGACCTCGTCTGCCCACCGTCGCTCCGCCGTCGGTCAGGGCATAGCAAGGACCGGCCGGGCCGAGTCCGGCGGGGACCGCGGTGGCGAAGGCGGGGACGGCGTACGCGGTGGGGACGAAGCCGCGCAGGTGGTCGAGGACCGTTGCGCGCAGCGTAGCCAGGCCCGAGGCGTCAACCCCGACAGGTGGGTACACGGGACTCCCAGAGGCAGAGCTTCCATCACGTGCAGTGCGGGACCGTTCACCCGTCGTGGCGACAGATGGCCGGTGGCATGCGTTTGAGGAGAATAACGCTTCGTACAGGCAGCGCTACACCCAGTTGCACAAATCACCGGTTCCGACGTTTCCGTTGCCTGTCGAGGGCATATTCAGTCGCGATTGGTGATCGTTTGCTGATCACTTCAGTGCGCGGAATGGACGCTTCCATGGGGGCTCGCGACCGAGTGGGGCAGGCCGGAGTGCCGCGCCGGGAGCGCGGGTAGAGGTGTGCGAATGCGGGTGCTCCGACCGGGGGTGGCGCGGTCGCGGGTCCGGGCCCGTCCGGGGCCCGGCCGGGTCACTTCCGGCGGCGGTGCAGAGCCAGGGCGGCGGCCGCGCCGCCCGCGATCGCGCCGACTCCGGCGGCGGCCGGGACGCCGACCTTCACGGCCTTGCGGCCGGTGCGATAGTCGCGCAGCCGCCAGTCGTGGGTGCGGGCGTGCTTGCGCAGTTTTGTGTCGGGATTGATCGCGTACGGATGCCCGACCAGTGACAGCATGGGGATGTCGTTGTGCGAATCGCTGTAGGCGGCGCAGCGTTCGAGGTCCAGGCCCTCGGCGGCGGCCAGGGCGCGGACCGCCTCCGCCTTGGCGGGGCCGTGCAGCGGTTCGCCGACCAGGCGCCCGGTGTAGATCCCGTCGACGGACTCGGCGACGGTGCCGAGGGCGCCGGTCAGCCCGAGCCGGCGGGCGATGATCGTGGCGGTCTCGACGGGGGCGGCGGTGACCAGCCACACCTTCTGGCCGGCGTCGAGGTGGGCCTGGGCCAGCGCGCGGGTGCCCGGCCAGATCCGCTCGGCCATGTACTCGTCGTAGATCTCCTCGCCGATGGCCGTCAGTTCCGAGACCTTGTGGCCCTTGACGATGGACAGGGCGCTCTCGCGGGCGTCCTGCATGTGCTCGGGATCCTCGACGCCGGCCAGCCGGAACCAGGCCTGCTGCCAGGCGAAGCGGGCGAGCTCGCGGCGGCGGAAGAACTCGCGCTTGTAGAGGCCGCGGCCGAAGTGGAAGATCGCGGCGCCCTGCATCACGGTGTTGTCGAGGTCGAAGAAGGCGGCGGCGAGGTCGTCGCCCGCGACGGGGAAGACCGGTTCTCCCACCGCGGCCGCGAGGGCGTCGAGGTCGGTGTCGAGATCGGGTTCCGTGCGGTGCGGCACCCCGGTCAGCGCGGTCTTGCGGGCGGCTTCGGCCGAGGCCTCGCCGGCCAGCACGCTCCGCGCGCTCGCGGAGCGCCTCCGGGGGGTGAGCCATCCGAGAGGGGCCATGCGGCGAGCATAGCCACTGTGTTCGGGAGTTCTCGAACCGGTGGGAAACGGAGGTGTGAACACTTCGGGAGAATGGGGCCATGAGCCCTTTGTTGCGACGCAAGGAAAAGAAGCGTCCCGCCGACCGGATGGTGACGCTCGTCGGGAAGCCCGGGTGCCACCTGTGCGACGACGCGCAGGAGGTCGTCGAGCGGGTCTGCGCGGAGACCGGGGCGCAGTGGGAGAAGAAGGACATCACGCAGGACGAGGAGCTCCACCGGCTGTACTGGGAGCAGATTCCGGTGGTGCTGGTGGACGGCGAGCAGCACACCTTCTGGCGGGTGAACCCGGACCGGCTGCGGCGGGCACTGGAGGGCTGACCCCCGCCGCGCTGGAGGGCTGACCCCCGCCCCGGTTACCATCATGGGCGATTTGTGGGGGCTCGGGGGCGTATCTGTGAGGAGTGTGTACAGTTTTGCCCCCCTTGGGATTTGAACGGGTTCGGCGTGCCGTCGGTTCCGCTCCGGCGTGGCGGGGTCGCGTGACCCCGGTCACTTTGGTCGGACAAAATGGACACAATCTTTGTGCACGCGTTCACAAAGGCATAGCCTGCTGTCGACGGGGCGGTCCTGGGACAAGTGGCCGCCTGCAGCCCCGCTCATCCCGCAGGAGCATCGTGGCAACTGGCCGAACTCACCGACCGGCGACCCGCAGCCGAGGTATTCCCGAGGCCACTGTCGCCCGGCTTCCGCTGTACTTGCGCGCCCTCACCGCGCTCTCCGAGCGATCGGTGCCCACGGTGTCCTCCGAGGAGCTCGCGGCCGCCGCCGGAGTCAACTCCGCGAAGCTGCGCAAGGACTTCTCCTACCTGGGCTCCTACGGCACCCGCGGCGTGGGCTACGACGTGGAGTACCTCGTCTACCAGATCTCCCGCGAACTCGGCCTCACCCAGGACTGGCCCGTCGTCATCGTCGGCATCGGCAACCTCGGCGCGGCCCTCGCCAACTACGGCGGCTTCGCCTCGCGCGGTTTCCGCGTCGCGGCGCTGATCGACGCCGACCCGGCGATGGCCGGCAAGCCGGTGGCCGGGATCCCCGTGCAGCACACCGATGAACTGGAGAAGATCATCGAGGAGAACGGGGTCTCGATCGGCGTCATCGCGACTCCGGCCGGGGCCGCGCAGCAGGTCAGCGAGCGGCTGATCGCCGCCGGTGTCACCTCCATCCTGAACTTCGCCCCGACCGTGCTCTCCGTGCCCGACGGCGTGGACGTGCGCAAGGTCGACCTGTCGATCGAGCTCCAGATCCTGGCGTTCCACGAGCAGCGCAAGGCCGGCGAGGAAGCCGCCGCCGCGGCTGCCGAGGGCGGCTCGTCCGTGGGCGGCGCGGCCCCCGCCGCGGCCGTGGTCCCGCCGGCCGGGCGGGCCGCCGCCGAGGCCCGCAAGGGCGGTCCCGAGGGAGACGTGCCGGCGGTGATGCCGGCATGAGTCTGCTCGTCGTTGGGCTGAGTCACCGCAGCGCCCCGGTGAGCGTGCTGGAGCGCGCCTCGCTGTCCGCGGACGCCAAGGCCAAGCTGCTGCACGACACCCTCGCCGCCGAGCCGGCGACGGAGGCTGCGGTGCTCGCCACGTGCAACCGGATCGAGCTGTACGCCGACGTGGACAAGTTCCACGCCGGTGTCGCCGAGCTGTCCACGCTGCTGGCGCAGCACAGCGGGGTGGCTCTGGAAGAGCTCACTCCCTATCTCTACGTGCACTACGAGGACAGGGCGGTGCACCACCTGTTCTCGGTGGCGTGCGGCCTGGACTCGATGGTGGTGGGCGAGGGGCAGATCCTCGGCCAGATCAAGGACGCGCTGGCCCTGGGCCAGGAGCTGCACACCGCCGGGCGGCTGATCAACGACCTGTTCCAGCAGGCGCTGCGGGTCGGCAAGCGGGCGCACTCCGAGACCGGGATCGACCGGGCCGGGCAGTCGCTGGTCACCTTCGGGCTCGAGCAGCTCGCCGGCGCGCGGGTGCCGGTGGACCGGTGGGCCGCCGGCAAGCGGGCGCTGGTGATCGGGGCCGGGTCGATGTCCTCGCTGGCTGCGGCCACGCTGGCGCGGGTCGGCGTCGCCGAGATCGTGGTGGCGAACCGGACCGCGGAGCGGGCGGAGCGGCTGGCGGAGATTCTGGTTGCCTCGGGCACCGGGGTGAAGGCCGCCGCGGTGCCGATGGACTCGGTGGCGGATGAGTTGACACGAGTCGACGTGGTCGTCTCGTGCACGGGTGCCACCGGACTGGTACTGAGTCTGGAGGACGTGCTCGCCGCCGTGTCCCGGGGCTCCGCCGACGGGCTCGCGCCGACCGCGGTGGGCGCGGCTGACGCCCCCGGTGCGATGCGGGTCACCGACCGGGGCTCCGCCCCGGACTCCGCGCCTCATTCCCCGGCGGGGCTGGACCCCGCGGTCGTGGCGCGGCTCGCCGCTGCCGCTCAGGGCGGCGGCCGGCTGGCCGACGCCGGGGCCGCGCGGACCATCGCCGCGCCCGCCGAGGCCGACGGGTGCCCCGTGGGGCCCGACGGGCGCTCGGCGCTGACCGGGGTCGACTCCAGCTCCCTGGAGCTGCACGGGACCTGGGCCGACCAGGGCGAGGCCGCCGCCCAGCGGCAGCCCCGGCGTGGCACCCGTACGCCCTCCGACGGCGCGGGCGGGGCGCGGCTCGCCCTGCTGGACCTGGCCATGCCCCGGGACATCGACGCCGCCGTGCACCGGATCCCCGGGGTGCGGCTGGTCGACATCGAGAGCCTCGCCGAGGCGTCCGCGGACGCCCCCATGGCCGCCGACGTCGACGCCGTGCGCGCGATAGTCGCCGGGGAGGTGGCGGCCTTCGGCGCGGCCCAGCGGGCCGCGCACATCACGCCCACCGTCGTCGCCCTGCGCGCCATGGCCGCCGAGGTGGTGGCCATGGAAGTGGCGCGGCTCGACGGGCGGGTGCCCGATCTCGACGAACGGCAGCGGGCCGAGGTCACCCAGACCGTGCGCCGCGTCGTCGACAAGCTCCTCCACGCGCCGACCGTGCGCGTCAAGCAGCTCGCGAGCGAGCCCGGCGGCGCCGGGTACGCGGAGGCGCTGCGCGAACTCTTCGACCTCGACCCTCAGACGGTGGCTTCCGTCAGCCGGGCAGACGCGGCCGATCCGATGAACGACGACGACCCAGGACGGGCATCATGAACACACGTCCCGACCAGCCGCTGCGGCTCGGTACGCGGCGGAGCAAGCTGGCCATGTCCCAGTCGGGCCACGTCGCCGAGGCGGTGCGGGCGGTCACCGGCCGACCCGTCGAGCTCGTGGAGATCACGACGTACGGCGACGTCTCGCGCGAGCACCTCGCGCAGATCGGCGGGACGGGCGTGTTCGTCACGGCGCTGCGCGACGCGCTGCTGCGCCGGGAGGTCGACTTCGCCGTGCACTCGCTGAAGGACCTGCCGACCGGGCAGCCCGGCGACCTCGTGATCGCGGCCATGCCGCGGCGCGAGGACGTGCGGGACGCGCTCGTCGCGCGGGACGGCCTGACCTTCGAGCAGCTGCCCGACGGGGCCCGGATCGGTACCGGTTCGCCGCGGCGGACGGCCCAGCTGAACCACTACGCCCGCTCGCTCGGCAAGCGGATCGAGACCGTGCCGATCCGCGGCAACGTCGACACCCGCATCGGATTCGTCCGCGACGGGGAGCTGGACGCGGTCGTGCTCGCCGCCGCCGGTCTGAACCGGATCGGGCGCAGTGACGAGGCCACCGACCTGCTGTCGGTCGACCACGTGCTGCCCGCTCCCGGCCAGGGGGCCCTGGCCGTGGAGTGCCTCGCGTCCGACACCGCCCTCATCGCCGCGCTCGGCGAGCTCGACGACCCGCTCACCCGGGCCGCCGTGACCGCGGAGCGTTCCCTGCTCGCCGCCCTGGAGGCCGGCTGCAGCGCACCCGTGGGCGCGCTCGCCGACCTTCACCCGCTCTCGGCTCCGCTCGAGCGGGAGGACCCCCGCGCCGGCGCCCAGATTGTCAATGAGATGCGCCTGCGCGGAGTCGTCGGAACCCTCGACGGCTCGACGCTGGTGCAGCTGTCCACCACCGGTCCCGTGCCCCAGTCGTATGACGAGGCCATGTCTCTCGGTCGCGAACTCGCGGACGAGATGCTGGCCAAGGGCGCGGCCGGTCTGATGGGGGAGCGATCGCTTTGAACCCCTCAATTCCGACCACCTCCGCCTTCCCGGCATTCGCCGCCCACGGGCACGTCACCTTCCTCGGTGCCGGCCCCGGCGACCCGGGTCTGCTGACGCTGCGCGCCGTCGAGGCACTGGCCGCCGCGGACGTGCTGATCGCGGAGCCCGAGGTGCTCGACGTCGTGCGGACGCATGCCCGCGCGGGTGTCGACACGCCGCAGCTGACGATCGCTGACGAAGTGTCAGCAGCCGCCGGTGTCCCGGTGATCCGCGACGCCGCCAATCTTGTCATGGAGGCCGCGCGGTCCGGCAGGCGGGTCGTGCGTGCCGTGACCGGCGACCCCGGCCTCGACGGGAACGCGGCCGAGGAGATGCTCGTCTGCGCCACCGCCGGCATCCCCTTCGAGGTGGTGCCGGGCGTCGCGACCGCCGTCGGCGTGCCCGCGTACGCCGGTGTGCCGCTGAGCGACAAGCAGGGCGCGGACGTGCGCTTCGTGGACGCGAAGAACGCCTCGGCGCGCTGCTGGAGCGAGGTGGGGGCGAGCGACGGGATCCTCGTCGTCTCCGCGACGCTGGAGACCGTGGCGAGCGCCGCCGCCGAGCTTGTGGGCGCCGGGCGCAAGTCCGACACCCCGCTGACGGTGACCGTCGCCGGTACGACGACGCGCCAGCGGACCTGGTCCGCGACGCTGGGCACGATCGCCCAGGTGTTCAAGCAGGGCAAGGTGCTCCCCTCGCCCGAGGGCGCCCGGCCGGTCATAGCCGTGGTCGGTGAGCACAGCGCCGCCGCGCGGCGCGAGGAGCTGGCCTGGTTCGAGTCGAAGCCGCTGTTCGGCTGGCGGGTGCTCGTACCGCGCACGAAGGAGCAGGCCGCCTCGCTCTCCGACCAGCTGCGTTCGTACGGTGCGGTGCCGCACGAGGTGCCGACGATCGCCGTGGAGCCGCCGCGGACCCCGCAGCAGATGGAGCGGGCCGTGAAGGGCCTGGTGACGGGCCGCTACGAGTGGATCGCCTTCACCTCCGTCAACGCCGTGAAGGCGGTGCGCGAGAAGTTCGAGGAGTACGGGCTCGACGCGCGGGCCTTCGCGGGCATCAAGGTCGCCGCGGTGGGCGAGCAGACCGCGGCCTCGCTGGTGGAGTTCGGCGTGAAGCCGGACCTGGTGCCCAGCGGGGAGCAGTCCGCGGCCGGGCTGCTGGAGGACTGGCCGCCCTACGACCCGGTCTTCGACCCGATCGACCGGGTGTTCCTGCCGCGGGCCGACATCGCGACCGAGACGCTGGTCGCCGGGCTGATCGAGCTCGGCTGGGAGGTCGACGACGTCACCGCCTACCGGACGGTGCGCGCGTCGCCGCCGCCGGCGGACACGCGTGAGGCGATCAAGGGCGGCGGCTTCGACGCCGTGCTCTTCACGTCCTCCTCCACGGTCCGCAACCTGGTCGGGATCGCGGGCAAGCCGCACAACGTGACCGTCATCGCGTGTATCGGGCCGGCGACGGCCAAGACCGCGGAGGAGCACGGCCTGCGCGTCGACGTCCTCTCCCCGGAGCCGTCGGTGTCGAAGCTGGCGGAGGCGCTGGCCGAGTACGGCGCGGCGCGCCGCGAGGCGGCCAAGGAGGCCGGCGAGACGGTGTTCCGGCCGAGCGAGCGGCGGCCGGGGGCACGCCGGCGGCGGACCACCTAGGTCCTGTCGTCGAAGTGGCGCCGGGCCAGGCGGGCCTAGGACGACAGGGCCCGGCGGTGGGCTGAGCAGGACACGGGGGCGGGGCCCGGCGGCTGGACGCGCCGGGCCCCGCCCCCCGTCGGGCCGCCGTGGGCCCCGCGGGGGCGGGCCCGGGGCCGGGTCGGGGTCGCGGGCCCCTACGCTTGTCGGGACTGTTCTCGATGCTCGAAGAGGCGACGACAAGATGAGCTCGTACGGATCCTTCCCCGGCTCGCGGCCCCGGCGGCTGCGCACCACCCCGGCGATGCGGCGGATGGTCGCGGAGAACCGGCTGCACCCCTCCGACCTGATCCTCCCGGCGTTCGTGCGCGAGGGCATCAGCGAACCCCTGGCCATCTCGGCGATGCCGGGCGTGGTCCAGCACACGCGGGACACGCTGCGCAAGGCCGCGGTGGAGGCGGTGGAGGCGGGTGTCGCGGGGATCATGCTGTTCGGGGTCCCCGCGGACGAGAACAAGGACGCGCGGGGCACGGCGGGCACCGAGCCCGACGGGATCCTGCAGCTCGCGATCCGCGACGTGAAGGCGGAGGTCGGCGACGACCTGGTGATCATGTCGGACCTGTGCCTGGACGAGTACACCGACCACGGCCACTGCGGGGTCCTGGACGCGCGGGGCCGGGTCGACAACGACGCGACGCTGGAGCGGTACGCCGAGATGGCGCAGGTCCAGGCCGACGCGGGCGTCCACGTGGTGGGCCCGAGCGGGATGATGGACGGCCAGGTCGGGGTGGTCCGCGACGCGCTGGACGAGACCGGCCACGAGGACGTCTCGATCCTGGCCTACACGGCGAAGTACTCCTCCGCCTTCTACGGCCCCTTCCGCGAGGCCGTCGCCTCCTCCCTCCAGGGCGACCGCAAGACCTACCAGCAGGACCCGGCGAACGCGCGGGAGTCCCTGCGGGAGCTGGCGCTGGACCTGGAGGAGGGCGCCGACATGGTCATGGTCAAGCCGGCGGGCCCCTACCTGGACATCCTGTACCGGGTGGCGCAGTCGGTCGACGTGCCGGTGGCGGCCTACCAGATCAGCGGCGAGTTCGCGATGATCGAGGCGGCGGCGGAGAAGGGCTGGATCGAGCGCGACCGCGCCATTGTGGAAACGCTGCTGGGCATCAAGCGGGCCGGCGCCGACACGATCCTGACCTACTGGGCCACAGAGGTCGCGGGCTGGCTGCGCAACGCCTGAGACGGGCCGTTCACCGCGCGTCGAGGGGACCGGGGGCGCACTCTGGAGGGAGGGCGACCCCTGGAGGTGATGGATCGTGTCCACGCTCGTCGGGTGGCACGTGGAGCTCGAATTCACCGAGGAGGGCCACCGCACGAGTGCGGCGGCCCTGGTCAGGCTCGGGGACGGCTCCGAGATGAGGGCGCGCGGCTATGCCCTGCGCCATCCTTCCGACCCCGAGCAGCTGAGGGTCGGGGAGGAGATCGCGGGTGCTCGTGCGCTCATGGACCTCGCGTCGCAGATGCTGCAGAAGGCGCACTCCGAGATCGACGAGGCCACGGGCCGGCATTCCTATCCGCTGAACCGCTGAACCGCTGAACCGCTGGGCCGTTGAGCCGTCGTCCGCGTCGGCTCTCCGGCCGCGGCCCGTCAGCGGGTCCGGCGGTCGAACAGGGCGGACGCCAGCGCAACGGCGACGGCTGTGATCGCGGTGCACCAGGTCACGGCCAGCCAGGGGGCGTTGCCCGCGGGCTGGTCCAGCAGCAGTGCGCGCAGCGACTCGATCACCGGGGTGAGCGGCTGGTGGTCGGCGAAGCCGTGGAGCCAGTCCGGCATGGTGCCGATGGGGACGAAGGCGCTGGACGGGTAGGGCAGGAACATCATCAGGAAGGTGAACCCGCCCGCCGCTTCCGGCGACGCGGCGAGCAGGCCGAGCGTCGCCGCCAGCCAGGAGATCGCCGTGATGTACAGGACGAGGAGCGCGGCCGCGGCCAGGTAGGCGGAGGCCGAGCCCTGCGGCCGGAAGCCGATGGCGAGGGCGACGACCAGGACCAGGCCGGTGGAGACCAGGTTGCGCAGGACCGAGGCGGTGACGTGGCCGGCGAGGATCGCGATGCCCCCCACGTCCCGGGAGCGGAAGCGGTCGATCACGCCGTTCTTCATGTCCTCGGCCACGCTGACGGCGGTGCTCGCCGCGCCGAAGCCCGCGCAGAGCAGCATGGCTCCGGGGACCACGTACGTCACGTACCGCGTCCCGGTGTCGATGGCCCCGCCGAAGAAGTAGACGAAGATCAGCATCAGGACGACCGGCAGCATCAGGGCGGTGATCAGTGCGTCCGGCCTGCGGCTGCTGATGCGCACGCCGCGGCCGGCCAGGGTGAGGGCGGAGGAGGTCATGGGGCGGCTCCCGTCAGGGTGAGGAACACGTCGTCCAGGGTGGCCGTGCGGACCGTGAAGCGGTCCACGCCGGTGCGGTCGGGGTCGACTTCGTCGAGCAGCGCCCGGACGTGGGCGGCGCTGCCGTCGGTGGGCAGCCCGAGGGTGAGGTCCTCCGGGGCGAGGTGGACGGCCCGAGGGACGAGCGCCCGGTAGGCGGCCGCTGTCGTCAGCGTCAGGTCGAGCCGGTGGCCCGCGACGCGCGCCTTGAGCGTGGCGGGGGTGCCCTCGGCGGCGATCCTGCCCTCCGACAGGACGGCGACGCGGTCGGCGAGCCGGTCGGCCTCCTCCAGATACTGGGTGGTCAGCAGCACGGTCGTGCCGTCGGTGCGCAGTTCCCTCACGAGCTCCCACAGGTTTTGGCGGCTGCGCGGGTCCAGGCCGG
Organism: Streptomyces sp. NPDC045967; assembly: GCF_056430495.1. Taxonomy (NCBI): domain Bacteria; kingdom Bacillati; phylum Actinomycetota; class Actinomycetes; order Kitasatosporales; family Streptomycetaceae; genus Streptomyces; species Streptomyces sp. NPDC045967. The sequence continues at coordinate 291,974 of NZ_JBWKLE010000007.1, read as the reverse complement.
TGGTCGGCTCGTCCAGGAAGAGCACCTCCGGCCGGGAGACGAGGCCGGCGGCGAGGTCGAGGCGCCGCCGCATGCCGCCCGAGTAGGTCTTCGCCGTGCGCCCGGCGGCCTCGGCGAGCCCGAACCGCTCCAGCAGTTCGCCGGCGCGGGTACGGGAGTCGCGCGCCGAGAGCCCGGCCAGGCGGCCCATCATGCGGAGCGTCTCGGCGCCGGTCTGGAGGTCGTCGACGGCCGCGAACTGGCCGGTGAGGCTGATGCGCTCGCGTACGCGGGAGCGTGCGGAGGCGATGTCGTACCCGGCGACGCGGGCGCTGCCGGAGTCCGGGGCGGTGAGGGTGGCGAGCAGGCGGACGGTGGTGGTCTTGCCGGCGCCGTTGGGCCCGAGGAGGGCGAGGACGCTGCCGCGCGGAACGGCCAGGTCGATGCCGTCGAGGACGCGGAGGTCGCCGTAGGACTTGGTGAGGCCGGTGGCATGGATACCGAGGTCGTACGTGGTCATCCGGGACCACGCTCCCTTCTGCGTATGGCTTACGCTCTTCTGTGTAAGTAATACACAGAACTAGGATGTGGGTCAACGGCGTTCGAGGGAGCAGGCGGCGATGGCGAAGGAACCGGCGGGCGGGACCGGGCTGCCGGCGAGCCTGGAAATGGCCTGGGGCCTGCGCGAACGCCCCGGCAAGGGCCCGCGCCCCACGCTCACGCTCCCGCGGATCGTGGACGCGGCGATGGCGCTGGCCGCGGCCGAGGGCATCGAGGCCGTCTCCATGGGCCGGGTGGCCAAGGAGCTGGGCGTCTCCACCATGTCCCTCTACCGGTACGTCACCGCGAAGGAGGAGCTCTACATCCTGATGGCGGACGCGGGCGTGGGTCTGCCGCCGGCGCCGATGCCGACGCCGCCCGGTGGGGAGCCGCGGGGGTGGCGGGAGCTGGTCTCGGAGTGGGCGTACGCGCAGCGGGCCGTCCTGATGGCCAACACCTGGATCCTGCGCATCCCGATCACCGCGGCGCCGGTCAGCCCGAACCAGCTCGCCTGGATGGAACGGGGGCTCGCGGCGCTGGCCGACACCGGGCTGGAGGAGGGCGAGAAGATCTCGGCGATCATCCTGATCGGCGGGCTCGTGCGGAACGAGGCCGTCATGGCGGCGGACATGATGGACGCGATTTTGAAGTCCGGCGTGGCGCCGGACCAGGTGATGGCCCAGTACGTGCGCACGCTACGGCTGATGACCGGCCCGGACACGCACCCGGCGGTGACGCGGCTGCTGGAGTCCGACGCGTTCACGGGGTCCGGCGAGCCGGACTTCCAGTTCGCGTTCGGATTGGGCCGCGTGCTGGATGGTCTGGCCGAGCTGATCAGCTCGCGGGGCCGGCCCAAGCCGTGAGGTCGGCCCAGGCGGCGGGGGCCAGGGCCAGGGTCGGGCCGTCCGTGACCTTGGAGTCACGGACGTGCACCGTGTCCGTCCCGGTGGCGACCTCCAGGCAGTTGCCGCCCTCGCTGCCGCTGTAGCTGGACTTGAACCACGTGAGTTCGGTGCTCATGGATCTCCTAGCAGCCGTTTCAACAGGTCCCTGGTTTCCTCGGGGTTGAGGGCCTGTGTTCGCAGCATTGCATACTTCTGCGAGAGGATGCTGACCTCGTCGAGGTCGGAGACGACCAGGCTGCCGCGGTGCGTTTCCAGGTACGCGATGTGCTGATGGTCCGGGGTCTCCAGCAGGACGAACGGGCCGTCCAAGGCCGGATGGCGGACCCGGTTCAACGGTAGAACTTGGATCGACACGCCCGTCAGTTCGGAGCAGGACAGCAGGTACCGGAGCTGCTCGTCGAGAACTTCCCGGCCTCCGAGCGGGCAGGTGAGCACGGGCTCCCAGATCACGAAGCTGGCCAGCATCGGCTTCTCGCGCCGCAACGTGGACTGGCGGTCCATGCGTGCGGCCGTCTGATCCGCGACCTCGCTGTCGGCGTACAGCGGGACGCGGCTGTGGAAGACGGCCTCGGCGTACGCCTTGGTCTGGAGCAGGCCCGGGATGACCTGGTTTTCGTACGAGGACAAGGCAGCGGCCTTCTGCTCCAGATTGATCAGCGGTTCTGCCCAGGCGGGGATCACGTCGATCTGCGGCATCTTGTGCGCGGCAACGGTGAGAACGCCGGGCAGTCCCAGGATCTGGTCCATCAATTCCGCCACGTCCGGCATCAAGGGCCGTCTGCCCTGCTCGATGGAGGCGATGCTCTCCTCCTGAAGGCCGACGCGCTTGCCGAGCTCCTTCTGGGTCATTCCTGTTGCGACGCGGCAGACAGCCAACTGCTCCCCGACCATCTTCATCGCTGTCGCGTTGGGCCGTGCCCGCTTCCTTGGTGGCATGAACGTGAACTCCCCACCTGCGCCTGCCAAGTACCCGTACCAACCCGTACTGATAGCGGGTACGGGTTGGTTCACTGATGCACGTTAGTCACGGAACGCGACGATCATCTCGTGAACGTGAATACTCAACCCGCCCTGATGCGCGACCGTTTCTACCCGCGGGCACGCCAAACCGTGCCCGCTGCCAGGCACTTCGCGGCGGAGACGTTTGACGCGTGGGGTGTGACATCCCGCATGGACGACATGTTGCTCTGCGTGAGCGAACTCGCGACGAACGCGGTGCGGCACGGGGTTCCGCCCGGTCGGGGATACCGGCTGCGGCTGCTCGTCTTCGAGGACGGGACCGTCCGGGTCGAGGCGCACGACAGCGGGCCCGGGCTGTCGCGGATGGTGGAGCGGCCGCCCGGGTGGGGGCTCACGCTCGTCGCGGCCCTCGCCGACGCCTGGGGTGTGGTGCCCCGGGCGCCGGGCAAGGTCGTGTGGTGCGAGTTCCGCTGACCCGCGAGGGGATCAGGCGGGCTGTTCCGGCGCCTTCGCCGTGATCACCGCGAACACCGCGCCCTGCGGATCCGCCAGGACGGCCATGCGGCCCGCCGCCATGTCGAAGGCGGGCATCACGACGGTGGCGCCGGCTTCGGCGGCCGCGGACTGGATGGCGTCCACGTCGTCCGCGTGGAAGTACGGCAGCCAGTTCGGCGGCGTCCCGGGCGGCAGGTTGTCGAGGCTCATCATCCCGGCCACGGAGCGGCCCGCGACCTTGAACTCCGTGTAGGCCGGGCCGCCTTCCATCTCGCTCGGGGCCGTGGTGACCGGCAGGACGGCGGAGTAGAACGCGGCGGCGGCATCCGTGTCGCCGGTGCTCAGCTCGCTCCAGATCAGCGCGCCGTGCTCGTTGACGATGCCGGCCCCGTCGAAGGTGCCGGGCTCCCACAGGCCGAAGACGGCGCCGGTCGGGTCGGCGGCCACGGCCATCCTGCCGAGGTCCATGACGTCCATCGGTCCCATGACGACCTGGCCGCGGGCGTCGGTCAGGGACTTGACGGTCGAGTCGAGGCTGTCCGTGGACAGGTACGTCGTCCACACGGTCGGCGGCATCGGGTCGGGGATGCTGCCGTCCGGGTTCATCGCCTTCATGATCCCGGCGACGGGCTTGCCCTTGAGGGTGCAGACGGAGTAGCCGCCCTGCTCGGGCGGGCCGACCTCGCCCTGCCAGCCGAAGAGGCCGCAGTAGAAGTCGAGGGCCGCCTGCTGGTCGGGGACCATCAGGTCGATCCAGCACGGGGTGCCGGGCTTGTAGGGGCCGTTCATGTCGGGCACGGGGGCCTCCGGTGGGGGCGGGGGACGGACGGGCCGTCCCCTACCCGGGCGGCACGCAGCGAACCGGGCCGTCCGGGTGACGTTAGGTCCGCGTCACGTCGGCCGTTAGAACCCTCGGGCAGCGTTCCGTCCGGGCGCCGGGCCGGGCCCGCGACATCGGAGAACGGGAGATGGGGAGATGGCTGTGGAAGCAACGGTGAAGCAGTACGGGGGACGGGGCACGTTCCGGGGGCGGATCGCGCGGCGCGTGGCGACAGTGGGGGCCGCGGCGGTCCTGGCCGGTGTGGTGGCCGGACCCGCACACGCGGTGTCGCAGCCGGTGGTGACGGCCGGGGAGCGGCAGCCCGTCCCGGGGATCCTGGCGGCACGCAGCACCCACGTGACGCTGGTGAACCTGACCGACCGGCACTGGACGTTCGGGGAGGCGTCGCTGCGCTCGGGGATGTGGAGCTCCAGCCTGCCCCGATGGATAGACCCGTACGCCGCGGGCCGCTGGCAGTCGGAGTCGAACGGGGCCATGACCGGCACCGAGGGCCGGGCGGTCTACGCGACGGAGCACGGTCCCGTGGAGGTGCACTGGAGCAATCCGTTCGTCGGCAGCAACACCTACAGCTGCCGGGTGCCGTCCGGCTATTCGTGCGAGCGGACCGGGGGCTCCGGCAACAATGCCTCGGTGACCTTCGAGGTGCGGTTGGTCTGACGCCGGTGCCCGCGGGCCGGCGCGGGCGTCTCACCGCCCGGTGAGGGCCGCCGCCCGCCTCCGGAAGCGGCGGGCCTCCTCGCCGCGGCCGAGGGCACGCAGCGCCTCGCCGCAGGTCTCCAGGAGCAGCGCCTGGCGCTCCTCCGACTGCTCGCCGCAGGCCAGCTCCAGGCCCCGCCGGCCATGGGCCAGCGCCTCGTCCGGGCGTCCGGTGGCGAGGCAGTGGGCGGCGAGGTGGTAGAGGGCCAGGGCCTCGGTGTGGGGGTGATCGAGGCCCTGGGCCATGCGCGCGGCCTGTTCGCGCCGGACCCCGGCGCCCGCCGTGTCGCCCGCGCGCTCCAGCGCGATGGCCCAGTTGACCAGGGCGATGACCTGGCCGGGCGGGTCCGCCGCCCGTAAGGCCAGGTCCGGTGCCCGGCTCAGGTGCTCCAGTGCCGCGGGGAGCTGTCCGTTCTCGGTGAGGACCCAGCCGAGCAGCGAGCGCAGGCGCGACTGCGCGTCCGGGTCGTCGAGGCCGGTGGCGGCGGTGAGGGCGTGCTGCAGGACCGGCTCCCAGCCGTCGTGTACTTGGCGCACGATCAGCGGCCACAGCTGGACGGCGATGCGCCAGGCCAGCTCGGGGTGCCCGGCGCCGGCCGCGGCCGCGACGGCCGCGGTGAGGTTGGCCCGCTCGGTGACCAGCCAGGCCATCGCCTCGGCGCGGTCGGCGAAGACGGGCGGCGGAACGGGCGCGAGCACACCGGCGGGCAGGGTGCAGCAGGGCTGGCTGCCGGGTTCGGCCGCTGCCACGGCGGCCCGGGCGGCGGACAGGTAGTGCACCAGCAGCCGGTGCAGTCCCCCGGCGTCGGCCCGGTCGGCGCACGAACGGGCGTACAGGCGGGTCAGGTCGTGCATCAGGTACCGGTCGCTGGTCCGCTCCTCGACGAGGTGGGCTGTGGCCAGGTCCTCCAGGGCTCCGCGGGCCGCCAGGGGCGGCAGGCCGCTGAGGGCGGCCGCGGCGCCGGCGTCCAGTTCGGAGCCCACGTGCAGGGCGAGCTGGCGGAAGAGCAGCGCGGCGTCCGCCGGCAGCTGCTGCACGCTCATCCGCAGCGTCGCCCCGACACCGAGGTCCTCGCCGCGCAGCAGGGAGAGCCGCTGGTGTTCGTCGACCAGACCGTCGGCCATGGCGCGCAGCGGGAGCAGGGGTCGTGCGGCGAGCCGGGCGGCGGCCAGCCGCAGGGCCAGCGGAAGGCCGTCGCACAGGACGGACAGCTCCTCCGCGGCGGCGGGCTCCGCCTCCACCCGCCCGTCGCCGATGACGGTGCGCAGGACCCGCACCCCGTCGGCGGGCGCCAGCCGCCGCAGCGGCAGCAGCCGCGCGCAATCGGTGGCCACCAGCCCTTCCAGCCGGTTGCGGCTGGTGACCAGCACGGTGCAGCCGGGGGTCCCGGGCAGCAGGGGGCGGACCTGGACCGAGTCGCGGGCGTTGTCGAGCAGGACGAGGGCGCGGCGGCCGGCGAGCGTCGCGCGGTACAGGTTCTCCGCGGCTCGCGCCTCCGCGGGCAGGTCCTCCTCCGGGATGCCGAGGGCCAGCAGGAAGTCGTGCAGGACACCGGTCGTCCGGGGGCCGGTGCCGTCCGGTTCCCCGGCGCGCAGGTCGGCGTAGAGGACGCCGTCGGGGAAGTCGGCGGCGTGCGCGTAAGCCCAGTGCACGGCGAGCGAGGTCTTGCCGACCCCGGCCGGGCCGGTGATCACGCTGAGCGGCGCCCGGTCCGTGCGGGCGGTCCCGGTGAGCCGCGCGAGGTCGTCCGTACGGCTGACGAAGCCGGCCGGAGCGCGGGGCAACAGGAACGGCGGCGCGGGGGCCGGGGACGCCGGGGCCTTCCGCGTCCGGGCCGCCGGGGTGCGCGCCGCGGCGGCCGCCCGCTGCGGGGACGGCGGGGACTGCGGGGTCTGCGGGGTCTGCGGGGTCTGCGGGGACGGCGGGGTCTGCGGGGACGGCGGGGTCTGCGGGGATTGCCGGTACTGCGAGCCCTGAGAGGCCCGCGGGGCCGGCGGTGGGGGCTGCGGCGGCCTGCCGCGCAGCAGGGCGAGGTACGCCTCCGACAGCGCGGCGCCCGGGTCGACGCCCAGTTCCCGGGCGAGCCGGCGCTGCGTACGCCGGTAGAGCGCGACGGCGTCGGCCTGGCGGTCCGCGTGGTGCAGCGCGCGGACGAGCGCCGCGATCAGCGATTCGCGCAGCGGGTGCAGCTCGGCGGCCGGCCACAGCAGGGCGAGGGCCTCCGCGCCCCGGCCACCTGCGTGCAGGGCGGAGGCGAACTGCTCCAGCGCCGCCAGGTGTTCCTCCACCAGCCGGTCGGCCGCCGCGGTGATCAGCGGGGTGTCGCCCACCCCGCCGAGCACCGGACCGCGCCACAGCCCGAGGGCCTCCCGCAGCAGCTCCGCCGGCTGTTCCCCCGGGGACGGCGCCGCGGACCGGCGCACCAGCTCGCGGAAGCGCCATAGGTCGGCCGACCCCGGTGCGGCGCGCAGGGCGTACCCGCTGTCCCGGGTGACGACGTCGGTGTCCCGCTCGGCGCGCAACAGGCCACGCAGGGCGGACACATGGCCGTACACGACGGTCCGGGCGTGCGTCGGCGGCCGGTCGTCCCACAGGGCCTCGGTGATCCGCTCGGCACCCACGGGAGCGCCGTCCGCCAGGACGAGCAGGGCCAGCAGGGCTCTGCGCTTGGGCGGCCCGAGCGGTATCTCGGCCCGCGCCGAGAAGGCCGACACCGGCCCGAGCAACCGGAAGTCCATCACGCGCCCCACCTGCCCCACGTCGTTCCTTGCCGCACCTTACGAGCCCATACGGGCCCACTCGCGGGCGAAGAGGGATAAAGGCGCGAAGTGATTCACCAAGCACATCAACTCAGCCGGAATCCGCGTTAGATCGCCGTTAGGCCGCGTCGGCAAGCTCATCGCTGCGAAAGCCGGAACGAGGAACAGGAGACGGGCATGTTGACCAACTCGCGATTCCACAGAGGAGCACGGCGAACCGCGGTGGCGGTCATGGCTGCTGCCATGGCGCTCGCCCCGGCCGTCACGGCCGTCGCGGCGACCGGGAACGACACCTCACAGCAGACCTCGGTGGTGGCGCAGTCGGCGCGCAGCACCAAGGTGACCGTCGTCAACGAGACCTCGACGACGATGTACCGCAACTACACGTCGCTCTCGCACGGGGTCTGGGACGACGCGACTCCGCCCGAGACGATCGAGGGCTACAAGTCCGCTACCTGGGGTTCGCACTCCTCGGGGATGATGACGGGGACGGAAGGCGACGCCTGGTACGCCCTCGGGACCGGTGGCGAGGCCGCCATCCACTGGGACAACCCGTACGTGGGCAGCAACCACTACAGCTGCTTCGTGCCCGTCGGCTACACCTGTGCGCGCACGGGCGGCGGCGGCGACAACGCGACCGTGACCTTCACCATCGGCCGCGACGGCGCGAGGACGGCGGCCGCACCCGCCGGTGCGCGGGACGGGTCGTTCTCCGCGATGGCGGCCCGCAGCACGCAGGTCAAGCTGCAGAACCGCACCCCCAACACGATGGACCGCACCTCGTCGAGCCTGTCGCACGGCACGTGGAGCGAGAACATGATCCCGCCGGACCGGGTGTACCCGTTCGGTGACGGCACCTGGCGGTCGGAGTCGAACGGCTTCATGACCGGGACGGAAGGGGCGGCGGTGTACAGCATGCTCAACGTCGGCAACGTCAGCATCGGCTGGAACAACCCCTTCTCGGGCAGCAACAGCTACTACTGCACCGTTCCGGAGGGCTTCAGCTGCAGGCAGTACGACGGCAGCGGCGACAACGCCGCCGTGACGTTCACCGTGACGAAGGGCTGACGATGAACCGACGCATCGCAGCGGTGGCGTGCGCCGCCGCGCTGACCGTGACCGCCGCCTCGGCCGCCTCGGCCGCCCCGGCCCCCGCCTCCGTCGGCGTGACCGCCGGGCCGACGCCGGGACAGACGTACGTGATCGCGCCCCAGAACGCGCCCGACCAGTGGATCGGCGACAACGACTACTTCGGTTCCGTCGTGTGCCAGGCCAGCCGGCTCTGGTACGGCTCGCGGCACGACAACGCCGTATGGCAGGTGACCGGGAACAACGACGGCACCATCTCGCTCGTGAACATGGACGCGGAGCAGAACCGGCAGAGCCTGGCCTCCTCGGGCTCCGCGATCCACGTCGGCGAGGGCCAGGGCGACCAGTTCCACTGGTACGTGACGGCCGGTCCCGGCGGGACGGTCGCACTGCAGAACAAGCGGACGCGCCAGTTCCTGACCCTCGCCGCCGCCGGGGTGGTGGGAGCCGCCCAGGCCTTCCACTGGTACATGGTCAACCAACGCCCCTGACACGACGGTGGCCCCGCCTCCCCGGAAGGGAGGCGGGGCCACCGTGTCGAGCCGCCCCGCGTCAGAGCTTCTCGGGGGTCCGGATGCCGAGGAGGGACATGCCCTTCGAGAGGGTGCGGGCCGTCAGGTCGCAGAGGAACAGGCGGTTCTCGACCTGTTCCGGGGTCTCCGCCTTGAGGACCGGGCACTCCGCGTAGAAGGTCGTGTAGAGCGAGGCCAGCTGGTAGAGGTACGCCGCCAGCTTGTGCGGCGCGTACTCCGACGCCGCCTCGGCGATCAGCTCGCCGAAGTGGTCCAGGTGCAGGCCCAGCGCGCGCTCGGCCGGGGCGAGGGCCAGCTCCGGGTGGGCGGCCGGCCTGGCGTCCCCGGCCTTGCGCAGGATGGACTGGATGCGGGCGTACGCGTACTGGAGGTAGACGGACGTGTCACCCGTCAGCGAGACCATCTGGTCCAGGTCGAACTTGTAGTCGCGCGCGGCGGAGGTCGACAGGTCCGCGTACTTCACCGCACCGATGCCGACCTGGACCGCCCGTTCGCCGATCTCGGCCTCGGACAGGTCCTGCGCCTTCTCCCGGACGACGGCCGCCGCGCGGTCGATGGCCTCGTCCAGCAGGTCCACCAGCCGGACCGTCTCGCCCTCGCGGGTCTTGAACGGCTTGCCGTCCTTGCCCAGGACCGTGCCGAACGCCAGCTGGACGGCCTTGACCCCGTCGGTCAGCCAGCCCGCCCGGCGGGCGGTCTCGAAGACCATCTTGAAGTGCAGGGACTGGCGGGCGTCGACCACGTAGATCAGGGTGGTGGCCGACAGCTCGGAGACGCGGTTGCGGATCGCCGAGAGGTCGGTCGCGGCGTAGCCGAAGCCGCCGTCCGACTTCTGCACGATCAGCGGGGTCGGGTTGCCGTCCGGGCCCTTGACGTCGTCGAAGAACACGCACAGCGCGCCGTTGGAGCGGACGGCGACGCCCGACTCCTCCAGCAGCTTGCACGTCTCGACCAGCATGTCGTTGTAGCCGGACTCGCCGACCACGTCGGGGTCCCGGATGTCCATGTCCAGCTTGTCGAAGACGGAGTAGAAGTAGATCTTCGACTCGTCCACGAACCGCTGCCACAGCGCCAGGGTCTGCGGGTCGCCGGCCTGGAGGTCCACGACCCGGGCCCGGGCGCGGGTCTTGAACTCCTCGTCGGAGTCGAAGAGCGCGCGCGAGGCCTTGTAGAGCCGGTTCAGGTTCGACATGGCCTCCTCGCCGGAGACCTCCCGCTCCGACTTGTGGTCCAGCTCGTGCGGGTGCTCCAGCAGGTACTGGATGAGCATCCCGAACTGGGTGCCCCAGTCGCCGATGTGGTGGCGGCGGACCACCTTCTCACCCGTGAACTCCAGGATCTCCACCATCGCCGCGCCGATCACGGCGGACCGCAGGTGGCCGACGTGCATCTCCTTCGCCACGTTCGGCTGCGCGTAGTCGATCACCGTGGTGCCGGCGTTCGCCGCGAGCGGTACGCCGAGCCGGTCGTCGAGGGACCGCGCCGCGAGCGTCTCGACGATCGCCCGGTCGGTGAGGGTGATGTTGAGGAAGCCGGGGCCCGAGACCTCGATCTCCTGGAACAGGTCACCGGTGTCGATGCCCTCGACGACGGTCGCCGCCAGCTCGCGCGGGTTGGCCCCGGCCTTCTTCGCCAGCGCCAGGATGCCGTTGGCCTGGAAGTCGGCCCGGTCGCTTCGTCGCAGCAGCGGGTCGGCGCCACCGGCCTGCGGCAGAGCCGAGGCGAGGGCGTCCGCGACGCGCTGGTTGACGGAAGAAGCGAGGGAAGGGACCGAGGCCATGAGCTGCCGTTCCTGTGAGGTCGTGCCGGTGGGTGCACTTGGTTGTTCCGACAAGGGCCGAGTATCCCACGTGAGGGCCACCCGTTTCGCGGGAGAAAACCGGCGGCGGGAAAGGGCGGTCGGCAGGGGCGGCGGGGACGGCGGGGAAAACAACCGCCGAGCGGCCGCCGGCGTCTGGGAGAATGGCCGCAGCCATCATTCGAGATAGAAGGACGTGTCGTGGCGCAGAGCAGCACCGAGACCGACTGGGTCTCCCGTTTCGCGGACGAGGTCATCGCCGAGGCGGAGCGCCGAGCACCCGGCGGCAAATCCCCGGTTGTCGTCGTCGCGTCCGGACTCTCCCCCTCCGGCCCGATCCACCTGGGCAACCTGCGCGAGGTCATGACCCCGCACCTGGTCGCCGACGAGATCCGCCGCCGCGGCCACCAGGTCCGCCACCTCATCTCGTGGGACGACTACGACCGCTACCGCAAGGTCCCCAAGGGCATCCCCGGCGTCACCGAGGAGTCGCACGCGCAGCACATCGGCCGTCCGCTGACCGCCGTGCCCGCGCCCGAGGGCTCGCCCCACCCGAACTGGGCCGAGCACTTCAAGGCCGCCATGGTCGAGGCGCTGGACGACCTGGGCGTCGAGTACGACCCGATCAGCCAGACCGAGCAGTACACCTCCGGCGTCTACCGCGAGCAGGTGCTGCACGCGATGAAGCACCGCGGTGACATCGACGCGGTCCTCGACCAGTACCGCACCAAGCAGAAGCCGGGCGGCAAGAAGCCCCAGCAGAAGCAGGTGGACGAGGCCGAGCTGGAGGCCGCCGAGGGCTCCGGCGCGGCCGCCGAGGACGACGGCAGCACCGGCGAGGGCGGGTACTACCCGTACAAGCCGTACTGCGGCGCGTGCGGCAAGGACTTCACCAAGGTCACCTCGTACGACGACGAGACCACCGAGATGACCTACGTCTGCACCGAGGACGAGTTCACCGAGACGGTCAGGCTCAGCGAGTTCAACCGCGGCAAGCTGGTCTGGAAGGTCGACTGGCCGATGCGCTGGGCCTACGAGGGCGTCGTCTTCGAGCCCTCCGGCGTCGACCACTCCTCGCCCGGCTCGTCGTTCCAGGTCGGCGGCCAGATCGTGCACATCTTCGGCGGCGAGCAGCCGATCGGCCCGATGTACGCGTTCGTGGGCATCAGCGGCATGGCGAAGATGTCCTCCAGCAAGGGCGGGGTGCCGACCCCGGGCGACGCCCTGAAGATCATGGAGCCGCAGCTGCTGCGCTGGCTGTACGCGCGCCGCCGCCCGAACCAGTCCTTCAAGATCGCCTTCGACCAGGAGATCCAGCGGCTCTACGACGAGTGGGACAAGCTGGAGTCCAAGGTGGCGGACGGCTCCGTGCTGCCCGCCGACGCGGCCGCGCACAGCCGCGCCGTCCGGGTCGCCTCGCACGAGCTGCCCCGCACCCCGCGCCCGATGCCCTACCGGACGCTCGCCTCGGTCGTCGACGTCACCGCCGGCCACGACGAGCAGACCCTGCGCATCCTGAGCGACCTGGACCCGCAGAAGCCGCTCACCTCGCTCGACGAGGTACGCCCGCGCCTGGACCGCGCCGAGAACTGGATCACCACGCAGGTCCCCGCCGACCAGCGGACCCTCGTACGCGAGGAGCCCGACACCGAGCTGCTGTCGTCCCTGGACGACGAGGGGCGCGAGTCGCTGCGGCTGCTGGTGGAGGGGCTGGACTCGCACTGGTCCCTGGACGGGCTGACCACGCTGGTCTACGGCGTGCCGAAGGTGATGGCCGGGCTCGAGCCGGACGCCAAGCCGACGCCGGAGCTCAAGGTCGCGCAGCGGACGTTCTTCGCGCTGCTGTACCGGCTCCTGGTGACCCGGGAGACCGGGCCGCGGCTGCCCACGCTGCTGCTGGCGGTGGGCGCGGACCGGGTGCGCAAGCTGCTCGCGCCCTGATCTGGCCCGTATGCGCAAGGGCCCGCACCCCCGGAAACCGCCGGGGGGTGCGGGCCCTTCCGCATGCCTGGCCTTCGCCGGTCAGGCGATGTGCTCGTTCTCCAGGTCCTTCTGGTAGCGCTGCTTGAACGCCGGGATCATGCGGCGCAGCAGGGAGCCGCTGCGCGGGTGGGTGACGCCGTAGCCGTCCGACAGGTGTATGTCGAGCGCCTCCGCCGTCGGGAAGTCGTTCTGCTCGTCCACCAGGGCGCGGAACACCTTGTACGCGACGTCCGCGAACTCGGTCTCGTCCGGCCCGTCGGCTTCGTCCACGCCGGCCGGGGCGCCGGGAGCGACCGCGGTGCCCACGGCGCCCGGGGCGTCCTCGTGGCGCGGGGGCGGCAACTGCTCCTGGGCGTGCGGCTGCCCCGGCTGCCCCGGCTGCGGTTCCTCCGGGCCGGCCGGGCGCATGACCGGCGTCGGCTCCAGACCCTCGACGTACTGGGGGTTGTAACCGCCTTCGTACGCCGCCTGCGGAGCCAGCGGCGCCGCGAACCAGGCGCTGTTGTGGGCCGCGGGCATGGCGGTCGGATCCACCGCGAACGGCGGCGGGGCGGCGGCCGCGACGGGGACCTGGTGTTCGGCCGGTGAGGGGGCGGGGGACCGGCCCTCGGCGTACGCCTGGTCCTGGGCGGCGGGCAGCGACGGGGCGTGGGCCTGCGCGGGGGCCTGAGATGCCGCCTCCTGTCCGGGCCCGGCGGACGCGGTCGCCGCCTCCAGGGCGGGCGCGGGAGCCGCAGCGGCCGCCGGAGCGGGCGCCGCCGGGGGCAGCAGCGCCGGGTCGATGCCCGCCGCCGCCAGCCCCTCCGGGGCCGTCTGCGCCAGCGGGACACCGATCCGGGCCAGCTTCAGGGGCATCAGCGCCTCCACCGGGGCCTTGCGCCGCCAGGCACGCCCGTACCGCGCCTGGAGGCGGGCCTGGTAGATCAGCCGGTCCTGCTCCATGCCGACCGCCTGCTCGTAGGAGCGCAGCTCCCACAGCTTCATCCGGCGCCACAGCTTGAAGGTGGGCACCGGGGAGAGCAGCCAGCGGGTCAGGCGCACGCCCTCCATGTGCCGGTCCGCGGTGATGTCCGCGATCCGGCCCACCGCGTGCCGGGCGGCCTCGACGGTCACCACGAACAGGATCGGGATCACGGCGTGCATGCCGACGCCCAGCGGGTCCGGCCAGGCCGCGGCGCCGTTGAAGGCGATCGTCGCCGCGGTGAGCAGCCACGCCGTCTGGCGCAGCAGCGGGAAGGGGATCCGGATCCAGGTCAGCAGCAGGTCCAGCGCGAGCAGGACGCAGATGCCCGCGTCGATGCCGATCGGGAAGACCAGGGAGAAGCTGCCGAAGCCTTTCTGCAGGGCGAGGGCGCGCACCGCGGAGTACGAGCCCGCGAAGCCGATGCCCGCGATGACGACGGCTCCGGCGACCACGACGCCGATGAGTATCCGGTGCGTACGAGTCAGCTGCATCGCCGCCACCCGCGATCCCCTCCCCTTGGTCGAGCACACTTACCGAGCCTTTACCACGCTGCGGCAGGCACAGCGTACGGGTGACCCGGTGTCACCGCTCCAGTCGGGCCCGCCCTACTGCGCGGCCGGCGGGGACTGGGGCTGCTCGGGCTGCTTGTTCGCCGCGTCGACCGAGGCCACGGCCTCCTTCGCCGCCGCGATGGCGTCCTGGAGCAGCTTCGCCTGGTCCGGCGCACCGGCGCCCTCGTAGGCGGCGCCGTTGTAGTCGAGCGTGACGACCACGTTCTGCGTGCGGGCCACGATCGTGGTGTTGAAGAAGTCGACGTCCTTCTTCACGCTGTACACGACCGAGGTGCCCTGGTCGCCGATCCCGCCGGCCTCCTCGGTCTTCAGGTTCTGCGCGCCCTCGGACGCCTTCGACGCCTCGACCTGCTTGGTGTACTGCTCCTCCGCGCGCTTGTTGGCACTGCCGAGGGATGCCTGCGAGTCGTAGCGGAAGAAGGAGATCGAGAGCCAGCGGTACTGCGAGCCCTTCAGGCCGTCCTCGTCCAGGCCGTTCCAGGAGCAGCTGGCGCGGCTGGCCAGGTCGTTGGACTTGGTCGCCGTGCCGTTCTTCTCCTTCGCCTCCGGCACGAGCGTGTCGACCGTCGCGGTCGGGACGGCCTTGCACGGGTCCGGGAGCGTGGCGTACGCCGCCTTCTCCAGGGTCGGGGAGGGCTTCGCGCTCGGCTGGCCGGACGCGGAGGATTCGGACTTCTTGCCGCCGTCGGAGCCGGAGCCCTTGCCCGAATCGGACGAGCACCCGGCGACGGTGAGGATCACCGGGACGGCTGCGCAGGCGAGAACGCGGGTGAGGCGCGAGGCTGATCGGTGCATGGTTCCTTCAGTGCGTTGGTGGTGCTTCTTCGGACACGGGCCGGGCGGGGGGCCCGGGCAACGGTAGCCCGATCGGGTGGCGGCGTGCTGTGCGCGCCGTCACCCCGGGCGGTGCCGCGGCCCCCTCACTCGCCCAGGCGCTCGACCAGGGACTGCGCCAACTGCCGTGTCCTGTCCTGGGTTTCGACGCTGGAGGGGACGGTCCCGGGCAGCGCGGGCTGCACGCTGTACTCCAGCGTGACGATGACGTTCGAGGTGCGGAACACGATGCGCACGGTGCGCGACTGCGCCGCGGCGGCTCCCGCGGGGCTCAGCTTGTCCTCGATGAACGCCTCGCTCCCGAGGCCCTCCAGCACGCGCGAGCCGAGCTCGACCGGGACCGACGGGCTGGCGGAGGGCGAGGGCGGGGTGGTCCCGCCGGGCTGCGGCGCGGCCGGGACGGTGGGCGTGGGCGTGGGGGCGGCGGCGGACGAGGGGGTGGGGCTCGCCGTCGGGCCCGGGAAGGGCAGCTTGGCGTCGGTCAGCTGGCGCACGTACACCTGGTGCGCCTTGTCCTCGTCGCCGGCGGTCGCCCGGTCGTAGGAGACCACGCGCTCGAAGCCGACCGACAGCAGCCGGGTCTCCTCCGGGGTCTGCGCGGTCCAGCGGCAGCCGACGCGCCGGTCGCCGTCGTAGGAGGCGTCGGCGGTGCCGGCGTAGAGCTGGTCGCGCTGCTCCGGGGTGAGCGATGGCGCGGCCGGCAGCATGGTCTTGAGGCGCTTGCTGTCGACACCGGCCTTGCAGGGGGCGGGCAGGATGCGGTACCTCCCCGGCTGGGCGGGCGCCGCCTGGCTGCCGCCGGCCTTCGAGTCGCTGGTGCCGCCGGTGCCGCCCCCGCCGGTGCACCCGGTCAGACCGGCCGCGCCGGCCCCGAGCGCGGTGAGCATCGCGATGCCCGGCAGGGCTCGCCGTACCGCCTTGCGCTGCACGTCGTATGGCTCCCTTCGACCGGCCGGCCACCCGGCGGTCAGGAAAATGCGTTGCCGCGGCTCGGGCGCGGATGGACACAATGTCTATCGCACACGCTGGTGCTGGCGCCGGTCCCCTGTCGTATTTGGGATCAAGAGCGAGGCTTTTTGCGTATTCCGAGTTTTCTGCGGTTTTCGGGGGATTGAATCCATATGTCGTATGTAGAAGTGCCCGGGGCGAAGGTCCCGATCAGGATGTGGACCGATCCCGCGTCGGTCGAGGACCACGCCATGCAGCAGCTGCGCAACGTGGCCACCCTCCCGTGGATCAAGGGCCTGGCCGTCATGCCGGACGTCCACTACGGCAAGGGCGCCACGGTCGGCTCGGTGATCGCGATGAAGGACGCGGTCTGCCCGGCGGCGGTGGGGGTGGACATCGGCTGCGGGATGTCGGCGGTGAAGACCTCCCTGACGGCGAACGACCTGCCGGGGGACCTGTCGAAGCTGCGGTCGCGGATCGAGCAGGCGATTCCCGTGGGTACGGGGCTGCACAAGGAGGTGGTGGATCCGTCCCGCCTGTACGGCTTCTCGGTGGACGGGTTCGACGACCTCTGGAAGCGCTTCGACCACCTCACCGACGCGGTCAAGCACCGCCGGGAACGCGCCGCGAAGCAGATCGGGACGCTCGGCGGGGGCAACCACTTCATCGAGTTCTGCCTCGACGAGTCGGGCTCGGTCTGGCTGATGCTGCACTCCGGCTCCCGGAACATCGGCAACGAGCTCGCCGACTTCCACATCAACGTGGCGCGCGCCCTGTCGCACAACCAGGGCCTGGTCGACCGCGACCTGGCGGTCTTCCTCGCGGCGACTCCCGAGATGGAGGCGTACCGCAGCGACCTCTTCTGGGCCCAGGAGTACGCGAAGTACAACCGCGCGGCCATGATGAGCCTGTTCAAGGAGGTCGTCCGCAAGGAGTTCCGCAAGGCGAAGGTCTCCTTCGAGCGGGAGATCAGCTGCCACCACAACTACGTGGCGGAGGAGCGGTACGACGGCATGGACCTGCTGGTCACCCGCAAGGGCGCGATCCGCGCGGGCAGCGGTGACTACGGGATCATCCCGGGCTCCATGGGGACCGGCTCGTACATCGTGAAGGGGCTCGGCAACGAGAAGTCCTTCAACTCGGCCTCGCACGGGGCGGGCCGCAAGATGAGCCGGACGGCGGCGAAGAAGAAGTTCTCCGCGCGGGACCTGGCCGAGCAGACCAAGGGCGTCGAGTGCCGCAAGGACTCGGGGGTCGTGGACGAGATCCCGGGCGCGTACAAGTCGATCGAGCAGGTCATCGACCAGCAGACGGACCTGGTCGCGGTCGTGGCCAAGATCAAGCAGGTCATCTGCGTGAAGGGCTGACGCGGGCCGACGCACGTGTGCCGTGCCCGGGAGGTGCCGGGCGCGGCACACGTCGTTCAGCGGGATCCCGGGCGGGTCAGGGGCGCTGGGCCTTGGCGAACGGGCCGGTGGCGACCGGGGTGAAGCCGATGGCGGTCCAGGAGGCACCGACGCAGTTCACGGTCGTGCCGTTGGAGGCGCACACGAGCTCGTAGACGATCCCGTCCCTGGTCTGCACCTTGAACCTCGTCTCGTTCCCCAGCGAGGTCACCGAGGCGGAGCAGACCGTGCTCCGGTCGGTGGGGTAGCCGGGGTTCGCGGTGGTGGTGAGGTTCTGGCGGTTGAACGGCGCGGTGGCGAGCGGGGCGCCGACGCGGTGGCCGCCGAAGGCGGTCCCGTCCACCAGGAGGATGCTGATCTCCTCGTTGGCGTTCGGGCGGACCGAGTCGATGTCGTTCCCGCACCGGGCGTCGCGGCCGTCGCGGCCGTCCCGACCGTCGCGGCCGTCCCGGCCGCACTCGTCGCCGGTGCCGCGGACCTTGGCGTCGGGACCCTCGTCGACGTAGTCGTCCTCGCACTCATCGCCGACCCGTGCGTCTGCCGACGCCGCTGCGGCCGGCTGCGGGTTCGCGGCGGCTGCCTGCGCGGGGGTGGCGAAGCCGAGCACCGCGATTGCCATCGATGCCACCGCGCCGGCGGCGAGCACCTTGCTCTGCCGGGGAAGCGGACCCATACGGAACGGCGTCCTTTGCTCAGGACTCATGTGTGTTGCTCCTCGTGGAACCGGTTGGTTGGTGAGGCGCGAAGGGCCTCGACACGGATCCTCGGGCGGGCCGGCGCGGAAGGGCGCGAGGCGCGAGGTGTGATCATCACATAGGGGCACAAATGGAGCTGATCGGATGCATGGGTGAGCGGCCCGTCCGCGCCGGGAGGGGCTGCGGCGCCCGCGGGCCGCGGGGCTACAGCTCGCGGTGGACCTTCGTGTTCGAGGCCTGGGCGCGGGGGCGGACCACCAGGAGGTCGATGTTGACGTGGCTGGGGCGGGTCACGGCCCAGGTGATGGTGTCGGCCACGTCGTCCGCGGACAGCGGCTCGGCGACGCCCGCGTACACCTGGGCCGCCTTCTCGGTGTCGCCGCGGAAGCGCGTGGTCGCGAACTCCTCGGTCTTGACCATGCCGGGGGCGACCTCGATGACGCGCACGGGCCGGCCCACGATCTCCAGGCGGAGGGTCTCGGCGAGGACGCGGGCGCCGTTCTTGGCGGCGACGTAGCCGGCGCCGCCCTCGTACGTGGAGTGGCCGGCGGTGGAGGACAGCACGACCACGGTGCCGTCGCCGGAGGCGGTGAGCGCGGGGAGCAGGGCCTGGGTCATGTGGAGCGTGCCGATGACGTTGACCTCGTACATCGTGCGCCAGTCGGCGGGGTCCGCGGTGGCGACGGGCTCGGCGCCGAGGGCGCCGCCCGCGTTGTTGACGAGCACGGCGAGGGTCGGGAGGTCCGCGAGGGAGGCGGCGAAGGCGTCCACGGCGGGCCGGTCGGTGACGTCGAGGGCGTGGGCGGTGGCCTCGTGGCCGGCCGAGGTGAGCTCGGCGGCGAGGGCCTCGATGCGGTCCTTGCGGCGGGCGGTGAGGACGACGTGGTAGCCGGCCGCGGCGAGCTGCCGGGCGGTGGCGGCACCGATGCCGCTGCTCGCTCCGGTGACGACGGCGGTTCGGGTGGCCGTGCTCATGTGCGGGGCTCCTCGTTCGTTCGTACGGTCGATCACCAGCCAGCATAGGTGGGGTCAGCGGCCCCGCGGGGCGTACATGATCACGGCCATGCCGGTGAGGCAGACGAGCGCGCCGACGACGTCCCAGCGGTCGGGGCGGTAGCCGTCGGCGACGACGCCCCACAGCAGGGAGCCGGCGACGAAGACCCCGCCGTAGGCGGCCAGGACGCGCGCGAAGTCGCCCTGGGGCTGGAGGGTCGCGACGAATCCGTAGAGGCCGAGGGCGATCACCCCGACGCCGATCCAGGCCCAGCCCTTGTGCTCGCGGACGCCCTGCCAGACGAGCCAGGCCCCGCCGATCTCCAGGAGCGCGGCGAGGGCGAAGAGGGCTGCGGAGCGGGCGATGAGCATGGCCTGAAGCCTACGGCGGCGGCCGGCCGGGGCGGGCGAATGGCGGCTCGGCCCGCCCTCCTTCGTGTGATGGTCCGACCGGCGGGGCGGGGTGGTGGCTAGCGTCCGCGCGTGGAGGTGGTGGCGGTGCCGAACCGTGTTGCCGTACGGAGTGTGGTGCTGGCGGGGTTGCTGGCGTTCGGTGGGGCGGTGCCCGCGGGCGCGGCTCCTGCGGTTGCGGGGGCGCCGGCCCTGGCGTTCGCGGGGGCTCCGCTGCCCGCGGGGGCCGAGGCCGACGTGGCGTACCACGGGCGGGTGTCCCTGGCCCGCGGTCACCTGCGTATCTGGTTGGTCCCGCAGAACGAAGGGCCGCAGACGGTGCCCAACGCGGCGCTGCGGCTGCGGCTGTCGGCCGACCTCGCGGACCGCCAGAAGCTGTCGGAGGGCTGTGCGCGGGTCGGGCCGCGCGAGGTGCTGTGCGAGACCGGGCCGCTGCCCTCCCGCGGGCGCGGGCGCCACATCGGCCTGGTCCTGGAGCTGCGCGAGCGCCCGCCGGAGGTGGTGGTGCGGGTCGACACCTGGTGGAACGGCGGCGTGACGGACCGCAACCGCACGAACGACGAGTGCGCGGTGCTCGCGCTGGACACCGGGGACGCCTACGCCTTCTGAGCGGGGCCGGCCGGGGCGCCGGAGGCGGTGGGGGTGGCCGTGGGCAGGAGGTGGGCCGCCACGGCCGCCGCGAGGCCGGCGTTGGTGGGCCGGGGCGCGCTCCAGGCGACGTATCCGTCGGGGCGCACCAGGACGCAGGCGGTGCGCGGGGTGGGGCGGCGGGTGGTGGGGGTGGTGGGGGTGGCCGCGGGGTCGGGGGCGCGCCGGTCCGTGCGCCAGTGGACGTGGGTGAGGGGGGCTCCGGGCGGGGTGGGCCGGCCGGGCGGGGTGATCAGGACGAAGCCGCCGGTGCGCAGGACCTCGTAGAGCCGCTGCCCGTGGGGGCCGGGTTCCAGGGCGAGGTCCGGGGCGCGGCGGCCGGCGGGGCGGCGACCGCCGGGCGGCGGCGGGTAGGCGATCCCGATGCCCGAGACCAGGCCGAGGGCGCGGTCCCGGGCGGGGCCGATACGGGGCAGGAGGGCCGCGCCGAGGCCGCGGGCGGTGCGGCGGACGGGTCCGGTGGCCATGACCGCGCGGACCAGGGCGCCGCTGATGCGCAGGACGAGGCGGCCGACGGGGTGCCGCTCGCGGTGGTAGCTGTCGAGGAGCGCCTCGGGGTCGGGCGTCTGGCCGTGCAGGACGGCGGCGAGCTTCCAGGAGAGGTTGGCGGCGTCCTGGAGGCCGGTGTTCATGCCGAGGCCGCCGGCGGGGGAGTGGACGTGCGCGGCGTCGCCGGCGAGGAAGACGCGGCCGGAGCGGTAGTGCGGGACCTGGCGTTCGTCGCTGTGGAAGCGGGACATCCACCGGGGGTCGTGCATGCCGTGGTCGGTGCCCAGCGCGGTGCGCAGGATGGTGCGCAGCTCGTCGAGGCCGACGGGGTCGCCGTCGCGGGCGCGGCCGTCGCGGTGCCAGCCGATGGCCCGGTACCAGCCGTCGCCGAAGGGGACGAGGAAGCCGAACGCACCGGCGTCGCCGTCGACGGCGAGGAGGTCCTCCGGCGGGTCGGTCAGCCGGACGTCGGCGAGGATCATGGAGCGGACGACGGCCCGGCCGGGGAAGGGCAGGCCGAGGGCGGTGCGGACGGTGGAGCGCACACCGTCGGCGCCGACGGCGTGCCGGGCGTGGAGCGTGCTGCGGGCGCCGTCGGTGGTGCGGCGCAGGTCCAGGGTGACGGTGTCGTGGTCCTGGCGCAGTCCGATGAGCTCACTGTCATATCGGATGTCCGTGCCTGTGGACAGAGCGCGGCGCTCGAGGAGTTTCTCTGTCTCATATTGAGGGGTGATGAGTACGAACGGGTAGCGGCTGCGCAGCCGTTGAAGGGAGAGGGCCATGCCTCCGAAGGGGCGCAGGCGGTCGATCCGCCGGCCGGTGGAGACGAGCGCGTCGGCGAGGCCGCGCGCGTCGAGCAGTTCGAGCGTGCGGGCATGCACGGCGAAGGCGCGGGTCAGGTTGGCGGCGGTGCGGGGCCGGCGCTCGACGAGGGTGACGGAGAGTCCGGCGGCGGCCAGGTCACCGGCGAGGAGCAGCCCGGTGGGCCCGGCGCCGATGACGACGACATCGATGGCGTCCTCGGCGGTGTCATCGGCGGCGCCGGCCGCGGTGCCGCCCGTCGCGCCGCGTGCGGTGCCGCCTCCGCTGCCGTCTGGTCTGCCGTCCGCGGCGGGGCCTCCGCGGAAGTCCGCGGTGCCCTCGGCCTCGTCCTCGGCCTTGCCCTCGGTGTTCTGGGCGTCATCCGCGCCCGGTGCGGCGGTCATGCCTCGGCAGTCTGCCAGCCGGGGGCCGCCGGGGCACGGGTGTCGCGCCGCCTGTCGTCAGACGGTTCCCGAGCCGGCGGTGCCGAACTCCAGGAGCGCCTCGTCCACGATCCGCTCCAGGCGGGCGTGGTGGGCGCCGCGCCAGTAGACGCGCTCGCAGTCGGTGCACTGGGCGAAGACGTCGTAGGAGCGGTGCGTGCCGTGTTCCAGGCGGTCGCCGACGCTCTCCTTGTCGGCTTCGCGCAGCGGGCCGTTGCAGGCGGTGCAGCGGGTCCACGGCGCGAGGATCGGAGCGAACCGGCTGAGGACGTCGCGCAGTTGCTCGTCCGGGTTGTCGCTGTAGACGTACGCCCCGGCGAAGATCTCGCGGCGGCGCAGCAGTCCGCGGTCGCGGGAGAGCAGCACGCGCCGCTCGGCGGCGGAGCGGGTGGCGAGGGCGGGGTCGCCGATGTCCTCGTTCTCGTAGGCGGCGTCGACACCGAGCAGGCGCAGGCGGCGGGCGAGCGTGCCGAGGTGGACATCGAGCAGGAAGCGGAGCGGTGCGCCGGACACCCGCTGCGGGCGCTCGACGCCGAACACCTCGACCGACTGGCCCTCTTGGGGCACGTAGGAGACGGGCACCTCCCGGCCGTCGACGAGGAGGCGGCCGACTTCGGTGAGCGGGACGCCGGCCGATTCGACGACGTGGCCGAGGCTGGAGGCGCCGTCGGTGGTGGTCGGCACCCGCTCGGCGCGCCGGCTGGGCGCGGCGAACAGGCGCAGTTCGGGGGCGAGGGTGAGCTGAATGCCGGGTCCGTTCACCCTGTCAGCATGCCACCGCACCGGCGGTGGCCGCGCCGAATTACGGGTGGTCGGATGGGTCAGGGGTCAGGGGTCAGGGGTGGGGGGGTGGGGGGCCTGAGGTGGTAGCACCAGTCGTTGCCGGGGTGGGGGACTCCGGCCGGGTATTCGAAGGCGACCTCGCCCAGGCAGGCGAAGCCCGCCCGGCGGCAGACCGCGTTGGAGGCCGCGTGGTCGGTGCCGGGGAAGGCGTGGACGGTGTCGCGGGTGCCGTGGGTCCGGGCGTAGGCCAGGAGCTCCGTCACCGCGGCCACGGCCAGGCCCCGGCCCTGGAACTCGGGCAGCACGCCCCAGCCGCACTCGTAGACCGCCTCGCCCCGCCATTCCCGCTCCCAGAAGCCGACGCTGCCGACGCTCTCCCCGGTGGCCGCCAGCGCCACGCGGAACATCCGCCCGGCGGAGGGCTCCCGCACGCTCATGGCCTCGTACCGCTCCTGCCGGTCGAGCAGTTTCTGCGCCGGTTCCGGCCCGCCCAGGTACCGGGTCATGGCGGGTTCGTTCTTGCGCTCCAGCAGCCAGAAGTCCCCCGGGCCCCAGGGGTTCAGCAGTACGGATTCCATACGGCCAGGCTGCCAGATCCCGACGGCCGGCGGGCTTGCCGGCGGCCGACGCGTGGACGCGCGGACGCCTGCGCGCCGGGTCAGGGCCAGACGAGGCAGTACGGCTGGTGGCCGGCCTCGTGGAGGCGGTGGGAGAAGTCCTGCCACTCGTGCAGCAGCTGGTAGACGTCGAACGCGTCGCGTGGGCCGCCGCGGTCGGGGACGGTGGACCAGATGAACGCGGCCGCGCCCACCGATTCCTCGCCGATCCCGCGCAGCGGGTCCACCACGGTCATGGGGAGCTTGACCACCGCGTAGTCGGGGTGCAGGACGACCAGCTCCAGCGGGGGCACCTTGTGCAGGGGTATGCCCTCGATGCCGGTCAGGACCATCGCGGCCACCGTCTCCGGCTTGATCTTGGTGAACAGGCCGCCCATGCCGAGCTCGTCGCCGCCGAGTTCCTCGGGGCGCATCGTCACGGGGACGCGGGCCGCCGTGGCGCCGTCGGGCGCCCCGAAGTACTTGTACGTCACACCCATACCGCGACCCCTGGGAAGGTCGTCCGGCGCTTCCGCCGGACCCGGGACGGCGTCGGCCGCCTCGGTGGCGCGGCGGCGGTGCCTGCCGCGGCGGCGGGCTTCGCGGGCCTCGCGGGCGCGCTGCGGGTCGAGGCCGTCCGTACCCTCGCCCGGTCCACCACCGCGTTGCATATCTCCACCCGACTGGTCTTGCCTGCCCCGGCCCCGCGGCCCCCGCCACGCAGCCTGATCATCATGGCAGTGACCTCCCCCGCGGCGGCGCGGTGAAACGCCCGCCCGCAAGACTGTCGCGGCCTCTGAGACCATGGCTGGTGTGAGCTACCCGTACCCGTATGAAGCCCCAGTTTCGCAGACGCTCTTCGAGCGCGCCTCCCTCGTGACCCCCGGCGGCGTGAACTCTCCGGTGCGCGCCTTCCGCGCCGTGGGCGGTACGCCCCGGTTCATGGTGTCCGGCACCGGTCCGTACCTCACCGATGCCGACGGCCGTGAGTACGTCGACCTCGTGTGCTCGTGGGGACCGATGATTCTCGGCCACGCCCACCCCGAAGTGATCGAGGCGGTCCAGGCGGC
This sequence comes from Streptomyces sp. NPDC045967, assembly GCF_056430495.1. Taxonomy (NCBI): domain Bacteria; kingdom Bacillati; phylum Actinomycetota; class Actinomycetes; order Kitasatosporales; family Streptomycetaceae; genus Streptomyces; species Streptomyces sp. NPDC045967. The sequence continues at coordinate 267,742 of NZ_JBWKLE010000007.1, read as the reverse complement.
CGTCGCCCGCGGCACCTCCTTCGGCACGCCCGGCGAGGGCGAGGTCGCGCTCGGCGAGGAGATCGTCGCCCGCGTCGCCCCCGTCGAGCAGGTGAGGCTCGTCTCCTCCGGTACGGAGGCCACGATGTCGGCGATCCGGCTGGCGCGCGGGTTCACCGGCCGGGCCAAGGTCGTGAAGTTCGCCGGCTGCTACCACGGCCACGTGGACGCCCTGCTGGCCGCCGCCGGATCCGGGCTCGCGACCTTCGCCCTCCCGGACACCCCCGGGGTCACGGGCGCGCAGGCCGGCGACACGATCGTGCTGCCCTACAACGACCTCGGGGCGGTCCGGGCGGCCTTCGCCGCCCACCCCGGCGAGATCGCCTGTGTGATCACCGAGGCCGCGCCCGGCAACATGGGCGTGGTGACCCCGGCCGAGGGCTTCAACCAGGGGCTCGCGGACCTGTGCCGCGAGAACGGCGCCCTGTACATCTCCGACGAGGTCATGACCGGTTTCAGGACCTCCCGCGCCGGCTGGTACGGCGTGGACGGGGTCGCGCCCGACCTGATGACCTTCGGCAAGGTGATGGGCGGCGGCTTCCCGGCCGCGGCCTTCGGCGGCCGCGCCGACGTGATGGGCCACCTGGCACCGGCCGGCCCGGTCTACCAGGCGGGCACGCTCTCCGGGAACCCCGTCGCCACCGCCGCCGGTCTCGCGCAGCTGCGCCTGCTGGACGACGCCGCGTACGAGAAGGTGAACGCCGTCTCGAAGGAGATCCAGGGGCTGGTGACCGCGGCGCTGGCCAAGGAGGGCGTGGCGCACCGGCTGCAGACCGCCTCCAACATGTTCTCCGTCTTCTTCACCGAGGACGAGGTGCGCAACTACGACGACGCCAGGAAGCAGGAGTCCTTCCGCTTCAACGGCTTCTTCCACTCGATGCTGGCGCAGGGCGTCTACCTGCCGCCGTCCGCCTTCGAGTCCTGGTTCGTGTCCACCGCCCACGACGAGCGGGCGGTCGAGCGGATCGCGGCGGCCCTGCCGGCCGCGGCCCGGGCCGCCGCGGAGGCCACCGCATGAGCAGCAGCGAGATCACCGTCGTCCACCTGGTGCGCCACGGTGAGGTGCACAACCCGGACGGGGTCCTGTACGGGCGCCGGGACGGCTACCACCTGTCCGAGCTGGGCCGCCGGATGGCGGACCGGGTCGTCGAGCACCTCCAGGGGCGGGACATCGCCTACGTGGTGTCCTCCCCGCTGGAGCGGGCGCAGGAGACGGCGGCGCCGATCGCCAAGAGCCACGGCCTGGACCTGGCGACGGACCGGCGGCTGCTCGAGGCGGAGAACGTCTTCGAGGGCAAGACCTTCGGCGTCGGCGACGGTGCGCTGCGCAGGCCCGGCAACTGGAAGCACCTGACGAACCCGTTCCGGCCTTCCTGGGGAGAGCCGTACGTGGAGCAGGTGGTCCGGATGACGAGCGCGCTGGAGGCGGCCCGCGACGCGGCCCGCGGCCACGAGGCGGTGGCGGTCAGCCACCAGCTGCCGATCTGGATCGTGCGCAGCTTCGCGGAGAAGCGCCGGCTGTGGCACGACCCGCGCCGCCGCCAGTGCACGCTGGCCTCGATGACGTCCTTCACCTACCAGGGCGACGAGCTGGTGTCGGTGGGCTACAGCGAGCCGGCCCGGGATCTGGTGCCCGCCCACCTGCTGGCCGGGGCCAAGCCGGTGAAGGGGAAGTCCAAGGCGTTCGGCGCCTGAGGGCACCGGGGCCCCCGCCCGGGCCCTCTGGTTCCTCGCCCCTGACGTTGTGACGATCCGTTACAGCTTTGCCCCTTGAGGAACAAGACGCGCGGGAATCACCGTGTCAGCGCACACACTCAGGCTAATTGTCCGTTTATATGACGGAACAGGGTGCTTGGGGACTGACGACGGGACGGTGACATGCGCGACTTCAGTCGAAGAGGAGTGCTCGGGCTCGGCCTGGGCGCCGCGGCCGCGGGCATCGCGGGTTGCGGCGGAGGGTCCGGCCCGGGCGCACCGGGCCCGCTGCCCCGCGAGGGCTCCGGTCCGCCCCCGGCCGGGCCGATCGGTGACGGCTCCACCGCCGACACCGGCCCGCAGCCGAACCAGCCGGACAAGCCGGTCCCCCTCGAGCCGGGCGAGACGCCGCCGCAGTTCGTCGTGTTCAGCTGGGACGGCGCGGGCGAGATCGGCAACGGCCTCTTCCCGCGCTTCCTCAAGCTCGCCAAGGACCACGGCGCGGCGATGACCTTCTTCCTCTCGGGCATCTACCTGCTGCCCGAGTCGCGCAAGGGGCTCTACCAGCCGCCGAACAATCCGGTCGGTGCCTCGGACATCGGATACCTCAAGGACGAGAACGTCCGCGCCACCCTGAAGTACGTCCGCGAGGCGTGGCTCGACGGGCACGAGATAGGCACCCACTTCAACGGCCACTTCTGCGGCGGATCGGGCTCCGTCGGCCGGTGGACGCCGCAGGACTGGCGGAGCGAGATCGACCAGGCCGTGTCCTTCGTCACCAACTGGCGCACCAACACCGGCTTCGCCGACCTCGACCCGCTGCCCTTCGACTACCGCAAGGAACTCGCGGGCGCCCGCACCCCGTGCCTGCTCGGCCAGGAGAACCTGCTGCCGACCGCCCGCGATCTGGGCTGGCGCTACGACTCCAGCTCGCCCGGCGGCCTGCAGGTCTGGCCGGTGAAGAAGGCGGGGTGTGGGACCTGCCGCTGCAGTCCCTGCCCTTCCCCGGGCACTCCTTCGAGGTGCTGTCGATGGACTACAACATCCTCGCCAACCAGTCGAAGAGCACCACCCGGGGCGTCCCCGCCCACTATCCGGGCTGGCGTGCCCAGGCCACCGCCACCTACCTCGGGGGCTTCAGGCGGGCCTACGAGACCAACCGCGCGCCGCTGTTCATCGGCAACCACTTCGAGGAGTGGAACGGCGGCATCTACATGGACGCCGTGGAGGAGGCTCTCAAGGGCATGGCGGACAAAAGGGATGTACGGCTCGTATCGTTCCGCCAGTTCGCCGACTGGCTGGACGTCCAGGACCCCGTGGTGCTCGACAAGCTCCGCGCCCTCGGCCCCGGCCACTCGCCCGGGGTGGGTTGGGCTGCGTACCTGACCACGGCGTGACCTGCGCCTTCCCGGGCCCCCCGGGGGGTGCGATAGATCCGCAAACCGCCCATGCGAAACTTTTCACATGAGCCTTAGCCGCGCCCCCCGTCGCCGCTCGACCAGCGGCCGCCGCGCCCTCCTGCTGACCGCGGCCACCGTCGCGGGCCTCATGACCCTGACGGCCTGCGGCGACGGGGACGGCGGCAAGCCCTCCGGCAGCGCCGGCGGGAACTACGTGGTGGGCACGGGCGGGATCTCCACCGTCGCCCGGGGCGAGCGGACCGAGGCGCCCAAGCTCGACGGCCCGACCGTCGACGGCAAGACCCTGGACACCACCGCGCTCAAGGGCAAGGTCGTCGTCCTCAACGTGTGGGGCTCCTGGTGCCCGCCGTGCCGCAACGAGGCCAAGTACTTCGCGCAGGTCTCCAAGGAGATGGCCGACGCGGGCAAGGACGTCGCCTTCGTCGGGATCAACACCCGCGACAGCAGCACGCAGAACGCCCTCAATTTCGAGCACGACTACGGGATCGGCTACCCGAGCCTCTACGACCCCGACGGGAAGCTGATGCTGCGCTTCCCCAAGGGCACGCTCAACCCGCAGGCCATCCCCTCCACGATCGTCCTCGACAAGGAGGGCCGGATCGCCGCCCGCACCCTGGTCGCGATCAACGACACCCAGCTGCGTTCCATGATCGACCCGCTCCTCGCGGAGCAGTGACCCCGTGGTCGACTACGCCCTGGCCGCCGAGGTCACCGGGGTGAACGAGACGGTCCTCAGCGGCGCCCTGCTGCTCGCCCTGCCGATCGCGCTGCTCGCGGGACTGGTGTCCTTCTTCTCGCCCTGCGTGCTGCCGCTCGTCCCCGGCTACCTCTCCTACGTGACCGGCGTCAGCGGCGCCGACCTCGCCGAGGCGCGCCGTGGCCGGATGCTGGCGGGCGCGAGCCTGTTCATCGCCGGCTTCACCGCCGTCTTCGTCTCCACGGGCGCGCTCTTCGGCTACTTCGGCGAGAGCCTGCAGGAGAACAAGGAGATCATCTCCCAGGTCCTCGGCGGGCTGGTGATCCTCCTCGGCCTCTTCTTCATGGGGGCGATCCCGGGCCTGACGATGCGGGAGTTCCGCTTCCACAAGAAGCCGACGGCGGGGTTGCTCGGCGCGCCCGTCCTCGGCGTGCTCTTCGGCGTCGGCTGGACCCCGTGCATGGGCCCGACCCTGGCCGCCGTCAACACCCTCTCCCTCGACCAGGCGAGCGCGGGCCGCGGGGCCCTGCTGACCGTGGTCTACTGCCTGGGCCTCGGCCTGCCCTTCATCCTCGCCGCGATCGCCTTCCGCAAGGCGCTGGGCGCCTTCGGCTGGGTGAAGAAGCACTACGCGTGGGTGATGCGCATCGGCGGCGGCATGCTCATCCTGACCGGCCTGCTGCTCGTCACAGGAATGTGGGACAGCATCGTCAGCGACATGCAGGGCTGGACCCAGGGCTTCACGGTGGGGATCTGAGGACGACAGGGACATGAGTACGACAGACAACGCGCCCCCCGAGGCGTCGCACGATTCCGACACGGCGCTCGGCGCGGCCGGATCCCAGCTCTCCACCGCCCCCGTCGAGGACAGCGGTCCCGTGGGCATCGGGGTGATCGGCTGGGCCCGCTGGGTCTGGCGGCAGCTCACCTCCATGCGGGTGGCGCTGATCCTGCTGTTCCTGCTGTCCCTCGGCGCGATCCCCGGCTCCCTCATCCCGCAGAACTCCGTCGACCTGATGAAGGTCGCCGAGTGGAAGCGGCAGAACCCGGCCTGGGTGGGGGCCGCCGAGAAGCTCCAGCTGTTCGACGTCTACACGTCCTTCTGGTTCTCCGCGATCTACCTCCTGCTCTTCGTCTCGCTCATCGGCTGCATCCTGCCGCGCACCTGGCAGTTCGTCGGCCAGCTCCGCGGCCGCCCGCCGGCCGCCCCCCGGCGGCTCGACCGGCTCCCCGCCTCCACCACGTGGCGCACCGGGTCGTCCGCGGAGGAGGTCCTCGCGCACGCCGGGACGCTGCTCCGCCGGCGCCGCTTCCGCACCGAGGCCGGCGACGGCCACGTCGCCGCGGAGAAGGGCTACCTGCGCGAGGCCGGGAACCTGATCTTCCACATCGCCCTCATCGTGATGCTCGTGGCGTTCGCCTGGGGCAAGCTCTTCATGTCCGAGGGCGGCAAGCTCGTCCTGCGCGGCGGCGGCTTCTCGAACACGCTCACCCAGTACGACGACTTCAAGTCCGGCAGCATGTTCGATCCCGACGACCTGCCGCCCTTCAGCTTCACCCTCGACAAGTTCGACGCCACCTTCGAGGAGAGCGGCCCGCAGAAGGGCACCCCCCGCGACTTCAAGGCGTACATCACCTACAGCGAGGGCGCCCACGGCAAGCCCACCAAGGCCGAGATCGAGGTCAACAAGCCGCTCGAGATCGACGGCTCGAAGGTCTACCTGCTCGGCCACGGCTACGCGCCGGTCATGTCGGTGACCGACCCCACCGGCAAGGTCGTCTTCCGGGACGCCGTGCCCATGCTGCCGCAGGACGCGAACCTCACCTCCGCGGGCGCCATCAAGGTCACCGACGGCTACCGCAACAAGGACGGGCAGAAGGAGCAGCTCGGCTTCTCCGCCCAGTTCGTGCCGACCTTCGCGGGCAAGGGCCAGGGCACGATGCTCTCCCAGTTCCCCGACGCGAAGTTCCCGGTGATCGCCCTGAACGCCTTCCACGGCAGCCTCGGCGTGGACTCGGGCCTGCCGCAGAACGTGTACCAGCTGGACACGTCCAAGATGCAGCAGTTCAAGAAGGAGAACGGCGACCCCCTCGCCAAGATGCTGCTCCCCGGCGAGTCGATGGAGCTGCCCGACGGCGCGGGCACAGTGAAGTTCGAGAGCATCGAGCGCTGGGCCACCTTCTCCGTGACCCACCAGCCCGGCAGCGCCCTCGCCCTCGCGGGCGCGGCCGCCGCCATCGCCGGCCTGGCCGGTTCGCTGTTCATCCAGCGCCGCCGGATCTGGGTGCGCGCGGTGACCGGCGAGGACGGCGTCACCGTCGTCGAGATGGCGGGCCTCGGCCGCAGCGAGTCCGCCAGGCTCCCGGAGGAGCTGGCGGAACTCGCCGCCACGCTGCACGAGCGGGCGCCGACCGCGACGCCCGCCGAACCCGTAGAAGAAACCCCCGAAGGAGAGCGCGGATGACGCCGCTCGCTGCCGCAGCCAACGAGAACCTGGCCCAGATCAGCAACTACCTGGTCTATTCGTCGATGGCGGTCTACACGCTCGCCTTCTTCGCGCACATCGCGGAGTGGACCTTCGGCAGCCGCAGCAAGGTGGCCCGTACGGCCGCCGCGCTGACCCCCGCCAAGGGCGCCGCCGCCCCGGCCGTGCAGGTGCGGGGCAAGGGCGGCACGGCCGTCCTCGACAAGCCGAAGGTCGTCACCCGCTCCGCCGCGGGCACCCGCGACGTCCCGGACGGCCCCGGCGCCGCGGGCGGCACCGAGCAGGGCGACCTGTACGGGCGGATCGCGGTCTCGCTGACCGCGCTCGCCTTCCTCATCGAGGCGGCCGGCGTCGTGTCCCGCGCGATGTCGGTGCAGCGGGCCCCCTGGGGCAACATGTACGAGTTCTCGATCACCTTCTCCACGGTGGCCGTCGGCGCGTACCTGGTGCTGCTCGCGCTGAAGAAGAACGTCCGCTGGCTCGGCCTGATCCTGGTCACCACCGTCCTGCTGGACCTCGGCATCGCGGTCACCTGGCTCTACACCGAAAGCGACCAGCTGGTCCCGGCCCTGCACTCGTACTGGCTGTGGATCCACGTCTCCACCGCGATCTTCTGCGGCGCCGTCTTCTACCTCGGCGCGGCCGGAACGGTCCTCTACCTGTTCCGCGACTCCTACGAGTCGAAGCTCGCGGGCGGCGGCAAGCCGGGCAGGTTCGCCTCCTCCGTGCTGGAGCGGATGCCCTCCGCCGCCTCGCTCGACAAGTTCTCCTACCGCGTCAACGCGGCCGTCTTCCCGCTGTGGACGTTCACGATCATCGCGGGCGCGATCTGGGCGGGCGACGCCTGGGGCCGCTACTGGGGCTGGGACCCCAAGGAGGTCTGGTCGTTCGTGACCTGGGTGGCGTACGCCTGCTACCTGCACGCGCGAGCCACGGCCGGCTGGAAGGGCCGCAAGGCCGCCTACCTGGCGCTCTTCGCCTTCGCCTGCTGGATCTGGAACTACTACGGCGTGAACATCCTGCTCAGCGGCAAGCACTCCTACGCGGGCGTCTGACCGGCGGGAGTGGGACGCTGGTGTCATGCCTCCTGTGAGTCATGGCACCAGCGAGCACGGCGGGCCGGGCGAGGGGCAGGACCGCTGGCGGATCCGCTTCGAGCCGCACCTCCCCCGCGCCTACACGGCGCTGTGGCCCGCCCTGACCACGCCCGAGGGGCTGCGCGGCTGGTTCGCCGAGGCGCCGGTGCTGGAGCGCCGGCTCGGCGGGGCGGTCACCCTGCGCATGCCCCGCACGGGAACCGTCGCCGACGGGCACGTGACGGCCTGGGACGTGGAGCGGGTCGTCGAATACACCGTGACCGGGCACGAGCGGATCCGCTTCCACCTGGAGCCGGTGGGAACCGATTCCACCGTCATCCGCTTCCTGAACGAGCGCGGCGGCCCGCAGAGCGAGCGGCTGGACCGGCTGGCCGACTGGCACGTGCGCTTCGAGCTGCTGGAGTCCGCGACGGCCGGGCAGCCGGCGGACTGGTCCGCCCGGACCGAGGCCCGCTGGGCGGCGCTGCGCGCGGACTACGCCGCCCTGATCAGCGCGTAGCCGCGCCCCGTCAGTCCTTGTCCTTGTTCTTGTCGTTCTGGTCGTTCTTGTCGCCGTCCCGGCCCTTGTCCTGCTCGTCGCGCAGGTACTTGAGGAACTCCGGATTGTCGTCCGGCGCCACCCACCGGGTCCGCCGGGCCCGGCCGCCGCCGGCCGCCGCGCGCTGCCTGCCCGCGAACAGCCACACCACCGGCCCGACGATGGAGAAGAGCAGGATGATGATCACCCAGACCACCTTGGGGAGGTGCTTGACCTCCTCCTCGGGCGTGTTCAGGCAGTCGATGAAGGCGTAGATGGTCAGCGCGATGATCAGCAGGAACGGCAGATAGCGCAGCACGGTGTGGGACCGACTCCCAGGCAGTGGCGGCGGGCCCGCTTCAGGGACCCGGTGACCCTCCCAGGGTAGTTGGTGACGGATACTTGCCCCTATGGCTTACGACGATCTCCGCTCGCTGCTCCGGGCTCTGGAGCGGGAGGGCGACCTCAAGCGCATCAAGGCCGAAGTCGATCCGCATCTGGAAATCGGCGAGATCGTCGACAGGGTGAACAAGGCGGGCGGCCCGGCCCTGCTGTTCGAGAACGTCAAGGGCTCGGCGATGCCGCTGGCCATGAACGTCTTCGGCACCGACCGCCGGCTGCTGAAGGCGCTGGGCCTGAAGTCGTACGGCGAGATCAGCGAGAAGATCGGCGGCCTGCTCAAGCCGGAGCTGCCGCAGGGCTTCATCGGCGTCCGCGAGGCCTTCGGCAAGCTCGGCTCGATGGTGCACGTGCCGCCGAAGAAGGTGAAGGGCGACGCCGCGCCCGTCCAGGAGGTCGTCCTCACCGGCGACGACGTCGACCTGGACCAGTTGCCGGCCCTCTTCACCTGGCCCAAGGACGGCGGCTCGTTCTTCAACCTCGGCCTCACCCACACCAAGCACCCCGAAACCGGCGTACGCAACCTGGGCCTCTACCGCCTCCAGCGCCACGACAAGCGCACGATCGGCATGCACTGGCAGATCCACAAGGACAGCCGCAACCACTACGCCGTGGCTGCCAAGCGCGGTGAGCGGCTGCCCGTGGCCATCGCCTTCGGCTGCCCGCCCGCGGTGACGTACGCGTCCACCGCCCCGCTGCCCGGCGACATCGACGAGTACCTCTTCGCGGGCTTCGTCGCCGGCAAGCGCATCGAGATGGTCGACTGCAAGACCGTGCCGCTGCAGGTCCCCGCGCAGGCGGAGGTCGTCATCGAGGGGTGGCTGGAGCCGGGGGAGACCCTTCCCGAGGGCCCGTTCGGCGACCACACCGGCTTCTACACCCCTCAGGAGCCCTTCCCCGCCCTGACGATCGACTGCGTCACGATGCGCAGGCGTCCGCTGCTCCAGTCGATCGTGGTGGGCCGGCCGCCGACCGAGGACGGCCCCCTGGGCCGTGCGACGGAACGCTTCTTCCTCCCCCTGCTCAAGATCATCGTGCCGGACATCGTGGACTACCACCTGCCCGAGTCGGGCGGCTTCCACAACTGCGCGATCGTCTCGATCGACAAGAAGTACCCCAAGCACGCGCAGAAGGTCATGCACGCCATCTGGGGCGCGCACATGATGTCGCTGACCAAGCTGATCGTCGTGGTGGACGCCGACTGCGACGTCCACGACCTGCACGAGGTGTCCTGGCGGGCCCTCGGCAACACCGACTACGCCCGCGACCTGACCGTGGTCGAGGGGCCGGTGGACCACCTGGACCACGCCTCCTACCAGCAGTTCTGGGGCGGCAAGGCGGGGATCGACGCCACGCGGAAGCTGCCCGAGGAGGGCTACACGCGCGACGGCGGCTGGCCGGAGATGGTCGAGTCCGACCCGGCGACCGCCGCGCTCGTGGACCGCCGCTGGAAGGAGTACGGCCTGTGAGCCCCGCGGTGGGCGGCCCGGCCCTGTTCCTCGGCGGCGAGACGTACGTGGCGCTCGTGCGCCCGCGGCTCGACCCGGCCGACCCGGGCGTGCGGCGGGCCGCCGAGGATGCGGGCGTCTCCCCGGAGGAGTTCGCCGGCCCCGGCGACGTCTGGGCGCTGATGCTGGACTGGGCCGACGACGAGCGCGGCGAGGGTGCCGGGTTCGAGCTGCCGGGCCTGCGCGACATCGAGGCGGAGGACTTCGCCGAGCGGCTGCGGGACGCGCTCGTGGCCGGCGGGCGGTTCACCGTGGAGGCGGGGGCCGTCCTGCGGCTCGACGGCCGCCCGGTCGGCGGGGACTACGCGTTCACCGCCCGGATCACCCCGCCCGACGGTGACGCCGATGCCTTCCTGATCCTGGAGACGGACCCGGTGCCCCTGGACACGCTACTGGCCGACCTCGACGACTTCCGCGGGAGCCTCGCATGATGACCACCGCCGACGGGGTGGTCGGACCGGGCCCCGCGCCCGAGGCCGGAAACCGGGTCAGGGCGTTCCTGCGGCTCGTGATGATCGAGCACTCGGTCTTCGCGCTGCCCTTCGCCTACATCGCCGCGCTCACCGCCATGTTCCGGCTCGACCGCACGGTGCACTGGGGCACGCTGGTGCTCGTCACCTTCTGCATGGTGGGTCTGCGCACCTTCGCGATGGCCGCCAACCGGATCATCGACCGCGAGATCGACGCCCGCAATCCGCGGACGGCCGGACGGGAGCTGGTCACCGGGGCGGTGTCGGTGCGGTCCGCGTGGACCGGGGCGGGCATCGCGCTCGTGGTGTTCCTGGGTGCGGCGGCGCTGCTGAATCCGCTCTGCCTGGTGCTGGCGCCCGTCGCGGTGGTGCCGATGGTGGTCTACCCGTACGGCAAGCGGTTCACGAACTTCCCGCACGCCATCCTGGGCCTGGCCCAGGCCATCGGTCCGGTGGGCGCCTGGCTGGCGGTCACCGGCGCGTGGTCGTGGGACGCGGCGGTCCTGGGGCTCGCGGTGGGCGTGTGGATCGGCGGCTTCGACCTGATCTTCGCCTCCCAGGACGTCGCCGCCGACCGGGCGGAGGGCGTCAAGTCCGTCCCGGCCCGCTTCGGCGTCCCGGCCGCCCTGTGGGGGGCCCGCGGCGCGCACGTCGTGACGACGGCCCTGCTGGCCTGGTACGCGCTGGCCACGGACGCGGGCATCTTCTTCTGGGCGGGCCTGCTGATCGTGGTCTGCGCCTTCTTCTACGAGCACAGCATCGTGACCCCGCACGACCTGTCCCGCCTGAACCGGGCGTTCTTCACGGTCAACGGGTTCATCGGGATCGCCCTGTTCGTGTGCGCCGTACTGGACCTCGCGGTGCGGGGCCTGACCCTGTAAGCCTCCCGGGCGCCGGCTGAGGGCGGGGTGCGGGGCGCCCTGAGCCGTGCTCACCGTCGTCCCCCTGTGTGTGCGTCCCATCCCCTGGACGTCCGGCCGCCTTGGCGAGTGCCCGCCCGTGGTGGCCGGATAGTCTCGGAGGTATGACTGAGCGCAAGCGCACCCCGTGGGTGGTGGGGGTTTCCGGGGCTTCCGGCACCCCGTACGCGGCGGCGGTGCTCCGCGGGCTGCTCGCGGCGGGGGAGAGCGTCGATTTGGTGGTCAGCCGGGCCTCGCGGCTCACCCTGCTGGACGAGACCGGGATCGCCTTCCGGGACGCGCACTGGCGGGAGGACCTGGGGGAGTGGCTGGAGCGCGGGGCGGACGGCAAGCCCGCCGCTCATCCGCGCCCGGACCTGGCCGACGTCCGGTACTGGGCCGCGGGGGACCTGGCGGCCGGACCGAGTTCGGGCTCCTACCCGGTCAAGGGGATGCTCGTCGTCCCCGCCTCCACGGCGTGCGTGGCGGGGGTGGCGCTCGGGCTGTCGAAGGACCTGCTCCAGCGCGTGGCGAGCGTGACGCTCAAGGAGCGGCGCCGGCTGTTGGTGTGCGTGCGGGAGACCCCGCTGAACGGGCAGACGCTGAAGCACCTGGTGGCGCTGGACGAGGCGGGCGCGGTCGTGCTGCCCGCCTCTCCGGCGTTCTACGCGGGCGCGACGCACATCCAGGACCTGGTGGACTTCGTCGCGGGGCGGGTGCTGGACGCGGCAGGGGTGCCGCACCGGCTGTACCGCCGGTGGGAGGGGGAGCTGGGCGGCTCCCGGCCTCCCGGGGAGAGCGGTGGCTAGCGCTTCTTGGCGCGGCCCGGCTTGCGGGTCCGGTCCACGCGGTGGGCGGCGGACGGCTGGTCGGTGCGGGATCGGTTGGCCAGCTCCTGGAGCTGTCGCATGTGCGCGTAGGCCATCTCGATCGTGTACACGGTGAACCACTCCTGAAGATCGTCATTGATCTGTTGAAAGATTCACAGGGTGTTGACCCTGTGCACCTTTGATTCTATACCTAAACTTGCAGGATCGCCGAATAATGGAAGGCTCCACGTAATGGACACGGTGGACAGGCAGCTCATCCAGGCACTACGCGAGAACGGTCGTGCCTCGTACGCGGAGCTGGGCCGTCTCGTGGGCCTCTCCGGCCCCAGCGTCACCGACCGCATCAACCGGCTGGAGTCGGCCGGTGTCATCACCGGCTACCGCGCCACCGTGAACGCGGCCTCGCTCGGCCTCGGGGTCACCGCGTTGATCGGGCTCTCCATGTCCGACGCCGCGGACCACGAGGACGTCGCCCGGCGGCTGCGCGACCTCGCCGAGATCGAGGACTGCTGGTTCATCGCCGGTGACGACTCCTTCATGCTGAAGGTGCGCGCCAACGACGTGGACGGCCTGGAGAAGATCATCCGCAAGCTCTCGGGCACCAAGGGCGTCTCCCGTACCCGCACCACCATCGTGCTCTCCACGAAGTGGGAGAACCGGGTCGGGGAACTGCCCGAGGAAGGCTGAGAGTACGGTGGGACGGGTTGCAGGACAGGCATCTAGAGGAGGCGACCGCCTGATGGACGCTGGGCTCAAGCGCGAGCTGGAGGAGAAGGTCCGTTCCGGCGAGCGGCTGACCCGGGAGGACGGCATCGCCCTCTACGAGTCGGACGACCTGGCCTGGCTCGGGGGTCTCGCCCACGAGGTGCGCACGCGCAAGAACGGCGACGTCGTGCACTTCAACGTCAACCGCCACCTCAACATGACGAACGTGTGCACCGCGTCGTGCGCGTACTGCTCGTTCCAGCGCAAGCCGGGCGAGAAGGACGCCTACACGATGCGCATCGAGGAGGCCGTGCGCCTGGCCAAGGCCATGGAGAACGACAACCTCACCGAGCTGCACATCGTCAACGGCCTGCACCCGAACCTGCCGTGGCGCTACTACCCGCGCTCGCTGTCGGAGCTGAAGAAGGCGCTGCCGAACGTCTCGCTGAAGGCGTTCACGGCGACGGAGATCCACCACTTCGAGACGATCTCCGGCCTGTCCGCCTCGGACATCCTGGACGAGCTGATCGAGGCGGGCCTGGAGTCGCTCACCGGCGGCGGCGCGGAGATCTTCGACTGGGAGGTCCGCCAGCACATCGTGGACCACCGGACCCACTGGGAGGACTGGTCGCGCATCCACCGGCTGGCGCACTCCAAGGGCCTGAAGACCCCCGCGACGATGCTCTACGGGCACATCGAGGAGCCGCGCCACCGCGTGGACCACGTGCTGCGGCTGCGCGAGCTCCAGGACGAGACCGGCGGCTTCCAGGTCTTCATCCCGCTGCGCTACCAGCACGACTTCGTCGACATGCAGGACGGCAAGGTCCGCAACAAGCTCCAGGCGCGGACGACGATGGCGACGGGCGCCGAGGCGCTGAAGACCTTCGCGGTCTCCCGTCTGCTCTTCGACAACGTGCCGCACGTGAAGGTGTTCTGGGTGATGCACGGCGTGCAGACCGCCCAGCTCGCGCTCCAGCACGGGGCGGACGACATGGACGGCTCGGTCGTCGAGTACAAGATCACGCATGACGCGGACAACTACGGCACCCCGAACAAGCTGGGCCGCGAGGACCTGCTGGAGCTGATCCGCGAGGCGGGCTTCCGCCCGGTCGAGCGCAACACGCGCTACGAGATCATCCGCGAGTACCCCGGTCCGGACGCCGACCTGCGCGAGACGCCGCAGGCCATGCGGCTCTGACGCCCCGTCCGGCCCCAGAGCCCGGTTCGCCCGAGAACCCCGGTCCGCCCGTGCGGACCGGGGATTTTTCGTTGCCGCTGCGGTCGGTAATAGATAATCTGCGGCTATGGCCCTTACTTTCACCCTGGATCCGGTCATCGACTCCGCCCTGCACCAGGGCCTGCTGTCGCTGTGGGTCGACGTCTCCAACGCCGGCGGCGCCGTGGGCTTCGTCCCCCCGGTCACCGCCGACGACATCCGCCCCGCCCTGATCAAGCAGCTCGCCGCGGTCGCCGACGGGGGCACGCGGCTGCTGGTCGGGCGGGACGCGGCGGGCGAGGTCGCCGCGACCGCGTTCCTGACCCACAACACGCACCGGCTGCAACTGCACTGGATGTGGGCGTACACGGTGATGGTCCACCCGCGCCACCAGGGCAAGGGCTACGGACGCGACCTGATGGCCGCGGCGGCGGACGCGGCCCGCTCCATCGAGGGCATCGACGCGATCCGGCTGGGCTGCCGCGGCGGCCACGGCCTGGAGCGCTTCTACGCGTCCTGCGGCTACAAGGAGGTCGGCCGCGTCCCCGACGCCATCCGCGTGGCCCCCGGGGACGACCGCGACGACATCACGATGCTGCTGCCCCTGCATTAGGTCCTGTCGTCAAAGTGGCGCCGGTCGGGCCCGCGGCGTCCGGTGCCGTGCATCGCAAGGCGGAGGGGCGGCCGTGTACTGGACGTACTCGGGCGCCCCGACAACGCGGCGAGGTGCGGTGCCGGGCGTCGCGGGCCAGGCGCGACTTCGACGACAGGGCCTAGTGCCGCGGGCGCCCCCGGCGGCCCGGAGCGCGGCCGGGTCGTGCTTCACTGGACGGGCACCTGCCGCCGTACGAAGACGAGAGAGAAGGGGTCACCGTGTCCCTCAAGCCGAGCGCGACGATCCGCTACACCGCGATGCGCCTGGGCATCTTCGTCGGATGCCTCGTCGCCGTCGCCCTCCTGGTCAACCTCGGCTGGGTGCCCGCCGGGCTGGGGGACGCCAACGTCGCCTGGGTCGTGCTGCTGGCGCTCGTGCTGTCGGCTCCGCTCTCCTTCGTGCTGCTGCGCAAGCAGCGTGACGAGATGTCCGCGCAGATCTCCGGCCGGGTCGCGGGGGCGAAGCAGAAGCTCGCCGCGAACCGCACCCAGGAGGACGAAGCCGACGACGCGGCGCGCGCCTGACATCCGGGGGCGGTCCGCCCCTGTTGCCTTCCTCACACCGAACACACCGAACCGCCCCAGAGCCGGGTTGACCCCCGCAGCGCTGGGGCGGCCGCGTTTTCCCGTCTCAAAGAACTGCTTTGAGATTCCCAAAGGGTAAGTGTTAGCGTGTTCAACATGTTGACCACAGCCGCGCACCCGATGACCGTGAGCGTCCCGCTCGTGGCGCGCCTGGACGTCGACCTCTGCCGCCGCGCGACCGCGGCCTGTTGCCGTTGACGCGCTGACCCGCCAACACCGGTCCCCGACCGGCGCCGTGCGCTGAATCGATACGGCAACAGCGGTCCCGGCCGGCCGCCCTTCCCGCCACGTCCGCCCGGAAGGCGCACCAGCCCGCTGCCGCACCGCACCACGCCTCCCGCAGAACTTCCCCTTGTCTTCGTGCGTCACCCCAGGAGCGTCTTCGTGTCCGCGTCCCCCCAGGCCCAGGCTCCCGCCAAGGGCTCGTTCAAGTTCCCGTTCTGGGCCCAGATCATCGCCGGTCTGGTCCTGGGCGTCCTGTTCGGCTGGATCGCCCGCAGCCAGGACGTCAGCTGGCTCGGCACCACCCTGGAGAAGACCGGCGACATCTTCATCCAGCTGCTGAAGCTGGCCATCGCCCCGCTCGTGTTCTTCGCGATCCTGGTGTCCATCACCAACCTGCGGAAGGTCAACAACGCCGCGCGGCTCGCCTCGCGCACCCTGCTCTGGTTCATGATCACCTCGCTGATCGCGGTCGGCATAGGCATCGCCATCGGCCTGCTCACCGACCCGGGCGCGGGCACCGGGCTCACCGCCGCCGACGGCAAGGAGCCGAAGCGGACCGGCTCCTGGATCGACTTCCTGACCGGGATCGTGCCGACGGACATCGTCACGCCGTTCACCGAGCTGAAGGTCCTCCAGATCGTCTTCCTGGCCGTCGTCGCCGGTGTCGCCGCCCTCCAGCTCGGCGCCAAGGCCAAGCCCGTCCTGGACCTCGCCGAGTCCGTGCTCGAACTGCTGCAGAAGGCCCTGTGGTGGGTCATCCGCCTCGCCCCGATCGGCACCATCGGCCTGATCGGCACGGCCATCGCCACGTACGGCTGGGACCTCATCGGCAAGTACGCGACCTTCACGGCCGACGTCTACATCGGCTGCGCCCTGGTGATGTTCGGCGTCTACCCGCTGCTGCTCGCCACCGTCGCCAAGGTCAGCCCGCTGCAGTTCTTCAAGGGCGCCTGGCCCGCCATCCAGCTGGCCTTCGTCTCCCGCTCCTCGGTCGGCACCATGCCGGTCACCCAGAAGGTCACCGAGCGCCTCGGCGTCCCGAAGGAGTACGCCTCCTTCGCCGTCCCGTTCGGCGCCACCACGAAGATGGACGGCTGCGCCGCGATCTACCCGGCGCTCGCCGCGATCTTCATCGCGCAGATCTTCGACGTGCAGCTGGGCATCAAGGAGTACCTGCTCATCGCGTTCGTCTCCGTCATCGGCTCGGCCGCGACGGCCGGTCTGACCGGCGCCACGGTCATGCTGACGCTGACCCTGTCCACGCTGGGCCTGCCGCTGGCGGGTGTCGGCCTGCTCATGGCGATCGACCCGATCCTCGACATGATGCGCACCGCCACCAACGTGGCCGGGCAGGCCCTGGTCCCGGTCATCGTCTCGGCGCGCGAGGGCATCCTGGACAAGGAGGCGTACGCCTCCGCCTCGGCCTCCCCGCTGGACGAGCCCGCCCCGGCACCGGCCGAGCCCGCGAAGCCGGAGCCGGTGGCGGTCCCCGCCTGACGGCCCGCCCGCACACTCGCCGCAGCCCCCGCCCCCGTCCGGGCGGGGGCTGCGGCGTGTCGGGCGCCGAGGGGTCAGGCGCGGGCGACGAAACCGGCCCAGGCGTGGGGGGTGAAGGAGAGGGGGGAGCGTGCGGTGTCCTTGGAGTCGCGGACCAGGACCAGGCGGGGGGTGGCGGCCACCTCGACGCAGGAGTCGCCTTCGCTGCCGTCGCTGTAGCTGCTCTTGTACCAGTGCAGCTCGGGGTAATCCATCATGTGTCTCCCAGCAGTTCCTCGATGAAGCCCCGTGACGCCAGGGGTATGAGTGCTTGGGCCCGGATCATGCCATAGCGCAGCTCAAGGACCCGGAGCAGCTTCGGATCGGACACGGGACGTACGGGCGGTACCGCTTCTCACGGTACGCACGGACAGACACGCTGAGTGACGTGATCCCTCAACTCGTGGACTTCCACGTCCAGCTCTCCGCGACGTCCCGCGGCGCCCGCCTCGCACGCCTGCTCGCCGTCGTACGACTGCGCGGCTGGGGCCTGCCGTTGGAGGGGCCCGCACACATCGTCGCCGAGCTCGCGGCGAACGCCGTGACCCACGGGCGGGCTCCCGGGCGGGACTTCCGGATGGTCCTCACCGCCACCCCGGGCCTGTTGCGCATCGAGGTGACGGACGCCCGGGGCGACCGGATCCCGGAGAAGCGCGATGGGGGCGCGGGCTCCTGCTGGTCGAGGCGTTCGCGGACCGTTGGGGCGTCCGGGAAGGGCCGGTCCCCCGCAAAGCGGTGTGGGCCGAGGTGGAGTGGAGGACCGGGTCGCGGGGCGCCGGGGGGAGAGGCGCATCAGGCCCGGGGCCGGCGGGGGAAGCGTGGAGCGTCCGTGAAGAAGGGGGTCGAGGGGTGGTCGGACGGGGTTACCGGTCCGTACATTACCGGCGGTAACTCGATGCCCACCCGAGGAGAGCAACCGTGGAAGCCGAGCTGAGACCGGCCAGGCCCGTCGAGCCCGTCAGGACCACGGTCGACGGCGTGGTGCGCGAAGTGCGGATGCCCGCGCTGGTGGGCATGCCCGAGCGCGGGTCGCTCGGGGACATCCCCTTCGACAACGCCCGGCAGGCGCCCGACGAGGCGGTCCTGGCCGTCAAGGGCCGGGACGGGAACTGGCGGGACGTGACCGCCGCCCGGTTCGCCGCCGAGGTGCTCGCCGTCGCGAAGGGGCTGATCGCGGAGGGGCTGCGGGAGGGGGACCGGCTCGCCATCATGGCCCGTACGACCTACGAGTGGACCCTGCTCGACTTCGCCGGATGGGCCGCGGGGCTGGTCACCGTACCGATCTACCCCACCTCCTCCGCCCTCCAGGCGCGCTGGATCATCCAGGACTCCGGCGCCGTCGCCTGCGCGGTCGAGGACACCGCGCAGGCGCGGATCATCAGCGCCGAGCGGGCCAACCTGCCCCGGCTCGCCCATCTGTGGGAGTTCGACACCGGGGCCTTGGCGCGGCTCGTCAAGGCCGGCGAGCACCTGCCCGACGCGGTGGTGCACGCGCGGCGGGCCGCCCGTACCCCGGACGCCGTCGCCACCCTGCTCTACACCTCGGGCACGACCGGCCGGCCCAAGGGCTGCGTGATCACGCACGGCAACTTCTTCGCCGAGGTGGACAACGCGGTCGAGCTGCTGCACCCCGTCTTCAAGTCCGTCAGCCAGGACCCCGCCTCCACCCTGCTGTTCCTGCCGCTCTCGCACGTCTTCGGGCGGATGGTCGCGGTCGGCTGCCTGCGGGCCCGGGTGAAGCTCGGGCACGCGCCGAGCATCGCCACCGAGGACCTCCTGGCGGACCTGGCCGGTTTCCGGCCGACCTTCCTGCTCGCCATCCCCTACGTCCTGGAGAAGGTCTACAACACCGCCCGGGCCACCGCCGAGAGGACGGGCCGGGCCGCCTCCTTCGACCGGGCGGCCCGCATCGCGCGGCGGCTGGGCGAGAAGGCCGCCGCGGGCCGGGCGCCCGGGCCGGGGCTGCGCGCCGCGCGGGCGTTGTACGACCCGCTCGTCTACCGGCGGATCCGGGCGGCGCTCGGCGGCCGCGTCCGCTACGTCCTCAGCGGCGGATCCCCGCTCGGCAGCCGGCTCGCCGCGTTCTACACCGGCGCCGGCATCGAGGTCTTCGAGGGCTACGGGCTCACGGAGACGACCGGGGCCTCCACGGTGACCCCGCCGCAGCGGCCCCGGCTCGGCACGGTCGGCTGGCCGCTGCCGGGGACGGCCGTCCGGATCGCCGACGACGGCGAGGTGCTGCTGGCCGGGCGGCACGTCTTCGCCGGCTACTGGAACAGCGGCCAGGGGGTCCCGCCGGGCAGCTGGCTGCCGACCGGTGACATCGGAGAGCTGGACGCCGACGGCTACCTCACCATCACCGGCCGCAAGAAGGACATGATCATCACCTCCGGCGGGAAGAACGTGGCCCCGGCGCCGCTGGAGGACTGGCTGCGGGCGCATCCGCTGGTCGGCCAGTGCATGGTGGTGGGCGACAACCGGCCGTACGTCACCGCCCTGATCACCCTGGAGCCGGACGGCCTGCTGCACTGGCGCCAGATGCACAAGAAGCAGGGCGTGCCGCTCTACGAGCTGGTGCGGGACGAGGAGCTGCGGGCGGACCTGCAGCGTGCGGTCGACGAGGCGAACCGGCTGGTGTCGCGTGCGGAGTCGATCCGCCGCTTCGCCGTCCTGCCGGGTGACTTCACCGAGGCGCGCGGCCATCTGACCCCGTCACTGAAGCTGAGGCGGGGCGCGGTCGCCCGCGATTACGCGCGGGAGATCGAGGAGCTGTACCGGGGGCCCCGCGAGGGCCCAGGGGGCTGAGCCGCGCGCGACGGCTCCGGGGCCGAGCCGCGCGCCGGGCGCCGGGACCGGCCGAGGGGCGGGGCCGGGCGGGCGCGCTTATGGTGGGCGGAACGCTCCGACGGTCCGGGGGGATGCCCGAGGAGGGCGCCGTGCACCGTTCCCGACGCCCTGCCCCGTCCCGTTCCCGATTGCGTTCCCCATCGCGTTCCCGGGGACCCGTCTGGGTCGCCGCGGCCTGTGCGCTGGCCCTGGCCTGGCTCGGGGCGGCTCCAGGACTTCGGACGGAGGCGGGAGCGGGCCCCGAAGCCGGGCCGAGTTCCCCGCCGCGCGGCCCCGCCGTCCGATGGGGGGACTGCCCCGAGCGGCCGGTGCCCGCCGGGATGCGGTGCGGCACGCTCACGGTGCCCCTCGACCACGCGGCCCCCGGCAAGGGCACGGTCGACATCGCCCTGGCGCGGATGGCGGCCACCGGGCCCGGCAAGCGCCTCGGCTCCCTCGTGCTGAACTACGGAGGCCCCGGCAGCCCGGGCGTCGCCGGCCTGGCGGCCGACCCCGACGCCTTCGCCGACCTCGGCGAGCGCTACGACCTCGTCGCCTTCGACCCGCGCGGGGTCGGCCACAGCCAGCCCGTGTCCTGCGCCGGCTCCCGGCAGCCCGCCGTGGCGGAGGAGGCGGCGGACGCCGCCGCGCTGCTGGCCGCCCTGCGGTCCGTGGCCAGACGCTGCGAGCTGGCCTCCGGCCCGGTCCTGCCGTACGTCGGGACGGTGCACGTCGCCCGCGACATGGACCTGATCCGCCGGGCGCTGGGCGACGACAAGCTGCACTACCTGGGCTTCTCCTACGGCAGCCGGCTCGGGGCCGTCTACGCGGCGCAGTTCCCCGGCACCACCGGCCGCATGGTCCTCGACGGCGTCGACACCCTCACCGAGCCGCTGGCGGAACAGGCCCTGGTCTCGGCGCGCGGCCGGCAGCGGGCCCTGGAACGCTTCCTGTCGTGGTGCGCCCACCAGGAGAGGTGCGTCTTCGGGACCAACACCCGCACCGCCCGGCAGAAGGCCGAGGCCCTGGTGGCCCGGTTGGACGCGCAGCCGCTGACCGGCCACGACGGCTCCTACGTGACCGGGCAGGATCTCGTCACCACGATCGGCGACGCCCTCTACTCGCCCCTCACCTGGCCCGCACTCGCCGACGCACTGGCCACGGCCGAACGCGGCGGCGACCCGGCCGCGCTGCTCCAGCTCGGCGGACCGGCCGTCCCGTCCGGCGAGGCGCCGGAGGGCGGCGGCGGCCCCGGCACGGTGCCCGCCGACAACGCCGACGCCGCACTCACCGCCGTGAGCTGCGCGGACGACCCGGACCGGTCGGACGAGACGGCCGGTGCGGCGGCCGTCGAGAAGGAGCTGGCCGCCCTCGAGGGCAAGTTCCTGGAGGCGTCGAAGATCTTCGGTCCGGCCCAGCTGATGACGGTGCTCTCCTGCTACGGGCGGCCCGCCGGGACGGACGCCATCCGGCGGATCGACCGCCCGGGTGCCCCGCGGATGCTGCTGGTCGGCACCCGCGGGGACCCGGCGACCCCGTACGAGTGGACGGAGGAGACGGCGAAGCGGCTCGGCTCCGCGGTGGTGCTGGACTACAAGGGGGAGGGGCACACCGGCTACGGGTCCTCGCCCTGCGTCCGGGAGTACGTGGACCGCTTCCTGCTCTCCGGGCGGCTGCCGTCCGGGACGCGGTCCTGCCCCGCCGAGGCGGTTCCCCCGGCGGCGGCCGGGGGAGGGTGAGCGGGCGGCGGGGCGGGGGCCCGGCCCCGGGGCGTCAGCAGTTGGGTCGCGTGGGGCGTCCCGCGAAGCGGTCCGCGAGCCACTGGCCGACCGCGCGTGAGGTGCGGATCGCCGAGGACGGGGAGGTGCTGGCGCGCGGGCCGATGGTGTTCCCCGGCTACCACGCGAACGCGAGGGCTTCCGCGCGGGCGCTGGACGCGGAGGGCTGGCTGCACACCGGCGACCTGGGCGAACTCGACGCCGACGGGTACCTGCGGATCACCGGCCGGAAGAAGGAGATCGTCATCACCTCCGCGGGCAAGAACCTGAACCCGACCGAGGTCGAGTTCGCCCTGCAGCGTTCGCGCTACGTCTCACGGGCGGTGATGATCGGCGACCGGCGGCCGTACCCGGTGGCCCTGATCGCCCCGGACGCGGAGGAGGTCACCGCCTGGGCCGCCCGCGAGGGCCACGACCTGGGCGAGGCGCCCTGCGCCCATCCGGCGGTCCGCGAGCTGATCGGGACGGCGGTGGCCGAGGCCAACGCCTCGCTGTCCCGGCCCGCCCGCGTCCGCGCGTTCCACGTCCTCCCGGAGGACTTCACGGTCGCGGCCGGGACCTTGACCCCGACGCTGAAACTCCGGCGCGGGGCGGTGGCCGAACGGTACGCGGCGGAGATCGAGCGGCTGTACGGGGGCTGAGGGCGGGCCGGGGCGTGTTGCACCCGGCGGCGCCTGCGGGGCATGCTTCGCCGGGGTGGAGCGGAAGGATCATCATGCCGGTGGACAAGCGGACCGTCGTGACCGTGGTGCTGTGCGCCCTCGCGGCCCTGGGAGCGTCCGCCGCCGTGGCCGAGCTGGCGCCGCCGCCCGGGCCGGGCGCGCCCGCGCGCGCCAAGGCCGCCGCCGGCAGCCCGACGGCGAGCCCGTCGCGTTCCCAGGCGGCGAAGCCGCAGCTGTCCACCCCGCCCGGGAGCACGTGGCCGCCCGCCGTCACCCCCCAGCCGGGCGGGCCCGCGGCCTTCACCGGGGCCCTGTTCACCAACGGCCTGGACAGCGACCACTTCTGTACCGCCACCGTGGTGCACAGCCCGGGCCGGAACCTGATCGTCACCGCCGGGCACTGCCTGCTCGCCGGGGACCAGCGCGGCGGCACGGCCGTCTTCGTGCCGGCCTACGCGGGCGGTGTCGCCCCGTACGGCACGTGGAAGCTCGAGGAGGTCTTCGAGGACGACCGCTGGGCCGAGGACACGGACGACGCCTACGACCTGGCCTTCGCCCGCCTGGCCCCCGACGCCGCGGGCCGGGCCATCGAGGACGTGACGGGGGCGGCCGTGCTGGACACCGGCGGCCGCTCGGGCGAGGAGGTCACCGTCACCGGGTATCCCGCCGACCGCAAGGTGCCCCGCACCTGCACTTCCGTCGCCGTCCGCGAAAGCGAGACCGGACAGCGCTTCGACTGCGCCGACTTCCCCGGCGGCACCAGTGGCAGCGCCTGGATCGCCCGCGACGGGAAGATCATCGGCATTCTGACGGGCGGCGACACGGACGACGTGTCGACCAGCACCGTCCTGGGCGACTACGCCGCCTCGCTCTACGCCAGGGCCACGGGCGGGCGCACCGGTTAGGCGGAGTGGGCCGGGTCGGTCGGGCCGGGCGGTCGGGCCGGGCCAGGTCGGTCGGGCCGCTTGCGTTCAGGCCAGCAGACCCAAGTGCACCGGCTCGGCCGGTGCGTCGGCCAGGAGGTCCGCCAGGCGCGGCGGCCACAGGGGTTCGCCGAGGGTGGCCAGGCGCTGGGGGGAGAGCCACTGCCAGTGGATGCCCGGGTGCTCGAGCACCGGTTCGCGGTGCGGTCCCGTGGTGAGGTAGATGTGCTCGTGCTGGCGGACCGGGATGCCCTGGTGGGTGAAGTCGTGCTCCCAGGTGCACAGCAGCCGACCCGGTTCCACGTCGGTCCAACCGGTCTCCTCGCGCAGCTCCCGCCGCACGCACTCCTCGGGGCTCTCGCCCGGGTCGATGCCGCCGCCGGGCGGCAGCCAGTGTATGCCGACCTCCACGTTGTTCTCGCGGAAGAGGAACACCGACCCGGCGGGGGACAGGATGACAACGCGCGCGGCATGACGTGGAGTTCGCATCGAACCAGCCTACGCCGGTGATCGCGGCCGGGCCCGGCGGTGGAACGGGCCGTGCGGCCCGGACCCGTGACGGGTGATCGGGCGCTGCCGGGCATCCGGCCCGCGACCTGCCGGCAGGTGCCGTACGTCACGACGCGCGGTGCGGCGCGCGCAGCCGGCTCGGCTCGCGACCGTCCGTGCCCGGCGACCGGTCCGGCCGCCGCGGCGAGGCTCCGGGCCCCTTTTAGGCGGCGGGCGGAAGGCGCCGCGCCGCAGGTGGGGGTGCGGTCCATCCGCGCGGGCGCGCCGGAGCCGACCGGACGGCCCGCGCCCGTGCGGAGCCTGACGGCGGATCGGCCGGGCGGTGCGCTTCGGTGACGGCAGGCCCCGGCGGCAGGGCAGCGTTCAGCCGCACCGAAGGGCTGCTGCTGTACGGTCGGTTCAATGAGCAAGCACCGCCGAGCCGGCTCCCGCACGCTGCGTACCTCCCGTACGCCTCGTCAGGTGCGCACCGTGACGTCCTCGCCCACGTCCCGTCGCGTGGCGCTCGCCGCCACCGCCGGCCTGCTGACCTTCGCGGCGGGCTGGGTGTACGCCTTCGACCAGGAGGCCGTGGGCACCTCGGCGCGGGCGGGCGCCGATTCCCGGCCCCCGGCCGGGGACCGCGCGGCGCGCGACGCGCGGCGCACCGCCGCGCAGGAGGCCGCCCCGAAGGCGGCTCCGCGGGCCCCCCTCCAGGGGCTGACCGGCATCAGCGAGCAGACGCTGGCGAAGATCCCGGCCGACTCCCGCCAGCTCGTCCTGGTCACCGGCAAGGCGGTGGACTCCTCGGAGTCGACCGCCGCGTTCTACACCCGCCCCTCGGCCGGTGCCGACTGGGTGCGCGGCGAGAGCTGGCCGGCCCGCAACGGGGCGAAGGGCTGGTCCACCGAGCGCACCTACGGGGACCTGACCTCACCGCAGGGCGTCTTCGCGCTCACCGACGCGGGCGGGCTGCTGCCGCCGCCGCCCGGCACCCGGCTCCCCTACGACAAGGACCGCGCGTTCGTCGCCACGGGGCGCGGGGTGAACGGGGAGTCGCTGGCCGGGTCCTTCGACTACGTGGTCGCCATCGACTTCAACCGCAGGCCGGGGAAGTCGCCGCTGGACCCGGTGAAGCCGGAGGGCGAGGACAAGGGCGGCAACATCTGGCTGCACGTGGACCACGACGGCCCCTCGCAGGGCTGCGTCGGCATTCCGAAGGACGCGATGCGGAAGGTCCTGCAGGCCCTCGACCCGGCGGCGAAGCCGATCATCGTGATGGGCCCGCAGGGCTTCTGACCCCGCCGCGGTGGCCGTGGCCGGCGCCGTACCGGATCCCGCCCGACCGGCCTCGGCGTGCGCGTCGGCCTCCGGCCGGGCCGGCGCCGTCCCGGGTCGCGCGCGTCGGCCTCGCGTGCGCGGGGAGGCCGCCCCGGCGCGCGACGGCCATCGCCACCCCTTCGACGCGAGGCGCGCGCCTCCGTCACCGCCTCCCGCCCCGCCCGTCCCGCGCCCCGGGCCATGACCTCCCGGGCCACCCCGTCCCCCGCGTAGGCCGCGTGCACGTCCGGAAGTGGCCCGGGGGCGGGGGCCGGGGCACAGAGCCGTGACAGCCCGGGCTCCCGGCCCGGGAACCGGTCCCGCCCGCCGCCCGGTGGCCGGGTCGTGGGTGACCGGATCGCGTCCGAGCCCTTGCCTGACGGTGTGTCAGGTACGACGATGGCCCCGCCCACCGATGTGACGCATCGGCAGACGAAGGCGAGGCGGGTCCGGCATGGCGCGCGTGTTTCCGGAAGGTCGGCTGGTCTACGGGATGCAGCTCCCGATCCAGTCGCAGAGCACCATCTACGCCGAGCCCTGGGAGGCGTCGGCCACCGCCGAAGACCTCGCCGCGGTGGCGCGGGCCGCCGAACGGGCCGGCTTCGGGTACCTCGCCACCTGCGACCACGTGGCCGTCCCGCGCCGGCTCGCGGGAGCGATGAGCACCGTCTGGTACGACCCGGTGGCCACCTTGTCCTTCCTCGCGGGGATCACCGAGCACGTACGGCTGCTCAGCCACGTCGCGATCCTCGGTCTGCGCCACCCGCTCGTCAGCGCCAAGCAGTACGCCACCCTCGACCACCTCTCCGGCGGCCGGCTGATCCTCGGCGTCGGCGCCGGGCACGTCCGGGAGGAGTTCGAGGTCCTGGGCGTGGACTTCGCCCGCCGGGGAGCCGTCCTCGACGAGACCCTCGACGCGCTGCGGGCCGCGCTCGGTCCCGAGGAGTACCCGCGGTTCGAGGGCGAGCTGTTCTCCTTCCAGGACCTGGGCCAGCTGCCCCGCCCCGCCCAGGAGCGGATCCCCGTATGGGTCGGTGGATCCTCGCCCGCCGCCGTCCGCCGGGCCGCCCTGCGCGGCGACGGCTGGCTCCCGCAGGGCGACCCGCGCGAGAAGCTCCCGGCGCAGATCGCCCGGATCAAGGAGCTGCGCGCCGAGGCCGGGGTGGAGGGCCCCGTCGAGTTCGGCGCGATCACCGAGCCGCTGTACGTCGGCGAACCCGGCTGGGACACCGGCCGCCGCACCCTGACCGGCAAGGCGGAGGCGCTCGCCGAGTCCCTGCGGGAGTACCGGGAGCTGGGGGTGGACCAGGTCCAGGTCCGCTTCCGCAGCCGCGACCGGGCCGAGCTCGTGGACCAGATCACCGCCTTCGGGGCCGAGGTCGCCCCGCACTTGAGCTAGGAGACGCCATGGGCAGGCTGGACGGGCGCGTCGTGATCATCACCGGGGCCGCACGCGGGCAGGGCGAGCAGGAGGCCCGCCTCTTCGCCGCCGAGGGGGCCCGGGTGCTCCTCGGTGACGTGCTGGACGAGCAGGGCGCGGCCGTGGCCGAGGACATCGGGAAGGACCGGGCCCGCTACGTCCGCCTCGACGTGAGCCGCGAGGAGGACTGGGCGGCGGCGGTGGCCGCCGCGAAGGACGCCTTCGGCCCCGTGGACGGCCTGGTCAACAACGCGGGCATCCTGCGCTTCAACGAGCTGACCGCGACCCCGCTGGAGGAGTTCCAGCAGGTGGTCCAGGTCAACCAGGTGGGCGCCTTCCTCGGCATCAAGTCGGTGGCCCCCGAGATCGAGGCGGCGGGCGGCGGCACGATCGTCAACACCTCCTCCTACACCGGCCTGACGGGCATGGCGTACGTGGGCACGTACGCCGCCACCAAGGCCGCCGTCCTCGGCCTGACCCGGGTGGCCGCGCTGGAGCTGGCCGGCAAGGGGATCCGGGTCAACGCGATGTGCCCGGGGGCCGTGGACACCCCGATGGCCAACCCGGGCCTGCTGGACCCGGCGGGAGTGACGGACGAGGCGCGCGAGGCGATGGCGGAGCTCTACCGGCGGGTCGTGCCGATGGGGCGGGTCGGGCGGCCGGAGGAGATCGCGCAGCTGGCCCTCTTCCTGACCAGCGGGGACTCCTCGTACATCACCGGCCAGCCGTTCGTGATCGACGGCGGCTGGATGGCGGGCGTGAGCATCCTCTAACGGCGCCACCCGGCGCCTCATCTGATGGAGCGTCAGGTATTGACGCTCCCGCCCCGGCGGTGGAACAGTCGGGGCATCGAATCTGACGCAGCGTCAGAAATTAAAGGACGGTGAACTCCCTTGGAATTCGGGCTCTTCGTGCAGGGATACGTGGCCGAGTCACGGTCCAAGGTCGACCCCGAGGCGGAGCACAAGGCGCTGATCGAGGAGACCGAGTACGTCATCCAGGCCGACAAGTCGGGCTTCAAGTACGCCTGGGCCTCCGAGCACCACTTCCTGGAGGAGTACTCCCACCTCTCGGCGAACGAGGTCTTCCTCGGCTACCTCGCGCACGCGACCGAGCGGATCCACCTCGGCTCCGGCATCTTCAACCCGCTCGCCCCGGTGAACCACCCGGTCAAGGTGGCGGAGAAGGTCGCCATGCTCGACCACCTCTCCAAGGGCCGCTTCGAGTTCGGCACCGGCCGCGGCGCGGGCAGCCACGAGATCCTCGGCTTCCTGCCCGGCATCGAGGACATGAACGGCACGAAGGAGATCTGGGAGGAGACCATCGCGGAGTTCCCCAAGATGTTCCTCCAGGAGGAGTACGAGGGCTTCCAGGGCAAGCACTGGTCGCTGCCGCCGCGCAAGATCTTCCCCAAGCCGTACGGCAAGGCGCACCCCGCCATGTGGTACGCCGCCGGCTCGCCCTCCTCGTACGCGATGGCGGCGAAGAAGGGCCTGGGCGTCCTCGGCTTCAGCGTGCAGAAGGTCTCCGACATGGAATGGGTCCTCGAGCAGTACAAGACGGCCATCCAGGAGGCCAAGGCGATCGGCGCCTTCGTCAACGACAACGTCATGGTCACCTCGACGGCGATCTGCGCCGAGACCCACGACAAGGCCGTCGAGATAGCGGTCAACGCGCACATGAACCGCTTCCAGTCGCTGGTCTTCCGCTACCACGACACCTTCCCCCGGCCGGAGGCGATCCCGCAGTGGCCCGAGCTGCTGCCCGAGTACAACGCGGAGATCATCGAGCTGCTGATCGCCGAGGAGCTGATGATCTGCGGCGACCCCTCGGAGGTCCGCGCGCAGTGCAAGCGCTGGGAGCAGGCGGGCGCGGACCAGCTGTCCTTCGGGCTGCCGACCGGGGTGTCGTACGAGGACACCATGACCACGATCAAGCTCATCGGCGAGCACGTCATCCCGGAGATCGACACCGACCCGGTCCACCGCACCACCCGCTTCCGCCAGGCCGTCTGACCCGGCGGGGGGTCGGGGCGGCGTCTTCCCGGACCGCCGTCCCCCACCGGCCCCGGCCGGGCGGCCACCGGCCGGGGCCCATCGTCCGCCCGCGGGTGCGGCGCCGTTGCGGGGGCTCCGCCCCCGTACCCCCGCTCCTCAAACGCCGGAGGGGCTGGATCTTCCGGCACCGGCAGAAGGGACGTCATGCTCGACCACCTGATCAAGGGCGCCACCGTCGTCGACGGCACCGGCGCCCCCGCCCGCCCGGCGGACGTCGGCCTGCGCGACGGCCGGATCGTCGCCCTCGGCGACCCCGGCACGGTCACGGAGGCGGCCCGTACCACCGAGGACGCCACCGGGCTGGTCCTCACCCCCGGCTTCGTCGACCCCCACACGCACTACGACGCCCAGCTCTTCTGGGACCCGTACGCCACCCCCTCCATGAACCACGGCGTCACCACCGTCGCCGGCGGCAACTGCGGCTTCACCCTGGCCCCGCTGCACCCGGACCGCCCCGAGGACGCCGACTACACCCGCCGCATGATGAGCAAGGTCGAGGGCATGTCCCTCAGGGCCCTGGAGGAGGGCGTCGACTGGACCTGGTCCGGCTTCGGCGAGTACCTCGACGCCCTCGAGGGCCGGATCGCCGTCAACGCCGGGTTCATGGTCGGCCACTGCGCCCTGCGCCGGCACGTGATGGGCGAGGACGCGGTCGGCGGGCAGCCCACGCCCGAGCAGATGCAGCAGATGCTCGACCTCTTCCACGACGCCATGGACGCCGGCGCCTGGGGCCTGTCCACCACCCAGTCCTCCACCCACTCCGACGGCGACGGCGCCCCCGTCGCCTCCCGCCACGCAAAGCCCGCCGAGCTCCTCGCCCTCTCCAGAGCGGTCGCCGAGCACGAGGGAACGCAGCTCGAAGCCATCGTCGCGGGCTGCCTCGACCAGTTCTCCGACGCGGAGATCGACCTGTTCGTCGAGATGAGCGCCGCCGCCGGCCGGCCCCTGAACTGGAACGTCCTCACCATCGACGCCTCCGTCCCGGAGCGGGTCCCGCGCCAGCTCGTCCCGAGCGAGCGCGCCCGCGTGGCCGGCGGCCGGATCGTCGCCCTGACCATGCCGATCCTCACCCCCATGAACATGTCGCTGGGCACCTTCTGCGCGCTCAACCTCATCCCCGGCTGGGGCGAGGTCCTCGGCCTGCCCGTCCCCGAGCGGATCGCGCAGCTGCGTGACCCGGCCGTACGCGCCCGGATGCTGGAGCGGGCCGACTCCAAGGAGGCCGGCGTCTTCCGCCGCCTCGCGAACTTCGGCCGCTACGTCATCGGCGACACCTACAGCAAGGAGAACGAGGGCCTCTCCGGCCGGGTCGTGAACGACATCGCGGCCGAGCGAGGCCAGGACGCCTTCCAGTGCCTGGTGGAGATCTGCGCCCACGACGAGCTGCGTACCGTGCTCTGGCCGATGCCCACCGACAACGACCCGGCGAGCTGGGCCCTGCGCGCCGAGACCTGGCAGCACGAGGACGTCATGCTGGGCGGTTCCGACGCCGGCGCGCACCTCGACCGGATGTGCGGGGCGCCGTACACCACCCGCTTCCTCGGCGACTGCCTGCGCGGCCGCAGGCTGGTCCCGCTGGAGCAGGCGGTGCGGATGCTCACCGACGACCCCGCCCGGCTGTTCGGCCTGCGCGAACGCGGCCGGATCGCCGAGGGCTACCACGCGGACCTGGTGCTCTTCGACCCGGAGCGCATCGACGCCCGCCCGGCCACCCTGGTGCACGACCTGCCCGGGGACAGCCCGCGGCTGGACGCGCGGGCCGTCGGCATCGTCTCGGTACGGGTCAACGGCGTGGAGACCGTCCGCGACGACGAGGTGACGGGCGCGATCCCGGGCACCGTGCTGCGGTCGGGCAGGGACACGAGGACGGTGAGCACGCGGTGAGCGGAGCGGGCGGGCAGGCGGACGGCAAGCTTTTCATCGGCGGCGAGTGGGTGGAGCCGGCGGGCGGGCACTACGAGGTGGTCGACCCGGCGGACGAGTCGGTCGTCGGGCTCGCGCCCGAGGCGTCACCGGCGCAGGTCGCGCAGGCGGCGCGGGCCGCGGCCGAGGCGTTCGGCGCGTGGTCCCGTACGCGGCCGGAGGAGCGGGCCGCGATCCTGGACCGGGCCGCCGACATCATCCAGCGCGAGTACGAGCCGTGGGCCGCGCTCGCCCGGGCGGAGAGCGGCGCGCCGACGGCCGTCGCCCGGGGCATGCAGGTCGGGGTGGGCGTGGCCCGGTTCCGGCGGTACGCCCGGGGAGCCCTGGAGCCCGTGGAGAGGGGCCTTCCCCCGCAGGTGACGGAGGCCGGGCCGATGGGGAAGGGGGGCGTCCTCGGCGCGCTGGAGGTGCGCCAGCCGGTCGGCGTGGTCGCCTGCGTCACCTCGTACAACAACCCGTGGGCCAACCCGGCGGGCAAGGTCGCCCCGGCGCTGGCCATGGGCAACACGGTGGTGGTCAAACCCGCCCCGCAGGACCCGCTGTCGGTGTTCAAGATGGCGCAGGCGCTCGCGGAGGCCGGCGTGCCGGCCGGTGTGGTCAACGTCGTGGGCGGCAGGTCCGTGGCGGTGGGCGAGGCCGCCGTGGAGAGTCCGGACGTGGACATGGTGTCCTTCACCGGTTCCACGGCGGTCGGGCAGCGCATCGCCGAGGTGTGCGGGCGGTCCATGAAGCGGCAGCTGATGGAGCTGGGCGGGAAGGGGGCGGCCGTCGTCTTCGAGGACGCCGACCTGGACGCCGCGACGCTGGGCATCGGCACCACGTTCTCCTTCTACTCCGGCCAGATCTGCACCGCCCCGACCAGGGTGCTCGTGCACCGGTCCGTCCACGACGCGCTGGTGGAGAAGCTCACGGGCTACCTGGCCTTCATGAAGGTCGGCGAACCGGCGGCGCGGGGCACGGTGGTCGGGCCGGTCATCTCGGCGGCCCACCGCGACCGGGTGGAGTCCTACGTCGAGCTGGGCCGCAAGGAGGGCGCCCGGATCGCGGTGGGCGGTGACCGGCCGGCGGTCCGCGCGGACGGCAAGGGCTTCTACGTGGCCCCGACCCTGCTGGTGGACTGCACCCCTCGGATGCGGGTGGTCCGCGAGGAGATCTTCGGCCCCGTGGTCGTGGTGGTCCCCTTCGACACGGAGGAGGAGGCGGTGGCCATGGCCAACGACTCCGACTTCGGCCTGATCAGCTACGTCTGGTCGCAGAACGCGGCACGGGCCTTCCGCGTGGCCCGGCGGCTGCGCTCGGGCGGGGTGGGCGTGAACACCGTCGGCCGGAACATGGAGGCGCCGTTCGGGGGCTTCAAACGCTCCGGTGTGGGGCGCGACGTCGGCTCCTACGCCCTGCACGCCTACAGCGAGATCCAGTCGATCGTCTGGACCACCTAGTAGGGCTTGGTGCCCCCGGCGTCCAGTGAGAAGACGGCCTCACCGCGCACCCGGCCGTTGACCTGCAGCTGCACCAGGTGCTCGCCGGAGTGGTAGCGGCGGGTGGTGAGCGGCTTGAAGGAGTGCCGCCGGGTGCCGGTGAGGGTTTCGCCGGGGGCGAGGGTGCGGGTGGTGAGCTTGAAGACCTTCGGCGTGCGGCCGCCGTTCGCCTTCGTGTGGTGGA
This sequence comes from Streptomyces sp. NPDC045967, assembly GCF_056430495.1. Lineage (NCBI taxonomy): Bacteria > Bacillati > Actinomycetota > Actinomycetes > Kitasatosporales > Streptomycetaceae > Streptomyces > Streptomyces sp. NPDC045967. Next base: position 235,703 of record NZ_JBWKLE010000007.1, on the reverse strand, counting down.
CGACGTAGTCCACCACCAGCTCGACGGGGCCCGGGCCGGGGCCGGTGTGGGTGACGGCGTAGTCGAAGACGAGGTACTCGCCCACCGCCACCCCCGGCGTCCTGACCACCGGCCCGGTCACCGTGACCGGGGCGTCGGGGGAGTGCCCGAGCAGGGTCAGTGCCTCGGGCCGCCCGGCCTTGATCAGGGTGCGCAGGCCGTGCCGTACGACGCGATCCGTCGTCGGGGCGGCCGCGCCCCCGCCCAGCCAGCGGGCGGCGGCCTCCACCGCGAGCCCGGGGTGGTCCCGGCTGATGTCGTTGAGGTGGTTGGCGACGGACCGGCGCACGTAAGGGGAATCGTCGCGGTACAGGGCGTCGAGCAGCGGCAGCGCCGGACGCGGGTCGGCGACGAACGCGGGCAGCTGCGGCGCCCACGGCAGCCGCGGCCGGGTCCCCTCGCTGGCGAGGCGGCGTACGTGCGGGTCGGGGTCGGCGGTCCAGTCCCGTACGACGGCGAGCGCGCGGGCCGGGTCGGCGCGCAGGAAGGGACGTACGGCGGATTCGGCGGTGAGCCGCGCGGTGAGGTCGCGCAGCAGCGCGAGACCGGGCTCGAACGCCTCCAATCCGCGCACGGCCACCGCCTCGTTGACGGGGAAGGTCATCCAGCCCGTGAAGCCGGGATCGGCGAGGGCGGTGCGGACGACGGCCTCGAAGGCGGGCCAGTCGCCGGGGAGGTCGGCGAGGACGGCGTCGCGCACGGCTGCGACCCGGGCGCTGTACGTCAGGCCGTCGAGGGCCAGGGCGCGGGCGTGCACGGCGGGCGAGGTCCGGCGGCCCGCCGCGCGGGCCAGGCGCCGGGCGAGGTCGGTGACGGTGTCCGCGCTGAGGAGCTCGTCGGCTGTGGGCATGGGGCCAGTCTCGCGCACCCGGAGCGGCCGGCGCCCGCACGTCACCCCGGCCGGTACGGCCCTCCTGCCGGGTTACCGGTGGTCACCAGAAAGTCACGTGGGAAACTTTAGAAACGCCCAAAACGGACATGGCTGCGGTTTCCGTATGGCGAAACAGTCCGGCGAGAGCCTGTTGAACCATGGATGAATTTCGATGTGAACCTTGCATTGCGTTCTCGTGAACGGGGCACGTCTCTGGATTCAAAGGATTTCGGCGGGCTTTCACACCGGACTTCCGTCCTCCGGATGTGGAATGCGCAGCATCTAACGTCCTGACCCATGACTCAGCTGGACGTTCGGCCTCAGGCCGGAGACACGGTAAACGGCGTCGCCGAGGGCGATGTGCGCGGTAAGGGCCTCGGCAAGGGGTCCGTCGGCCTGGTGGGAAGCGCCGTCATCGGCATCTCCACCGTCGCCCCCGTCTACTGCCTCACCTCGACCCTCGGCTCCACGGCCGGTGAGGTCGGCGTGCAGATGCCGGCGATCTTCATCGCCGGATTCCTCCCGATGCTCCTGGTGGCCTTCGCCTACCGCGAGCTCAACAAGGCCATGCCGGACTGCGGCACCTCCTTCACCTGGACCGTCAAGGCCTTCGGCCCGCGGATCGGCTGGATGTGCGGCTGGGGCCTGGTGATCGCCACGATCATCGTGCTCTCCAACCTCGCGGGCGTCGCCACCTCCTACTTCTGGCTGCTGGCCGGCGAGATCACGGGCAATCCGTCGATCGCCGCCCTGGACGAGAACAAGCTCGTCCACATCGCCACCTGCCTGACCCTGATCGCCATCGCGACCGCCATCAGCTACCGCGGCATGACGGCCACCAAGGGCGTCCAGTACGCCCTGGTCGGCCTCCAGCTCGTCGTCCTCGCCGTGTTCGTCGCGATGGCCTTCCAGAAGGCTTCCGCCGGCACCTTCGACACCGGACTGGCCTTCTCCTGGTCCTGGCTGAACCCCTTCGAGGTCGGCTCCATGGCGGCCTTCACCGCCGGACTCTCGCTCTCGATCTTCATGTACTGGGGCTGGGACGCCTGCCTGGCCACCAACGAGGAGACCACCGGCTCCACGAAGACCCCGGGCCGCGCCTCCCTCATCGCCATGGTCGTGCTGGTCGGCTCCTACCTGGCCACCGGCGTCGCCGCCCAGATGGCCGTCGGCTCCGGCGGCGAGGGCCTCGGCCTCGGCAACGAGGAGACCTCCGGCAACGTCTTCGCCGCCCTCGCCGGCCCCGTGATGGGCCCGGCGCTCGGCATCCTGCTCTTCGTCGCGGTCCTGGCCTCGGCCGCCGCCTCGCTGCAGACCACGTTCATCCCGGTCGCCCGCACCGTCCTCGCCATGTCGACCTACGAGGCGCTGCCGCCCTCCTACGCCAAGGTCCACGAGCGCTTCAAGACCCCGGGCCGTGCCACGGTCGTGGCCGGAGTCGCCACCGGCGCCTTCTACACCGTGATGACCCTGGTCAGCGAGAACGTCCTCACCGACACCATCTTCGCGCTCGGCCTGATGATCTGCTTCTACTACTCGCTGACGGCCTTCGCCTGCGTCTGGTACTTCCGCGGCGACCTGCGCCGCTCCGCGCGCGAGCTGTTCTTCAAGGGCGTCTTCCCGGCCCTGGGCGGCCTGCTGCTGGCCGCGGTGTTCTTCAAGACCCTGTACGACGCCTGGGACCCGGCCTACGGCTCCGGTTCCACCCTCCCCGGTGTGGGCGTCGGCAACGTCTTCGTCATCGGCGTCGGCCTGCTGGCCCTCGGCCTGGTGATCATGTTCATCACCGAGCGCCGCAGCCCGGCCTTCTTCCGCGGCGAGGTCCTGACCACCTCCACCCCCTCCCTGGTGGTCCAGGACTGACCCACCCCCTCCCGCACCACCCGCCGAGTCAGCACCGCGGCCCCGGATCGATCCCCCGATCCGGGGCCGCGGTGTGTCGCGGCACGGGCGGCGCCGACGTCATCCGATGCGCGGAACGGGGGCGGCGGGCGGTGACCCGGGCGGTGGCGGGGTCGTTGGGCCCGGCATGAATGCCATGAAGCGCACCCTCTCCGCCCTGGCCCTCTCCGGCGGCGCCGCCCTCGCACTCACCCCCGTCGCCGCCCACGCCGACGCGCCGGCCGAGGCTCCGCCGGTCGCGGGGCGGATCATCGAGATCGTCGACCACCCCGGGCAGACCGTCCAGGACACCAAGACCGCGCTCGGCGTGACCGCCGCGGCGGCCGGCTCCGCGACCAAGGCCACCGACGCCTCCCTCTCGGGCACGGGCACCGCCCTGACCGGCGGCCTGCCCGACGCCCCGAAGGTCCGCTGACCCCGGCCGACGGGAACGACGCCTCCCGGGACCCCGGGGGGCGCGGCCTTCCGGGGCGACGCTCGTTGACCAGCACATGATCCTCTGGCTGCTCAACCACCTCGGCACTCTCGTCATCGCCGTCCTCCTCGTCGGCGGCCTCACCGGCTTCGCCGTGGCCGGCAGCCTGGCCGCCCGCCGGCGCTTCCCGCACCTCGCGAAGGGCGAGCACAACGAGATGGTCGAAGGTCGCGCTCGGCATGTTCGGCGCGATCTACGGCATCATCCTGGCCTTCGTCGTCGTCACCCCCTGGACGCAGCTCGAGAACACCCGGAACATCGTCGCCACCGAGGCCACCGACCTGGCCCTGGTCGTGCGCAGCGCCGACGCCTTCCCGCCGGCCCGCGTCTCGATGGCCGAGACCTCACTGCCGGTCCTGCTGCAAGTGCTGGTGTACGGCGGCGCCTTCGTGATCGTCCCGCTCACGTTCCTGTTCGGTCTGCGCAGCCTGAAGATGCAGCTGCTGTTCGTCTCCGCGGTGGCCGGACTGATCGGCTTCAGCCTGCTGCTGGTGGTGGCGCTGGACCGCCCCTTGGCGGGAGACCTGAGCGTGAGCCCGGCGCCCTACAAGGAGGCGGCCCTGGCCCGGTTCTGGCCGGCCGGGGAAGGGGATCAGCCCCAGGTGCGGGAGCAGAGCACGAGGCGGTAGCCGTCGGGGTCGGCGACGGTGACGCCCCACTCGTCCCAATACGGATTGCGGGCCGGAACCCGGGTCCCGCCGTGCGCGACGAGCCGCTCGACGAGGCCCTCGTCGGGTGCCTCGCCCAGGTAGACGACGAAGAGGTCGTCGACGGTGGGGGAGGGCGCGACCGGGTTCGCGGCGTCATGCGTCAGCTCGAAGTGCCAGCCGCCCCCGGCGGGCCCGACCATCAGCAGATCGTGCTCGCCGGGCACGCCCTCCCCGATGCTGCGCCATTGGACGTCGAGCCCGAGCCCCTCGACGTAGAACCGCTCGGCGGCCGCCAGGTCCAGGGAGGGCCGGGCGACGCGGATGTGGGTACGTGAATCGATCATGCCGGGCAGCCTAGGACGGAGCGCGGACGGTCCGGAATAGGGCCCGGGATAAGGGAGTTGCACGCGAGGTAACCGCCGACCGAGACCGGAGCAGACCATGACGACCGAACCAGCCGCTGTAACGGACCGCTCGTTCCTCTTCGTCCTCGGCAGCTCCCGGCCCGACGGCAACACCGAGATCCTGGCCCGCGCCGCCGCCGAGCAGTTGCCCGCCGGGACCCCGCAGCGCTGGGTGGACCTGGCGAAGCTGCCGCTGCCCGACTTCCAGGACGGCCGCCACGAGAGCGGGAGCTGGCCGGTCGGGGAGGCCGAGGAGGAACTGCGGCGGGTCACGCTGGAGGCGACCGACATCGTCATCGCCTCACCCCTGTACTGGTACTCCCTCTCCGCGCACACCAAGCGCTACCTCGACTACTGGTCGGGCTGGCTCGGGGTGCCCGGCCTCGACTTCAAGGAGCGGATGGCGGGCCGGACGCTGTGGGGGGTCACCGCCCTGGCCCACGAGGAGGAGGCGGTCGCCGACGGGCTGGTGACCACCCTCAACCACACGGCCGCGTACCTGCGGATGCGCTTCGGCGGGGTACTCCTCGGCAACGGCTCGCGCCCCGGCCAGGTCCGGAACGACGAGCGCGCGATGGCCCGCGCCAAAACCTTCTTCCAGGGCGAGACCCCGCCCGCCCGGTTCCCCTACGAGGCGTAGCTCAACGGCCGGCCGTGACCCCGCCGAGGAAGGCGCCCCAGGCGGCGGGGGCGACGGCCAGCTCGGGACCGGCCGCCACCTTGGAGTCCCGGATGTGGACGGCGTCCGCACAGGCGGCGACCTCGACGCAGTCGTCGCCCTGGCTGCCGCTGTACGTGGACTTGTGCCAGGAGAGGGCGACCTCGACGCAGTTGTCGCCCTCGCTGCCGCTGTAGCTGCTCTTGAACCACCCAAGCCGGGAGCTGTTCACAGGGATCCTCGCAATCGCATCAACAGGCCCGCGCTGTCGGCGGGATTGAGGGCCTGGATGCGAAGTTTGGCATACCGCTGGTGGAGGAGGCTCATGTCTTTGGGGTCGGAGAAGACCTGGCCTGACTGCTGCCCCTCGGTGTAGCCCACCCACTCATGTTCCAGGGTTTCGAGGAGCCGGAAGGGGCCATCGGTGCCCGCGTGCTCCGGGCTGATCGTCGGCATGACCTGGAGGTCCACATTGGGCAGCTCTCCCGCCTCCAGCAGGTGGTCGATCAGCTCGCGCGTCACTTCCGGACCGCCCGTCTGCCGTTCGATCACCGCCTGCTCGATGATGAAGCTGAACGCGACGTAAGGCGTCCTCAGGAGCAGCGCCTGCCGGGCCATCCGGAACGTGATGCGGGCCTCCCCCTCCTCCGGCGTCGCCACCGGCGGCACGTCCCGGATCTGGGCCCGCGCGTACGCCTCCGTCTGCAACAGCCCCGGTATCGAGCGGCACTCGTACGTGTTGAGGGCGATCGCGTCCTCCTCCAGCTCCGCCCACCGCCGGAACCACCTCGCCAGCCCCCGCCGCCGCGACAGCTTCTTCGCCGCGATGCGGATGACGCCGAAGCCGTCCAGCACCTCCTCCGCCTTGTCCACGAACTTCGTGGACGGGTGGCGGCGGCCCTGCTCGACCGACGCCAGGTACTGCACCGAGTACCCGAGCAGCGGCCGGAGCTGCTCCTGCGTCAGGCCGGCCCGTTTCCGGAACGCCTTGATCGTCTCGCCGAAGTTCCGCAGGTCGTCGTCCGGCTCGACCTCGGCGTCGCCGCTCTCGTCGACACTCGTCACAGCGGTCACCTCCCCGGGACCAGGCTCACGCACAGTGACTGCCACTGTCCAGAGAGTGGACTACTACAGTTGAAAAGTAGTAGTCGGCCTGCTGGGAACTTCCCTGGCTACGCGGGACGGTCGGTCCATGACCGCACCTTCCGGCCACCCCCAGGCCCTCGTACGCACGTTCACTCAGCGTTTCAGCTGCACCCCGCGCGGGGCCCGCCTCGCCCGCCGGCTCGCGCTCCTGGAGCTGGACGCGTGGGGCGTTCCCGAATCCACCGCCCTCTCCGCCGACGCCGGGCTCATCCTGGCCGAGCTCGCCTCCAACGCCGTCACCCACGGGCGCGTCCTCGGACGGGACTTCGAGCTCCGCATGATCCTGCTGGGGGCTGTCCTGCGCCTGGAGGTTTCCGACCCGCGCCGCGACCGCCGCCCCGCCGTCCAGCCGCACACCTACCAGGCGGAAGGCGGCTACGGCCTGCGCATCGTCGACGCCCTCGCCACCGACTGGGGCGTCCTGGACCGGGTGATCGGCAAGACGGTGTGGGCGGAGTGTGCCGTGGGCGGTGCCGTCAGCCGCAGTTGAGGGTCTTCAGAGTCTCCGCCATGTAGGTGCGCATGAACGCCTCGACGTGGGGCCGCAGGTCCGGATTCTTCTTGTAGGCCCGCTTCGCCTGCACGGTGAGGGTGAAGTGGTCGCCGCCCGCCGTCTTGCACGGAGCCGTGGCCGTGGCACCGTCGTTGCCGAGCACGGCCTGCTCGAAGCCGAGATCGGCCACGGCAGGCTTCACCAGGCCGTAGACCTGGTTCTCGCGGGAGAGGGCCAGCAGGTCTCCCGGGGCGCCCTTGTGCCAGCTGAATCGGAAACTGAGAGCACGTTCATCGTCCACGACGATCACGCAGGGCGCTGACACTTGCGGTTCGTTCCGGTCCACCTTGCTGGTCTCCCTGAAGCTCCCGTGCGGCTCCAGCAGGGGACCGGACAAGTCCGGGGAGATGGGCGTGCCGCAGATCGTGTACGGCGGGGCCTCGTCGGAGGCGGTGCACGCGGCCAGGGGCAGCGCGAGGACGGCGACCACGGCTACCGCGGTGAGGGACCGCTTCATCCGGCCGCTCCGCTTTCCGGCGCTGCGACACCCTTGGCGCGGTCCGCACCGGCGCCCGCGGCCTCGTCCATCTTGGACTGGTGCACGAGCGGGGCGGTGTCCTTGTCGTGCTGCTTCATCCACTCGTCAGTGAGCGCCATCAGCTGGCCGTTCCGCTTTTGGAACGCCTCATAGTCCTTGTCCGCGTACTCCTGATCGATGTGCTTCTGCTCGTCCGCCAGCCACTTGTCGACCACGTAGTCGAAGCCGGCCTGGACCTCCGCGTCATAGGCGGGCAGGTAGCCGATCGCCGTGTCGAACATCCACTTCTCGTCCCAGGCGGCCGTCTCGGCCGGGCCGACCGCCGCGGTGCGGGCCTCCTCCAGGAAGCCCACCGTGCGCCCGGCCCGCAGCAGCGACTCCTCCGGGTGCTTCTGGCCCGCCTCGTGGATCTCGGCGACCATGGCCTGGTTGATGCCGTAGTTGAGGTTTCCGTAGGCCTCCTGGTCCTTGGAGACCTGTTTGATGACCTCGTACATGTCGTTCTGCGGCACGGGCAGCGAGCGCATGTCCACGCTGCTGGTGACCTCGTGCACCGTGTCGGCGTGGTTGACCAGGACGTTCGCCATCGGCTCGCGCAGCGATTCGGGAAGGTCGTCGCCGGCCTTCGCGAACTGGTCGATGGAGTTCTTGAAGACGGCCTTGTTGTCGGCGGTGTGCTCGACGAACTTCGGGTTCTCCGCCGACGGGTCGATGCCCGTGGCGCCGGCCTGCAGCGCGGCGGCGAAGCCCGCCCGGTCGTCCTTGTCGAGGCCGGCGGAGTAGTGGGTGGAGTTGCCGTGCTCGTGCGCCTCCAGCACCACCTCCCAGTTGCGCTCCATGAGGTGCTTCATCCGGTCCTCGTCCTTGAGGTAGGACGCCGCGGCCGCCGGGTCGTGGCTCATCACGCCGAGCAGGCCGTCCATCGGGTCGTTGGCGAACCAGCCGGTCCGCTCCCCGCTGTACTCGCCGCCCTTCATGACCCAGATGTCGTCCCGGCCCTTCTCCGCCTTCATGATGTCGTCGCCCATGTCGTGCAGGAACTGCTTCGAGTAGTCCCCGCCGCCTTGGCTCATCAGCGTGACCAGCGACTGGTAGCCGTACGCCTTCTCCAGCCGCAGATCCGTGAAGGAGGTGTTGCGGCGCTCGAGGCCCTCCTTCTGCATGTCGGCCCGGAACTTCTTGTAGACCTCCGACTTCGGGTCCTGCGTCGCCGAGGCGAGCGTGGCCCCCAGGCCCTTCTGCAGGGCCGTGTAGTCGGCTTTGTTCGACGGGTCCTTGACGTGGATCTGGTCGCCCAGCCGGTTCGTCAGCTCGATCGTGCCCTTCGCGCCCAGCCCGTTGATGAACACCTGGCTGAACTCGGGCTTGCCGGAGTTGTCGCGGAAGGACCGCTGCAGCTCCGCCATCTCGGCCGCCGGGATCTTCTCACCCCCCGCCAGGCGGGTCGCGATGCCCTCCGCGTTCCGCGCCTCGTACACCTCGACGTCGCCCTGCGCCGTGCCGTTGAACCCGGTGCCGAAGGTGGTGTCGTTCTTCTCGCCGTAGCCGTCCGCGCAGGCCGCCTCCAGTGCGATCTTCACACCCTGGTCGGCGTCGTCGAGGGCCTTGACCGCGCTTTCGATGTGCTGCGACCAGGAGTTCTCGACGTTCTTCAGGTCCGGGTCGTGCCGGGCGGCGTTGGCCGTGCCCGCGTCCGCCCTGGAGAAGTCGAAGGTGCAGCGGCCCTGGTCGGAGACCTTCATGCCGGCCTTCACCGCGTCGTCGCGGGCCGATTCGACCTTCTTCTTCAGGTCGGTGAACTGCTCGTGGGCATCACGCAGCAGGCCGGCGATCGCCTTCGCCTGGATCTGTGCGGCGGAGTACTCGTAGCGGGTGCCGTCGAAGTTGGTCCGGGCCGCGCCCAGGCTCACTCCCGTCCAGGGCTGACCGCCCAGGGTGATCTTCTGGACGCTGTCCCGGTAGCGGTCCTCGACCTTCTTGAACTCCCCGGCCATCTCGTCCCACTTGGCGGCCGCGGTGGTCAGCTGTCCGAAGTCGGTCGTCATGACCTCGTGGTACGTCAGCATGGTGCTCGTCCGCCGCCCTACAGCCCGTTCAGTTTCGAATCGGGGGAGGGCTTCAGGATGCCGAAGCCGTCGCCCGTCGTGATGTCGTTGCGCAGGAACAGGTTCGAGGTCCCACGCAGCGCGGTCTTCTCCGAGGCCAGCCGACCCATCAATCCGGTCACCTGCCGGTCCCAGGTCTCCTGCACCTTCTTCAGCCCGGCTGCCGTGCTCCAGCCGTCGAGGGCCTTCACCGCGCCGTTCGAAGCCTCGTCCGCATGGTCCGCGGCCTTCTTGGTGCTCGGCTCCAGGTCGTTCTCGATGGTGTTCGCCGCGGCCTTCTTCTCCGCGGGTGAGGAGCCGAAGTCCCCGGTGCCGGGGAGGAGCGGGCCGGGCGTGGGCCCCGAGTTCAGCCGCATGGCCGCCTGGTCCGCCGCGGCCGACCGCGCCTGACCCCAGTCCTGCTCGAACCCCATGGTGGTGCCTCCCCCGCCGCCTACCGTCCGTCACCAGAGCATCTCTTCGACGCTACAGGCCGGGCCGCCGCCCGAACGCGCTGACGGATGGCCGGCACGGCCCCGGCGGTGGTGTGTCGGCCGACGCTTCGCCGGTACCGGGCCTCAGCGGGCCCGGTACACCTCGCGGCGGTGGGCCGCTGCCAGTACCCAGATGATGAGCCGGTTGTCCTCCACGGTGTAGACCACTCGGTAGTCGCCGATGCGGAGGCGCCAGCGCGACGCATGCCCCTGGAAGGCCTTGATGTCGAACGCTGTCGTGTCCCCCGCCGTGAGGGCCTTTTGGAGCTCGGTGAGCCGGTGCAGGATTCGCACGGCATCAGGGCGGGGGACCTTGAGCATGTCGCGTTGCGCGTGCGGGGTGAACCGGGTGACGTAGCCCATCCGTCAGGCCTGCTGTTCCCGGAGGAGCGCGGCCATCTCCTCGAGGGAAACGGATCCCTCCAGGCCCTCGCTCTCGGAGTCGTCGGCCAGGGTGTTCAGCCAGGCCTCTTCGGCTTCGTCGGCGAGGCGGCGCAGCCGCTGGTACTCATCGATGTCGATCACGACGGCCTCGTGCTTGCCGCGGCGCGTGATGATCGTGGGCACCCCTTCGCGACGGGCGCGGTCTATTGCGTCCGCGAGATGGCTCCGGACCTCTGCCATCGACTCGATCACAGGCTCGCTCATGGCTGTAATGTACCAGATGTACATGAAATGGTAGAGGCGGGCACAAGGCCGGCCTGCGCCGGGCTCAGAGGTAGCGGGCGAACTCGTCCAGGGTGCGCAGGATCTCCGGTTCTGCCGCCGAGGGGAGTTGGAGGACGACCTCCTCGATGCCGAGGTCGGCGTAGTGGCCCATCTTGCCGGGGGTGGGCTGGACGGCGTACGGGACCACCTGGAGGGCCTTCGGGTCGCGGCCGGCCGTCTCCCAGAACCGGCGCAGCACCGGCAGGGACTCGGTGAGGCCGCCACCGCCGATCGGCAGCCAGCCGTCCGCGTGGTCGGCGATGGCGGTGAACAGCTTCGGACCGGCCTGGCCGCCGATCAGGGTGCGGGGGCCGTACAGGGGGACGCCGGGGCCGAGCTCGCGCGGGGCCTGGACCGGCTTGGGGTGCGCGGAGCTGGCCCGGACGGAGGAGAACTCGCCCACGTAGGCCGTGGGTTGCGGCGCCCACAGCGCGCGCATCAGGGCCATCCGGTCGCGGACCAGTTCGCGGCGCGTCCCCCATGCGACTCCGTGGTCGGCGGCCTCCTCCACGTTCCAGCCGTAGCCGATGCCGAGGGTGAAGCGGCCGCCGGACAGGTGGTCGAGGGTGGCGATCTGCTTGGCGAGGTCGATCGGGTCGTGCTGCGCCACGAGCGTGATGCCGGTGCCGAGGTGCAGCCGCTCGGTCACGGCGGCGGCCTGGCCGAGGGCCACGAACGGGTCGAGGGTGCGCCCGTACATCTCGGGGAGCTCGCCGCCCATCGGGGCGGCGGTGTCGCGGCTCACCGGGATGTGGGTGTGCTCCGGGAGGTAGAGGCCGGCGAAGCCCCGCTCCTCCAGGCTCCGCGCGAGGCGCACCGGCGAGACGGTGCGGTCGGTGAGGAAGACGGTCGTGGCGATGCGCATGGCTTGGGACACCTCCGAGACGTGGGAACCGCAACGGTACGGGCTGGCGGACCGATTGTTGAGGGGGTGTCAGGGCGGTGCGGCGGGGCGGTGCGGACCGGTCAGCCTCGGGGGTAGCGGGCCAGCCAGCCCGGGGAGGAGGCCGCGGGGCCGTGGAGGGCCGGGCCCTGGGTCATCTCCAGGGCGAAGTCGTCGGCGAGCTCCAGCAGCGTGGCGCGGCCTTCGAGCTCGGCGAGCCAGGCCCCCGGGAGGGCGGTCTCGCCGTGCAGGGCGCCGAGGAGGGCTCCGCACAGGGCCCCGGTGGCGGCCGAGTCCCCGCCGTGGTTGACGGCGAGGCGCAGGCCGTGCGGGACGTCTTCGGCGACCAGGGCGCAGTAGACGGCGGCGGCGAGCGCGGCCTCGGCGTCGCCGTCGGCGAGGGTTTCGACGGCGGCGGGTCCCGGGGCGCCCTGGGTGACGGCCGCCAGGGCGCGCTGGAGCGCGTCGGTGACGGGCTGGTGCCCGGGCCGGGCGCCGAGCTGGCCCAGGGCGCGCTGGACGGCGGAGTCCAGGGACTCGCCGCGGGTCAGGCCGTGGACGACGAGGGCGAAGGCGCCGGCGGAGAGGTACGCGGCGGGGTGGCCGTGGCTCTGCGCGGCGCACTCCACGGCGAGCTGGAGCACCAGCGCCGGATCCCAGCCGACGAGCAGTCCGAAGGGGGCCGAGCGGGTGGTGGCCGCCGCGTTGCGGGCGGTGGGGTTCTTGGGCTGCGCGAGGGTGCCGAGGACATCGTCGGCGAAGCCGGTCAGGCAGGCGCGGTCGGGGCCGCGACGGGCGTAGAGCCACTCCTGTGCGGCGAGCCAGCCGTTGTCCGCGCGGCGCTCGTCGGGGCCCCAGTCGTGCTGGGTGGCGGCCCAGCGGCGGTAGGCGCGGTGGACGTCCGTGGGCGGGTGCCAGGCACCGGTGTCCCGGCGTACGTGGGCCCGTATCAGGCCGTCCGCGGTGAAGAGGGTGAGCTGGGTGGCGGCGGTGACGGGGGTGGTGGTGGGCGCGGTCAGGCCCTGCGGGCCGTGCGCCGCGTGGATGGCGTCGAGGGGGAGCCCGGCGACGGCCGCCCCGAAGGCGTCGCCGATGGCGGAGCCGAGGAGGGTGCCGCGGACCCGGCTGCGGAAGTCCTGCTGCTCGAACCGGCCCCACAGCCCGATGACGGGGGCCCCGGCCCGCCTTCCGGGAGCGGCCCCCTCCGCCGGGGCGTGCGCGAGGCCCCGGCCGTCGGACGCATGGTGGCCGGGGCCCGTCGGTATGCCCCGGCCGTTCGACGCCGGGCCGCCCGGGCGGGGGCCCGCGGGTGGGGCGGCCGGTGTGCCCCGCATGGCCGCCGTGCTCGCGCCCGTTGTCGCGTCCATCGCCCTCACCGTCCCCCTGGCCGTGCCTGCGGCCGCCGCCGCGGCAGCACTGGCGGGCACTGTAGTGGACGGCCCCGGCCGAGTCCGGAAGAGGCCCGTCGCGCGGCCCGTAGCAGGCGGAGAACGGCCGGAAATCGAACACTTTCGGCCGCCGGCCGACCGCCATCAGCCGCCGGCCCGGTGCGGGGGAGACCGGGTGTCTAGTCCAGGACCGGCAGCAGCTCCGGCAGGTGCCCGTCCGAGGTTCGGGCCGCCTCCTGCCGTTCCGCCGGGACCTCCCCGTACAGCGTCGTACGGGGCTTCGCGGGCCGTCCCGCCGCCTCGGCGACGGCGACCAGGTCCCGCACCGACTTGTACGAGCCGTAACTCGACCCCGCCATCCGGGAGATCGTCTCCTCCATCAGCGTCCCGCCGAGGTCGTCCGCCCCCGACCGCAGCATCTCGGCCGCGCCCTGCGCGCCCAGCTTCACCCAGCTGGTCTGGATGTGGGGGATGTACGGGTGGAGCAGCAGCCGCGCCATCGCCGTCACCGCCCGGTTGTCGCGGACCGTGGGGCCCGGCCGGGCGATGCCCGCCAGGTACACGGGCGCGTTGGTGTGGATGAACGGCAGCGTCACGAACTCCGTGAAGCCCTCCACCCCCTTGGCCAGCGCGCTCCGCTGGATCCGGGCCAGCGTGCGCAGGTGCCCCAGCCAGTGCCGCGGCTGGTCCACGTGCCCGTACATCATCGTGGAGGAGGACCGGATGCCGAGCTCGTGCGCGGTGGTGACGACCTCGATCCAGTCCGCCGTCGGCAGCTTGCCCTTGGTCAGGACCCACCGCACCTCGTCGTCGAGGATCTCCGCCGCCGTGCCGGGGATCGAGTCCAGCCCGGCCTCCTTGGCGGCCGTCAGCCAGTCCCGTACGGACAGGCCCGTCCGCGTGGCCCCGTTGACGACCTCCATCGGCGAGAAGGCGTGCACGTGCATGCCCGGGACGCGCTGCTTCACCGCCCGCGCGATGTCGAAGTACGCCGTCCCGGGCAGGTCCGGGTGGATGCCGCCCTGCATGCACACCTCCACCGCGCCCACGTCCCAGGCCTGGGCGGCCCGGTCGGCGACCTGCTCCAGGGAGAGGGTGTAGGCGTCGGCGTCCGTGCGGCGCTGCGCGAAGGCGCAGAAGCGGCAGCCGGTGTAGCAGACGTTTGTGAAGTTGATGTTGCGCGTGACGACGTAGGTGACCTCGTCACCCACCACCGAGGCCCGCAGGTCGTCGGCGATCCGGCAGAGGGCGTCCAGGGCCGGCCCGTCGGCGTGCAGCAGGGCGAGCGCCTGCGCGTCGGTGAGCCGGGTCGGATCGTCGGCGGCCTGCGCGAGCGCGGCCCGTACATCGGTGTCGACGCGCTCGGGCACCATCCCCGGCGCCGCCGCCTCGCGCAGCGCGTCCCAGTCGCCGTAGACGTCGTCGAAGTCCGTACGGCGGTCGCCGGTGCGGCCCTCACCGTCGACGGCGGTGTGCAGATCGGTGCGGCCGTACGCGGCGAAGCTCTCGTCCGGCTCCTGCCAGGGCCGGCCCACCACCTCGGCGGACTCGTCGGCCAGCCCGGTCTGCGGATCGGCCAGGGCCCGCACGTGCGGCAGCAGCCGCGGGTCCAGCCAGGGCTCGCCCCGCCGGACGAACTCCGGGTAGACGCAGAGGCGTTCGCGCAGCTCGAAGCCGGCCGCCGCGGACTGCCCGGCCAGCAGGTCGATCTGCGGCCACGGACGTTCGGGGTTGACGTGGTCGGGCGTCAGCGGCGAGACGCCGCCCCAGTCGTCGATGCCGGCGCCGATCAGGCGCGCGTACTCCCCGTCGACGAGGTTCGGCGGCGCCTGAAGGCAGGCCGACGGGCCCATGATGTGCCGGGCCACGGCGATCGTCGCGACGAGGTCGTCGAGCTCGGCGTCCGGCATCCCGCGCATGGCCGTGTCCGGCTTGGCGCGGAAGTTCTGGATGATCAGTTCCTGTACGCCGTGGTAGGCGCGGGAGACCCGGCGCAGAGCGAAGAGGGACTCCGCTCGCTCCTCGAACGTCTCGCCGATGCCGATGAGCAGGCCGCTGGTGAAGGGGACCGAGGACCGCCCGGCGTCCTCCAGCACGCGCAGCCGGACCGCCGGCTCCTTGTCGGGGGAGCCGTGGTGCGGCCCGCCCGGCTCGGACCACAGGCGGGTGGCGGTGGTCTCCAGCATCATGCCCATGGACGGGGCGACGGGCTTGAGCCGCTGGAAGTCGGCCCAGGACAGCACACCCGGGTTCAGGTGGGGGAGCAGGCCGGTCTCCTCCAGGATCCGGATGGAGATGGCCCGCACGTAGGAGATGGTGTCGTCGTACCCCTCGGCCTCGAGCCACGCGCGCGCCTCGGGCCAGCGGTCCTCGGGCTTGTCGCCGAGGGTGATCAGGGCCTCCTTGCAGCCGAGCGCCGCCCCGCGCCGGGCGATGTCGAGGACCTCGTCCGGGGACATGTACATCCCGTGGCCCGCGCGGCGGAGCCGGCCGGGCACGGTGGCGAAGGTGCAGTAGTGGCACTTGTCGCGGCACAGGCGGGTCAGCGGGATGAACACGCTCTTCGAGTAGGTGATGACACCGGGCCGCCCGGCGGCGGCGAGCCCGGCGTCCCGCACGCGGGCGGCGGAGGCGGTGAGGTCCTCCAGGGCCTCCCCGCGCGCCTGGAGGAGTACGGCCGCCTCGGTCGCGTCGAGCGCGACGCCGTCGCGGGCCCGCCGGAGCGCGCGGCGCATCGCGTTGTCGGTCGGAGCGTCACTCGGAGTGGTCATGGGCCGAGCATACGATCCGGTCGTCGGGGCGGGGGGAGCCGTTCGGCGTGCTCATCGCATCAGCTCACCGGCGTTGACCAGCAGCGACTGGCCGGTTATCGCCCGTGCGCGGTCGGAGGCGAGGAAGGCGGCGGCGTCGGCGACGTCCCCGTCGGTGGCCAGGTCGGGCAGTGCCATGCGCGCGGTGAGGCGGGCGTGCACCTCCGCCTCGGGGACGTTCTCGGTGTGCGCGGTGAAGGTGACGAACGCCTGCACGGGCGGGCCCCACATCCAGCCCGGGAGCACCGTGTTCACCCGGATCCGGTGCGGGCCCAGCTCGCGGGCCATGGAGTACATGGCGGAGGTCAGGGCGCCCTTGGAAGCGGCGTAGGCGGCCTGCTGGACCTCGCTCGGGGCGGCGACGGCGGACTGCGTGCCGATGATGACGACCGAGCCGCCGTTCTCCTTCAGGGCGGGCAGGCAGGCCCGGGTCATCCGCAGCGTCCCCAGCAGGTTCACGTCGATGATCTGCGCCCAGGTCCCGAAGTCGGCGTCCTCCAGGCCGCCGAAGTAGGAGTCCCAGGCGGCCACGTGCACGACGGCGTCGATCCGGCCGAACCGCTGCCGCGCGAGGGCGGCCAGGGCCTCGCACTGGCGCTCGTCGCCGATGTCGGTGGGCAGGTGGGCGGTGTGCGCTCCGCCGGGGTCGATCTCGGCGGCGGTCTTGGCCAGATTCGCCTCGGTCCGCGCCCCGAGGACGGCGTTCCCGCCGTCGCGCACCACGGTGGCGGCGACCTGGTGCCCGAGCCCGGCCCCGACTCCGGAGACGATGACGGTCTTCCCTTGCAGCAGCATGACGGGCCTCCAGCGGCGGGAGCGTATCTGACGGCTCGTCAGGCTAGGGTCGCGGCAGCGGGATGGGAAGGGGCGGGGCGGGAGCGGGCCCCCGGCCGCGGCGACCGACGCCGCACACCGGCCGGCTCGCCTCGCGCCCGGGCCTGCGGGCAGGGGCCGGCTCGCCTCGCGACCGGCCGGGCGCGGGCCTACGCTGGTGTGGCTGCCTTGGTCCGCGTACGGGGTCCGCGTACTCGTACGTGCGTTCGTACCACCCCCTCGTGCGACAGGAGGCAAGCCGTGGCTCCCCTTCCCACCCGCCTGGTCCGCCCCTGCGTGGCCGCCGCCGCAGCAGGTCTGCTCCTCACCCCGCCCCTCGCGGCGCCCGCGTACGGCGCCCCGACGCCGGACCCGTCCGCCTCCGCCTCCACCGCCCCGTCCCCGGACGCCTGGGCCACCTTCCCCGAACTCACCGGGCCCGTCACGGCGGAGCTGGACGCCGCCGTCCAAAAGGTCCTGCGCATGACGCGGGTGCCGGGCGTGATCGTGGGCCTGTGGGCGCCCGGCAAGGGAAGCTACGTGCGGACCTTCGGCGTGGCCGACAAGGCCACCGGCGCGCCCATGAAGACCGACTTCAACATGAGGATCGGCAGCGAGACCAAGACGTTCACGGTCACCGCGCTCCTCGAACTCGTCGACCAGGGCAAGCTGAAGCTCGACGACACCATCGGCACCTACATCAGCGGAGTTCCCAACGGGAACCGCATCACCCTGCGCGAACTGGCGGGCATGCGCAGCGGTCTGTTCAACTACAGCCTGGACGCGGACTTCAACAAGGCGCTCGCCGCCGGGCCGACGAAGCCGTTCACACCGCAGCAGCTGCTCGACTACTCCTTCAGGCACCCGGTGCAGTTCGAGCCGAACGCGCAGTGGCAGTACAGCAACACCAACCTGATCCTGCTGGGTCTGGTGGTGGAGAAGGTCGGCGGCAAGCCCATCCAGGAGTTCATCCGGCAGGAGGTGCTCGAGCCGGCCGGGCTGCGCAGGACGGTCTTCCCCACCGACGCCCACTACCCCGACCCGCACCCGCAGGGCTACACGAACGACACGACGGGCAAGGTCGTGAACGCGACCGACTGGGACCCGTCGTGGGCCTGGGCCGCCGGCGCGATGATCTCCGACCTCAGGGACCTGCGCAGCTGGGCGCGGACCCTGGCCACGGGCACCCTGCTGACGCCCGCGACCCAGGCCGAGCGCCTGAAGACCACCTCGATCGACGGCATCCCCGGCGCCCGCTACGGGCTCGGCATCTTCAACGTCCAGGGGTGGATCGGCCACAACGGCTCCCTGCCCGGGTACCAGAGCCTGACCGTCTACCTGCCGGAGGCCCGGGCGACCATGGTCGTCCTGCTCAACACCGACATCGGCTACAAGGGCCAGGAGCCCAGCACGCTCTTCGGCGAGGCGATCACCAGCATCGTCACGCCCGGCCACGTGTACCCGGGCCACGTGCCGGTCGCCCACAAGCCGGCCGGCCCCGCACCCACCGGCTCGACACCGGCCGCGCCCGCACCCACCGGCTCGACACCGGCCGTACCCACACCGACCGGCTCCGCGCCGACGGCGCCGACCGCGACCGGCCCGACACCGGCCCGGCCCACGCCGCCCGCCGCTCCCTGAGCCCGCACCGAGCCGGTGCCCCGGCACCCGAGGCCGCAGGCGTTGGCCTCTGGCTCAGGCCCGGCCCGCCCGCCCCAGGCGGGCCAGGCCCTGCGTGATCTCCCCCGGGGTGTGCGTCGTGAACGACAGGCGCAGGGTGCGGGGGTCCGGGGCGCCCGTGAAGAAGGGCGCCCCCGGCACGAAGGCCACGTCGTGGGCGAGGGCCGTCTTGAGCAGGGCCGTCGCGTCGTGGCCGGCGGGGAGCCGGGCCCAGACGAACATCCCGCCCTCGGGACGGTTCCAGGCCGAGCCCGCCGGCAGCGCCTCGGCCAGGCCCGCCAGCAGGGCGTCGCGGCGGGCCCGGTAGGCCGTCCGGACCACCGCCACGTGCGCGTCCAGGTCCACCGCGGCCAGGTAGTGCGCGGCGGCCAGCTGGTCCACGGTCGAGGTGTGCAGGTCCGCCGCCTGCTTGGCGACCACCGCGGCCCTGCGCAGCGCCGCCGGCGCCCGCAGCCAGCCCAGCCGCAGCCCCGGCGCCATGATCTTCGAGAAGCTGCCGAGCAGGGCGGTCCGGTCCTCCGCGCCCGGGTGCGCCGCCAGCCACGGGACCTCGGCTCCCTCGTAGCGCAGCTCCCCGTACGGATCGTCCTCGATCAGCCACAGCCCCCGCCGCGCCGCGATCTCCGCCACCGCCGCCCGCCGGGCCGCCGGCAGGGTGCGCCCCGTCGGGTTCTGGAAGGTCGGGATCGTGTAGAGCAGCTTGGGGCGCTCCCGCGCGACGATCTCCTCCAGGGCCTCGGGAACCAGCCCCTCCCCGTCGCAGGGCACCGCCACCACCCGGGCCCCGGCCATCCCGAAGCACTGCAGGGCGGCCAGGTAGGTGGGGTTCTCGACCAGCACCACGTCCCCCGGCTCGACCAGCACGCCGGTGAGGAGGGTGAGGGCCTGCTGGGAGCCCGAGGTGACCAGGACGTCGTCCGCACCGGTCGCCAGGCCCCGCGCCGCGGCCCGCCGTGCGACCGCCTCGCGCAGCTCCGGCACGCCCTCGGTGGTCGAGTACTGCAGCGCCCGGCGCGCCGACACCGAGAAGGCGCTGTCGTACGCGGCCCGCAGGCCCTCGGCGTCGAAGAGTTCCGGCGCGGGCAGGCCGCCGGCGAAGGAGATGACCCCGGGGCGTTCGGTGAGCGCGAGGATCTCGCGGACGGGAGAGCCGCCCACCGAGACGGCGCGCGGGGCGAACGGGGGCGGCGGGGCGGCGGTGGATCGGGAGCCGGATGCCTCGGCGGGGCCGGAGCCGGGGCCGGAGTCGGCGTGGGGGTCGTGGTCGGATGCGGAGACGGCGGCAACGGGCACGGGTGGCTCCTCCGGGAGTGGGTGCGGGCATCGTAGCCAGGTAAAGGTGCAGACAACACCTATGTGTCACATGGTGAACGACGCGCAAGGGCTCGCGATATGACGATGCATCAGCTACACCCGTCGCATGACGACAGAAGAGCGGGACACCCGCGCCGGTGACTACGCAGAGCTCGCGGCCGTCGGCCCCTACGGAGTCCGCCCCGGCCATGCGCTGATCACCATGGTGGAGCCGCATCCGGGCCACGAGTACGCCTACAACCGCTGGTACGAGGACGACCACTACTACGCCGGTGCCATGGCCATGCCGTGGATGTACGCGGGACGCCGGTGGGTGGCCACCCGCGAACTCCAGGAGCTGCGCTACCCGGAGGACTCCGCGGTCGCCCGACCCGTCACCGCCGGCTGCTACCTCTCGACGTACTGGGTCACCGAGGGCCGCTACGACGAGCACATGAAGTGGACGGTCGGCATCAACAAGCGGCTCAACCGGGACGGGCGGGTCTACCAGGACCGCACCCACGTGTTCACGGCCTTCCAGGACCACGAGGCCACCGTCTACCGCGACGGGGCGGCGGGGCCGCGGGACTTCCACGCCCTCGACCACCCGTACGCCGGCCTCGTCCTCCAGGTCGTCGACACCGATGGGCCCGCGCAACGGGCCGGGCTGCTGGAGTGGCTGCGCTCACGGTCGCTGCCGAATCGGCTGCACGGCTCCCCGGTGGCGATGGTGCCGGTCTTCCGGCCGACGCCGCTGCCCGGCGACCGGATGACGTACGTCAAGCAGGTCGAGGGGGTCGACACCCGCCTGACGCTCCTGTGGTTCCTGGAGCAGGACCCGCGGACCTGCTGGGACCGCTTCCAGGGGCTGGACGCGGAGGTCGCTGAGGCGGGGCTGGGGCGGGTGGAGCTGGTGGCGCCGTTCATCCCCACGGTGCCGGGGACCGACCGGTACGTCGACCTGCTGCGGTAGCCGCACGCGGACATGGCCGAGCCCCCTCGGCCAGGACGGCGGACCGGTCGAGAGGGCTCCAGTCAGTGGTGCGGGTACTACGGGTGGTGCGGGTACTACGGGTACTACGGGTGGTGCGGATACTGCGGTTAACGCGTGCGGGTCGGTCGGGGAGCATGCCGTCATGTTCAGGCGAGGCGCCCCAGCCGGCCCTCGTTGACACCGTCGACGAACGAGGTCCAGGAGCCGGGCGCGAAGGTGAGGGACGGACCGTCCTGCACCTTGGAGTCGCGGACCGCGATGGCCTCGGTGACGGGGGACTTGACCTCGACGCAGGCGCCGTTGGCGGAGTAGGAGGACTTGGTCCAGTTGTGCGTGGCGCCCTGACGAATAGCCATGGTTCTCTCCGGTTCTGCGAGTGGTCCTGAATTGCCGCGCCGACCGGCTCGTTCTCCGGTCGACGTGATCGACGCTACCCGCAGCTCCTGACGGGTGAAGGAACCGTTCACCCGACCGAGTGGCATATTCCATTCAGGTCTTATGCGGCCGGGGAGTGACGGTGTACGGTACCGGCCCTCCCCAAGGCCCCGGAGAATTTCGGGGCCTTTACCGCGACTCGCCGACCTTGACCGCGTATTCGCCGATGATGTCGGAGATGAACTGCCGGGTCTGGTCGACATTCAGGGCCTGGGCGCGCAGGTGCTCGTACATCACGCTGTACTTCTGCACGTCGTTGGCCTTCTCCAGGTACAGGTCGCTCGTCACGCCCTCGATGTAGACCACCGTGGAGTCGGACGCGTCCGGGAATTCCAAAATCGCGTACTGGCCGTTCACGCCGGGGTGCGCGCCGAGCGCGAACGGCATCACCTGCACCGTGACGTGCGGCTGGTCCGACTGCTCTATCAGGAACTCGAGCTGCCGGATCATCAGTTCGGGATCGCCCACGCACCGGCGCAGGGCGGCTTCGTCGATCACCGCCCACAGGCGCAAGGGGCCGAGCTCGGGATTGTTGTTGTCCGTCTCGGAGAGCCGCTTCTGGCGGTGCATGCGGACCTGGACGCGCTTGTCCACATCGGCCGGAGCGGTCTCCGGCCACGCGCCGCGGACCAGGGAGTGGGCGTACTCCGTGGTCTGGAGCAGCCCCGGGATCACCAGGGGCTCGTAGGTGCGCAGGCTCGCGGCGTCGGTCTCCAGGCCGATGTAGACGCTGTAGGGGATGTCGCCGAAGGCGTGCCACCAGCCCTGCTGGCGGGAGTCCTTCGCCATCTGCATGAGTGAGTCCACGAGCCTGGGGTCCTCCACCTCGTACACCTCGCACAGGTCGCGTACATCGCGCTGGCTGATGGACCGGCGGCCGTTCTCCAGCCGGCTGATCTTGGACTGGGAGACGAGGAGGCGCTCGGCGACCTGTTCGGCCGTCATGCCCTTGTCCTCACGGAGCTTGCGCAACTCCATGCCCAGTCGGCGGCGTCGGACGGTGGGATTGACATTGGACGCCACGTGAACGGCACCTCCGCCTTCTTCTGTAGTGCAGCTGTCTGTCTCTCTGCGTGTCTGATGTCGAGCAGACTGCCACCGAAGGGTGCCGCGGCGCTGGGGAACGGCCGGGAAAAGCAGACGCGCGGGGTGGCGGGACCGGTGGGCCGGCCCCGTCACCCCGCGCGCCGGCGTGATGTGGGCGTTGCGGTGGAGCGGGTCGAGCGGGTGGATCGGGTCTCGCTGGTGGAGCGGGTCTTACGGGTGGAGCGGTCTCACAGGTGGAGCGGGTCGATCAGTGCGCGGCCGCGCGGGCCATGGCGCCCGTCCGGCGCGGCTGCAGCGGCAGGCTGCCGGCCGTGGCCCGGGCGGCCGGCGGTGCCGGTGCGCGGTCGCGGCGCGGCGGTGCGGCCACACCGTTCTGGACGTCCATCACGGCGTGTGCCACGAGTCCGCCCATCGGGTCGTGCCGGATCAGGTCCCGCAGCCGGGATCTGGACGACCGCCCTTCGTTACCGGGGTACAGGTGCTTGCCGAGTCCGACCGCATGGGCCAGTGCGGCGAGCGCCGCGGTCCGCGGGTCCGGCGGGACGCCGGTGCGGATCGCCGTGTCCAGCCGGGCACGGATCTCCCGACTGATCGCCGTGTCCGTCGCCTGGTAGCGAGTCGTCGGCAGCACCCCGCACATCTGGCCCGCGACGGCGTGGACCATGCCGCAGCGCTCCAGGTGGGCGAGGTAAATCTGGCGGAGCCCCAGCCGGGGTCCGCCGATCCAGTGGACGGCCCGTACCGGGCTGCCGCGCCTGCGCAGCAGTTCCAGTGCGGAGTCCAGTGTCGGATCTCCTGTCGGCCGTGGCATCACCACGGCGATACGATCCCCGTCAGGGGCTATCCGTCCTGCCAGAGCCAGCTCCACTAGCTGTGCCCCGGCCAGGCCGAGGTCGAGCGACTGCGGCTGCGCCGTGGTACCCGTAGCCGGGTCCAAGGCGAGCAGCAGAAGCTCCTCCGGAATTGTTCTGCGGCTCCTGCCCATCCATGCCTCCCCGCGTGGATGAGTGACAGGGTGACGCCTCTCACATTCATCTGTCGAGAGCGCGTGGCCGCTTTGTGGGGGAACCCGCAGCTATGTCGTTCTCGTCTAGCACGGGGGCGATGCCCCCTAGACGGGACACTGTTAGACATTCGGACAGCCGGACGTGGTGGCGATGGAGGAGGAACTGGTGGCGGGCGAGTCCCCCGACAAGTCGGTAGATGAGGGAGCGTCGGGGGCGGCGTCGACCTCCGCGGAGCGTGATCCGAGGCTGTCGGTGTTCCGGCAGCGGGAGCCTGAGGGTGTTTCGGCGGACGCGGACGCCGCGGTTGCCGCGGGCGACGGGGCCGACGGCGCCGAGGGCGCCGAGGAGGCCGACGGGGGCGAGGAGAGCGGCAGAGCGGACGCAGTCGTGGACGCGGAACCGGGCGCGGATGGTTCCGCCGGCCGGGATGCGCTGCGCGACGCGGTGGCGGCCTGGGTGGCCACGGCCGACGAGCCGTCCGACGCGAAGCCGGGCCCGTCCGGAGCCGAGCCCGTCTCCGGCGCCGACGCAGATCCCGACGCCGACTCGGCCGCCGCCACCGGTTCGGGTACCGCGTCCCCCGCGGCCGACGTTTCGCCGGAGGCCGATCCGGCCGAGAGCGAGCGGACGGCTGTGTTCCGTGCCGTCCGCACGGACGCCGCGCCGAGTCGCCCGACGCCCGCCCAGGGTTCCGCTTCCGTGGACGAGCCGGTCGCCGACCGGGGCGCGTCCGCGTCCGGCACGGGCCAGGCCGCCGAGGAGCGCCCTGCCGATGCCGCTGCCGCCGCCGATGCCGGTGCGGGCAAGACCGCCGCCGGTGACCAGGCGACCACCGCGTTCCGTGCCGTGCAGCCGGCGGCCGACAAGTCGCCGGAGGCCGATCCGGCCGAGAGCGAGCGGACGGCTGTGTTCCGTGCCGTCCGCACGGACGCCGCGCCGAGCCGCGCGGCGGCCGATCCGGTGGCCGACCGGGATTCCGCTTCCGTGGACGAGCCGGTCGCCGACCGGGGCGCCTCCGCGTCCGGCACGGGCAAGACGGCCGCTGACGAGCGGGCTGCCGGCTCCGGTTCCGCCGGTGGGTCGGGAGCCGACCAGGCGACCGCCGCGTTCCGTGCCGTGGAGCCCGACGCCGCAGCGGACGCGCCCGCCCCGCGGGAGCGGACCGGAGTGTTCCGGATTCCGGCGGCGCAGGACGGCGACAGCGAGCGGACCGCAACGTTCCGCGCCGTGCGGCCGGACGCGCCGACCGAGCGCCCCGCCGATTCCGCTTCGCCGGCTTCGCCGGCCTCCGCGCCGCCCAAGGCCAGCACCTTCGTGCCGCTGCGGACCGACGAGCCCGGCCGGCAGCCGAAGCCCGCGACCCCGCCCCCGGCCACCCCGGCGGATGCCGCTTCCGCCGCTTCCGCCCCCGCCTCGCTGGACCGCAGCGAGCGGACCACCCAGCAGCCCCTGCCGCCCAAGCCGCCGCTGGACATGCTGGCGGACCTCACGAACAACCCGCCCCCGCCGCCGAGCCCGCTCCGCACGGCCGTGCGGCGGTTCAAGATCTACTTCCCGCTCGTCGTGCTCCTGGCGATCATCCTCGCCGTCGTGCAGCTGGTGCGCCCCCTGCCGGAGCCCAGCCTCGTGATGACCGCGAAGTCCTCCTACACCTTCGAGGGCACCAAGCCCGAGCTGCCCTGGCCCGCCGAGGGCCAGGCGTACATGGCCGCCGCCGGCCTCGGCACGCTCGGCCAGTCCGGCGAGCAGAAGCCCGTACCGATCGCCAGCGTGACCAAGTCCATGACGGCGTACATCATCCTGCGCGACCACCCCATCAAGAAGGGTGAGCAGGGCGCGATGATCGACGTCGACAAGACGGCCGAGACCGAGGGCAAGAAGAACGACTCCGTCAACAACGAGTCCACCCTCGACACCGTCAAGGAGGGCGACAAGATCTCGGAGTACGACGCGATCGCCGCCCTCATGATCCCGTCGGCCAACAACATCGCGCGGCTGCTCGCGCGCTGGGACGCCGGGTCCCAGGAGGCGTTCGTCAAGAAGATGAACGACACCGCCAAGGACCTCGGCATGACCAACACCACCTACACCGACCCGTCGGGCCTGGACGCGACCACCGTCAGCACCGCCGAGGACCAGGTGAAGCTGGGTCTCAAGCTCGTCGAGATCGAGACCCTGCTGGACATCACCAAGAAGCCGAGCTGGGTGGACCCGTCGGGCAAGAAGTGGGACAACTGGAACCGTTTGGTCCCGTACAACGACTCGCTCGGCATCAAGACCGGTACGACGACGAAGGCCGGCGGAAACCTCCTGTTCGCCGCCCAGAAGAAGATCGGCAACACCAACCAGCTGATCGTCGGAGCCGTCCTCGGCCAGCACAAGCCGCCGATCATCGACAGCGTCATCTCGGCGAGCAAGCAGCTGATGACCGGCACGCAGAAGGCCCTCGAAGGCGCGACCGTCGTCACGAAGGGCCAGGTCGTCGGCTACGTCGACGACGGGCTCGGCGGTCACACCCCGGTCGTGGCCACCGCCGACGTACAGGCGATCGGCTGGGCCTCGCTCACCGTGGACGTGAAGCTGACCGGCGGCGGCACCGTCCCGCAGACCGCCAAGGCCGGTACCGAGGTCGGCCTGCTCACCGTCGGCGAGGGCGCGAGCCAGGTGAAGGTGCCGGTGGCGCTGCAGAGCGAGCTCGCCGCGCCCGGCTTCGGCAGCAAGCTGACACGCGTCGGCTGACAGCCGGTGGGAGCGTGGTTCCGGCGCCCCGGGCAACCCCGGGGCGCCGGAACGCGTCTTGGGTCGCGGGGCCCGGACCGTCCGGGCGGCCGGGCGCCGCGCCCACGCGCCGGGTCGCGGCGTGTGCGGGCGTGTGCGGGTGTGGACTCGTGGGTTGGGGAGTATGTCGGTGACCACCGCTGAGCAGCGGCAAGAACAGGAGGGCGGCCGGCGCGGCGAGGGCCGCGACGGCGCCACCGGCGTACCCGCGTCCGCCTCGGTCCCTACCGGCACCACCACCGGCCCCGGCCCCGCCTCCCGCGGTGCGGGCGGGCGGGCGCTGGACCTGGTCCGCCGCCACCCCATCGCCGTGTCGACCCTGCTCGCCGGGGTGCTGCACGTCGTCTGGTTCTTCAGCTTCGCCAACAGCGGCGGCGACCTCGCCGCGCAGGACGCCTGGGCCGAGTTCGTCGGCCGCCACCCCGACTCGGCCTACAACCTCGCCTGGTACGGCGGCATGCACCCCGTCTCGTACAGCGTGGTCTCGCCGTACCTCATGCACGTGCTCGGTGTCCGGACCACGATGATGGTCGCGGGGACCGTGTCCGCCGGGCTGCTCGCCCTGGTCCTGACCC
This sequence comes from Streptomyces sp. NPDC045967, assembly GCF_056430495.1. Classification (NCBI taxonomy): domain Bacteria; kingdom Bacillati; phylum Actinomycetota; class Actinomycetes; order Kitasatosporales; family Streptomycetaceae; genus Streptomyces; species Streptomyces sp. NPDC045967. Next base: position 209,538 of record NZ_JBWKLE010000007.1, on the reverse strand, counting down.
GCTGCCGCCGCGCGGTGCGCGAGCCCCTGTGGCCCGCCCTCGCCGGGGTGTACGGGCTGCTGTGCAACGCCCTGTCGGGCCGGGTCACCTTCGGCCTCGGCGTGATGTTCGCGCTCGGCGCGGTCGCCGCCGTCTTCTGCTGGCCGCGCAAGTGGGCCGGGCGGCGGTGGGCGAAGGCGGCCGTGGCGGCCCCGCTGGCGGGGCTCGCGACCGCTTCCAGCCCGGTCGCCGGGCTCTTCCTCGGTGTGGTCGCCGCCGCACTGTTCCTGAGCCGGCGGCGGCCGGGCGCCTACGCGCTGGGCCTGGCGCCGGTGGCCGTGGTCGGGCTGTCGGCGTGGCTGTTCCCCTTCTCGGGAACGCAGCCGATGAAGTTCGGCTCGGCCTGGCTGCCCTTCGTGTTCGCGCTGGCCGTCCTGTTCCTCGTACCCGAACGGTGGAAGACCGTCCGGATCTCCGCGGCCGTCTACGCCTTCGGCGTGTTCCTGACCTGGGCGATCGACTCCCAGGTCGGTTCGAACGTCACCCGGCTGATCATGCTCTTCGGCGGGGCGGTGCTGCTGGCGGCGCTGCCGTATGCGGTCCCCCGCTCCCGGCACTGGTACGCCCTGGTGGCCGCCTTTGCCGGGCTGACCGTCTGGATCACCACCAACAGCATCACGGACATCGTCCGCACCACCCCGGTGGCCGCCTGGAACCGCGAGCTGGCGCCCCTGGTCGACCAGCTGCAGAAGGCGGGCGCCGACCGGGGGCGGGTCGAGGTGGTCCCGGCCAGCAGCCACCGCGAATCCTCCGCCTTCCCGTCGTACGTGAACCTCGCGCGCGGCTGGAACCGGCAGGCGGACCTGGAGCGGAACCCGCTCTTCTACGACGACACCCTGTCCGCCGACAGCTACCGCGCCTGGCTGGAGCGCTGGGCGGTGCACTACGTGGTACTGCCCGCCGACAAACCCGACTCGGGCGGGGAGGACGAGGCGAAGCTGGTGCGCGAGGGGCTGCCGTACCTCCAGCAGGTCTGGGGGGACGCGAACTGGCAGCTGTTCAAGGTCCACCAGCCGACGGACCTGGTGTCCGGGCCGGCCACGGTGGTGCGGGCGGGCGCCGACCGGCTCGTCATCGACGTGCGGCAGGCCGGACGGGTGCTCGTACGGATCCCGCACTCGCCGTGGCTGGGACTGGTGGACGGCGCGGGCAAGCCGGTCGCCCCGCCGGAGGAGACCTTCGCGTCGAAGGCGCGGGCGGGCGCCGTGAAGGAGTACGCGAACACGGCCGGATGCCTGTTCAAGGCCGCCCCGGACCAGGCGGGCGACGTGTGGACGGAGCTGCTGGCGCCGGCCCCGGGGCAGTACCGGGTGGCGGCGAAGTACCAGCTGCCGCGCGGCACGCCCTGCCCGGAGGAGCTGGTGCACGGCACGCTCGGGCGGTCGGACCGGACGACACCTTGATCGGAAATCCTTTACGTCCGGTCCGGGTGCATCGGCCGGTATATCTGCATACGATCCCAGTAATCCGATTGGGTGCTTCCCGAGGGAGTTGACGGGATGAGCAAAGAGCAGAAGCGGGACTTTCCCGATGTCTACCGGGCCCAGGAGCCGGACCGGCCGCCGCGCCCGCCGGGCCACGGCTACGACGGCGCACTGCGGAGCAAGGTCAAGGGCGGAGTGCACACGAAGGCGGCCCTGAAGCGGGCCGGCACCCCGCAGGGCGACCGCATCGGCGAACGCAGCAGGGGCCTGAGCTGACCCGGCCCGACCCATCGAACCCTTTCAGGGAAGCCCTTCCGGCTCCGGCCGGAGGGGCTTTTCCACGACCCCCCGACAGCGCGGGCGGCCCGCCGCCCCCGTGGGGGCCCGCGGGGAGCGCGGCCGGGCGGGCGCATTACGGTGACCTGGCGGCCCCGGGCGGCCGTACGCCAGCCGTGTCTCCACCACCAGCCAGGACGGACGGGCCCACAGGACCATGAACGGGACCAGCGCACCAGGTCTCCGGCTGCCCGCCTGGACCTCGACCCTGACCTGGAAGGCCGCGGTCTTCATCACCCTCATGTGCTGCGGGCTCGCGGCGCTGCTCGGCGGGCTCGTCCACAGCGCCATGACCCACCAGACGGTCGGTACGGCGCGCGAGAAGGCCCTCGCCAAGCTGGACCGCATCATCGCGGCGTACGAGACCGGTGCGCGGATGGCACGCGGCGAGGGCATCGACCCCGTCGGCCTGCCGGCCGAACTGCGCGCGATGGCGCTGACCGGCAGACGCGCCACGGCCATCGGCGAACACCGCGGCCGCTCCGCGATGTGGGCGGCGGCCCCCGCCGCCCAGCACACCGCGATCGCCGTGTCCGTGGACTTCACCGCCGCCGAGCGGACCATCGCCGAGCTGGACCGGGCGATCCTCGGCTCCTCGGTGCTCGCCATCGGCGGCACCCTGCTCGTCGGCGCGGTCGGGGTCACCCGGATCACCCGGCGGCTGCACCTGACGGCCCAGGTGGCCCGCCGGATCAGCGCGGGCGACCTGGACGCGCGGGTCGACGACAGCGAGCGCCGCCAGGACGAAGTCGCGGCCGTCTCCCGCGCCCTGGACACGATGGCCTCCTCGCTCCAGCGCAGGCTGGAGGCGGAGCAGCGGTTCACGGCGGACGTCGCCCACGAGCTGCGCACCCCGCTGACCGGCCTGAACGCGGCTGCCGAGCTCCTGCCGGCGGGCCGCCCGGCGGAACTCGTGCGCAACCGCGTCCAGGCCATGCGCGCGCTGACCGAGGACCTCCTGGAGATCTCCCGGCTGGACACCGGCCGCGAGCACGTGGACCTGGACTCCTGCGACCTGGCCGATCTGGCCGCCCGGACCATCCGCGCCTCCGGCACCGACACCCGGCTGGAGGTGGTCGCCCCGGCGCGGGTGGAGACCGACCGGCGGCGCCTGGAGCGGATCCTCGCCAACCTCGTGGCCAACGCCCACAAACACGGCGCGGCCCCGGTCACGGTCCGGGTGGACGGCCGGACCCTGACGGTCACCGACGCGGGCCCCGGTTATCCGCGGTACCTGCTCACCGCCGGCCCGCAGCGGTTCCGCACGGAGGGCATGAACAAGGGGCACGGCCTGGGCCTGACCATCGCGGCGGGCCAGGCCCGCGCCCTCGGGGCCGCCCTCGCCTTCCGCAATCCACCGGAGGGCGGCGCGGAGGCCCGGATCACCCTGCCCCCTCCCGCGGTCCCGTCCCCGGCCGCACCCCTGCGCTGCAGGTCCGCACCCCGGGCTCCCGGGGCATGACGAGGGCCCCCGGCCGTAACGGCCGGGGGCCCTCGAGATCGTGCCCTCGGCAGGATTCGAACCTGCGACACCGGCTTTAGGAGAGCCGTGCTCTATCCCCTGAGCTACGAAGGCGGGGCGTGCGGACCCCGCCGTGAGGCCGGGCCACCGCGGTCAGTGTAGCGGGTGGCGCATGATCCGCATCTGCGATACCCCGCGGCGGCCCGGCCCGTCCGCAGGAGGTGACCGCCCGCGGCGCGGTGACGACGGGTCAGCCGCGGTCGACGTGCACGCTGGTGGACTTCACCCGGGCGGTGGCCCGCATGCCGACCTCCAGGCCCAGCTCCTCGACGGCCTCGCGGGTCAGCAGGGACACCACCCGGTGCGGTCCGGCCTGGATCTCGACCTGGGCGGCGACGTCGCCGAGCTTGATGCCGGTCACGATCCCGGGAAAGGCGTTGCGCGCGGAGGTGTGCGGGGCGTCCGCGTCCTCCCCGGGGGCCTCCTGCGCGGCCTCGACGCAGAACGCAGCGAGGTCGGGCCCGTCGACGATGCGGCGCTTACCGTCCCGGCGGGTGGGGAAGCGGTCGGCGTCCGCCCACCGCCGCGCGGTGTCGACGCTCACGCCCAGCAGGCGCGCGGCCTGCCCGATGGTGTAGGACTCCATGGCCCCACCCTAGGTCGGCGCGTCGCTGCGCGGCCCGGGTGGGGCTTCAGGGCCGGATGATCCGCACCTGGTAGCTGCCGTTGCGCAGTTCGCCGACGACCGAGATGCTGATGCCCGCCTTCTCGTCGGTGAACGTCTCGCCCGGCCGGAAGGGCGCGTCCGACAGTTCCGCGTGCACGTTGGGCCGCCGGGTGCAGCCGCCGCTGGAGCCCGCGCTGTCCGACACCGTGACCGGGCCCTGGCCGGTGTCCACGTCGGAGTCCACCTTGTAGATGAGGACGCCGGGTTTGCAGACGGCTTCGTCGTTCCCGGCCTGCGTCCTGACCTCCACCGCGTACCCGACGCTCTCGGACAGCGGCACGAACGCCAGCTTCGTGCCGCCGGCGGCCGCCAGGGGCGACAGGACGTGGTCGCTCGTGCCGGACTTCGCCGCGCAGCTGACCTGCTTGCCGTCCAGCCAGCCCAGCTTCCACTTGTGCCAGCCCAGCAGGTCGTTGTTGGAGCCCCAGTCCTCACTCATGATGTCCCAGTGCCCGACCGCGCCGCCGCCGTCGGAGGTGTACAGGTCGGGCAGTCCGAAGACGTGCCCGTTCTCGTGCGGCAGCACCCGGTAGCCGGTCTCGCGGTAGGTGCCGGAGCCGTCGTCCTGGCGGCTGTAGACGAAGGACGTGTTGGAGAGCGGCACCCCGTCGGCGATCGGCGCCTCGGCGTTGCCCGAGAAGGTCACGGACAGGACGGTGTCCAGAGCGGACGGTCCGGCGTTCGGCGTGACCAGGATGTTCACCAGGTCGTACGCGCTGAAGTCCACCTCGGAGTCGGCGGCCTTCGCGATGTGCTCGACGAGCTGGCGGTAGCCCGGTTCGTAGGCGGACCCGCGCTCGATCCCGTACGCCGCGAAGGGCATCGGCATCCGCAGCCAGGTCCTTATCGGGGCCTCGGCCCGGTAGCTGAGCCGGCCGTAGGAGCTGGTCCTGAACCAGTTGGAGGTCTGCGGGAAGAACTCCGCCATCCGGTCCAGGGCCGTGCCCTCGCCCTTGGCGTCAGGGAAGTCGATCATCAGGTTGAGCGCCTTGACCTCACCGGTCGAGCGCGCGTAGCCGGGCGGGGTCGGCAGGCCCTCGGACATCTGCACGCCCATCGTGCCGGCGATCCGGCAGGGCGCGAGCGCCGATTCGGCGGTCGTGGCCACGGGTCCGGCCGCCGACTGGCCGTGGCCGGCCATCTCCGTGCTCGCCGTCGCCGTGACGCCGAGGGCCAGCGCGGTCAAGCCGATGCATGCGCCGGTGCGCCGTGATCTGCGTATCCGCCGGCGGGTCTGGGGCATGGAGATCGCCTTCGGTCCGCGGCAGCCGGCCCTGTCCGTACTGCGCTCTGCTCGTCACCCTCCGACGGCTGCGGCCCGCCCGCGCGCCGGAGGCGGCCGAACGTGCTCCGACCTGTGGCCCAGGTCACACGGAGGGGTGAAATAACCGGGGACCGGTTCCCCGTTTGTACGTGAGTCCCACGAAGCGGGGACCGGCTCCCCGTTTGGGTGGACGCCGTACGTGTCACCGCGCCAGGGAGGCCCGGAATGAAGCGCCCCAGCCCCACCGCCCCGGCGGCCCCGCCCGTCCCGGGAGCGGCCGTGGACCGGGCCGCACCGAAGGCCCGTACCGATGCCTGTTCGCGTACCGGCGTCGAGCCCGCGGCCCCCGGCTCGCTGACCGCGGGACCCGTCCCGCGTCCGCGCGCCGACGCCGTGCGCAACCGCGAGCGCATCCTGGCCGCGGCCCGCGAGGCGTTCGTCGAGTTCGGCTCCACGGCCGCCTTCGACGAGGTCGCCCGCCGGGCCGGCATCGGGAACGCCACGGTCTACCGGCACTTCCCCGACCGGTCGAGCCTCGTCCACCACGTCGTGCTCTACGTGATGGGCCGGGTCGGCGCCGAGGCCGAGGCGGCGCTCGCCGAAGAGCCCGACGCCTTCGCCGCGCTGCGGCGGTTCACGCACACCGCGGCCGACGAGCGGATCGGGGCCCTGTGCACCATGCTCGGCGGCGACTTCGACCGCGAGCACCCCGAACTGCTCGCCGCGCGCAGTGCGTTGGAGGACCGGGTCGTGGCCCTGCTGACCGCCGGCCAGGACGTCGGGCTGGTGCGCGCGGACATCGGAGTCGGCGATCTGATGGTCGCCCTCTCCCAGCTCAGCCGCCCCCTCCCCGGGGTCGCCTGCCTCGACGCCGACCGCTTCGTCCACCGCCACCTCCAACTCTTCCTCGACGGGTTGCAGGCTCCGGCCCGCTCCGAACTGCCCGGATCCGCGGCCACGTTCGAAGACCTGCGGGCGAAAACCATGTGACACATCCAGAGCCCTCATGAGACTTTTCCGGTCTATTCAGTCATTCCGCACAGCACAGTGAAATCGGGTAACCCCATGCCGAAAACAGCCGCGACACCGCCGCAGCTGACCGCAGACCCCAGCCGCTGGAAGGCGCTCGTCTTCATAGCCCTGGCGCAGCTGATGGTCGTCCTCGACGCGACGATCGTGAACATCGCCCTCCCCTCCGCCCAGACCGACCTCGGCATCTCCGACGGCAACCGCCAGTGGGTCATCACCGCGTACGCGCTGGCCTTCGGCGGGCTGCTCCTCTTCGGCGGCCGCATCGCCGACAAGTGGGGCCGCAAGAACGCCTTCATCGTCGGCCTCGCGGGCTTCGCCCTGGCCTCCGCGCTCGGCGGCGCCGCGAACGGCGAGGCGATGATGCTGGGCGCCCGCGCCCTCCAGGGCGCCTTCGGCGCGCTTCTCGCCCCGGCGGCCCTCTCCCTGCTCGCGGTGATGTTCACCGACGCCAAGGAGCGCGCGAAGGCCTTCGGCATCTACGGCGCGATCGCGGGCGGCGGCGGCGCCGTCGGCCTGATCCTCGGCGGCGTCCTCACCGAGTACCTCGACTGGCGCTGGACCTTCTTCGTCAACATCCCCTTCGCGGTCGTCGCGGCCGTCGGCGCCTGGATGGTCATCCGCGAGCCGGCCGGCTCGCGCAACCCCGCACCGCTCGACATCCCCGGCGTGGTGCTGTCCACCCTCGGTCTCGTCTCGCTGGTGTACGGCTTCACCCGCGCCGAGTCGGCCGGCTGGTCGGACACCGTGACCGTGGGCATGTTCGTCGCCTCGGTCGCGCTGCTGGCGGCGTTCGTCTTCGTCGAGTCGAAGGTGAAGTCCCCGTTGCTGCCGCTGCGCGTCCTGCTGGAGCGCAACCGCGGCGGCGTCTACCTCTCGCTGGGCCTCGCCGTGATCTCGATGTTCGGCCTGTTCCTCTTCCTCACCTACTACCTCCAGGTCGTGAAGGGCTACTCGCCCGTCATGACCGGCTTCGCCTTCCTGCCGATGATCGCGGGCATGATCACGGGCTCCACGCAGATCGGCGCCCGGCTCATGACCCGGGTCGCGCCGCGCCTGCTGATGGCCCCGGGCTTCCTGCTCGCCGCCACCGGCATGCTGCTGCTGACCCAGATCGAGGTCGGGTCCTCCTACCCGGCGCTCATCCTGCCGGCGCAGCTGCTGCTCGGCCTCGGCATGGGTACGGCGTTCATGCCGGCCATGTCCCTGTCCACGCACGGGGTGAACCCGGCCGACGCCGGTGTCGCCTCCGCCATGGTGAACACCTCGCAGCAGGTCGGCGGCGCCATCGGCACCGCGCTGCTGAACACCATCGCCGCGTCGGCGACCACCGCCTACCTGACCGACCACGCGGCCGAGGCCGCGGCGGGTGGCGCGGCCGCGCGGATGGTCCAGGCGCAGGCCATGGTCGAGGGGTACTCCTCCGCGATCTGGTGGGCGGTCGGCATCCTGGTCGCCAGCTCCGTCATCGCGCTGACCTTCATCACCACCGGCCGTCCCGGTGCGGGTGGCCCGGTGGCCGCGGGCTCCGGCGCGGCGGAGGACGACAGCGAGTTCAAGATCCCGGTGATCGCGCACTGACGGGCGCGACGGGGGCGGGGGCACCCGCCCGGGAATGACTGACGACCCCGCTTGGTTCAAATTTGAACCAAGCGGGGTTAGTCTTTTCGGGTGACCTGTACCGGGCTGCAAGCCTGGTGCCGGATGGCAAGGGTGCCCGGAACGACCCGGAGGGCCGGTACGACCCGTACCGCGTGGTCCGGCGACCCCGTGCCGACGAGTGAGGAGCGCCCCATGACCGCCGCCGCCCCGACCCGCATGCCGGCGCTCTACCTCAGCCACGGAGCGCCCCCGCTCGCGGACGACCCGGTCTGGCCCGGCGAGCTGGCCGCCTGGTCGGCGCGGCTGCCCCGCCCCACCGCGATCCTGATGGTCTCGGCGCACTGGGAGGAAGCCCCGCTCGCCCTCGGCGCCACCCGGTCCGTTCCGCTCGTCCACGACTTCTGGGGATTCCCCGAGCACTACTACCGGGTCCGCTACGGCGCCCCGGGCGCGCCGGGGCTCGCCGCGTCCGTCCGCGGACTGCTCCGAGCCCCCGGCACCCCGGTCCAGGACATACCGGACCGCGGGCTGGACCACGGCGCGTACGTCCCACTGGTCGAGATGTTCCCGGCCGCCGACATCCCCGTCCTGCAGATCTCCATGCCCACACTGGACCCGCGCCGCCTGATGGACATCGGCCGCACCCTGGCGCCCCTGCGCGACGAGGGGGTGCTGATCGTCGGCAGCGGCTTCTTCACCCACAACCTCGCCGCCCTGCGCCACACGGGCCCCGGGGTGCCGTCCTGGTCGGCCGAGTTCGACGCGTGGGGCCGCGAGGCGCTCGCCGCCGGAGACCTGGACTCCCTGCTCGACTTCGAGGCCAAGTCGCCCTCCGGCCGCCTCGCGCACCCCCGTACGGAACACTTCGCCCCGCTCTTCGTCACCCTCGGGGCGGCCGAGGCGTCCGGCGACCTCGCCGCGCGCCGCGACGCGGTGGACGGCTTCTGGATGGGCCTGTCGAAGCGCTCCCTCCAGTTCGGCTAGGACCCCGTGACCGGCCCGGCGACCACATTTCAGGCAACCGGGTGTCGGTGCGGGCCGTCTACAGGGTCGGAGTGCGGCGTGGCGATGCCCGCCCGGGTCGCCCGCTGGCCGGCGCTCTGACCTGCACTTCTGCGGGTTCCTGCGGTCGCTCGGCCCCCGGTGGGGCGGGGCAGGATACTGCAAGATCTCGAAAAAGAGGGACCGGCGGGGGAATTCTGTCCCGATTCCAGTCGTTGTTTCCTTCGGAAGCGGGCACTCGGGAGAGTGTCCGGGGACGCACCGCCCGCCAGGGCGGCCGTCCGGCAGCCGCACCGCGACCGAACCTCATCGCAAGGGAGCACGCATGGCAACCCGCGCCGTCGCCCGTCGTCAGTCCACGAGCAGCGCCCGCTCCGTGGGCGGGGAGATCGCAGACCGCGACCTGGTCGGCATGTACCTGGACGAGATCGCGCGCACTCCGTTGCTCGACGCGGCCAAGGAAGTGGAGCTGTCCCAGATCATCGAGGCGGGCGTCTACGCCCAGCAGATCCTCGACGGCCTCATAGAGCGCGAGGGCGAGACGCCCTCCCGCGAGGAGCTGGAGGCGCTGGCCGCCGAGGGCGAGCGCGCCAAGGAGGTCTTCATCCGCTCCAACCTGCGCCTCGTGGTGGCCGTGGCCCGCCGCTATCCGCGCAGCGGCCTGCCGCTCCTCGACCTCATCCAGGAGGGCAACGCCGGGCTGGTCCGCGCGGTCGAGAAGTTCGACTACGCCAAGGGCTTCAAGTTCTCCACGTACGCCACATGGTGGATCCGCCAGGCCATCACCCGCTCCATCGCCGACCAGTCCCGCACCATCCGCCTCCCCGTCCACCTGGTCGAGGAGCTCGGCCGGATCCGCCGCATCCAGCGGGAGTTCAACCGCGAGAACGGCCGGGATCCGGAGCACGCCGAGATCGCGGCCGAGCTGGACTCGACGGAGAAGCGCGTGGGCGACGTACTGGACTGGGCGCGGGACCCGGTGAGCCTCAACATGTCCGTGGACGACGAGGGCGACACCCAGTTCGGCGACCTCCTCGAGGACACCTCCGCCATCTCGCCGGAGCAGTCCGTCCTCTCGCTGCTGCGCAGCGAGGAGTTGGAGGACCTGCTCGGCAAGCTCGACCAGCGAACCGCTTCGATCATCAAGATGCGGTACGGCATCGACGACGGCCGTGAGCGCACCCTGACCGAGGTCGGCAAGCAGCACGGCCTGACCCGCGAGCGGATCCGCCAGATCGAGAAGCACGCCCTGCTCGAACTGAAGAAGATGGCCCGCGACACCGGCTTCGACGCCGTGGCCTAGGCGGCCCGCGACGAAGCCCCCCGGACGAGCCCCGGCACCTCCCCCCCCAGGTGCCGGGGCTCCCTCGCGCCCGGCCCCTGCTCGCACGGGCCCGCCCGGCCGATCCGAAGGACACGACCCGGCACCAGGCCCTGTCGTCGAAGTCCCGCCTGCCCGGCGCCACTTCGAGGCCAGGGCCTAGGACAAGCCGGGCGCGACAGCCGCCGAGGCGAGCCGCGCGGCCAGCGTTGCGGCCGCGTCCCGCAGCGCCGCGGGTCCCCGCACGGTGAACGGCAGCCCCGTCAGGGCGAGCCGCGCCACCAGCCATTCCGGGGAGTCCCCGCTGTCGAAGCACACCCGCGTGGACGCACCCGGCCCGGCAGCCGGAACGGCCCCGGCACCCGCACCCGTCCCCGCCCCCATCACGGCATCCGCACCCGGTCCCCTTCCCGTGCCCGCCGTGCCGTCGCCCCCACCGGGCTCCGCGACGGCGGCCTCCCGCAGCCACTGCGGCAGCTGCTCCGGGTCCGCCGCGAAGGCGACCTCGACGGCGTACGTCTGCCGGCCCCGCAGCCCGCTGCGGACGAACTCCTGGGGATCCACCGGCAGTTCGCGCGGCGTGAACCGGGCGCCCGTCGCGAAGGCGTCGTCCACCCGGTCCACCCGGAAGGTCCGCCAGTCCTCGCGCTCCAGGTCGTAGGCGACCAGGTACCAGCGGCTCCCCGCGCTCACCAGCCGGTACGGCTCCACCAGCCGCCGCGACCGGGCGCCGTCCCCCGCCTCGTACGCGAACCGCAGCCGCTCCGGACCCGCCACCGCCGAGGCGATGGCCGTCAGGGTCCCCGGGGCCACGCTCGGCCCGTCGCCCCGGGTCAGCGCGACCGTGGCGGACTGCAGCGCGCCGACCCGGTGCCGCAGCCGGGAGGGCAGCACCTGCTCCAGCTTGGCCAGGGCCCGTACCGACGCCTCCTCCACCCCCTCGATCGCGTGCCCGGCGCCGGCCCGCAGTCCGACCGCGATCGCCACCGCCTCCTCGTCGTCGAGGAGCAGCGGCGGCATCGCCGCCCCCGCCACCAGCCGGTAGCCGCCGTCCGCCCCCAGGGTGGCCTCGACCGGGTAGCCGAGCTCCCGCAGCCGCTCGATGTCGCGCCGGATCGTGCGGGGGCTCACCCGCAGCCGGTCCGCGAGTTCGCTCCCGGGCCATTCGCGCGGGGTCTGCAGGAGGGACAGCAGGGACAGCAGACGTGCCGGGGTGTCGGTCATGCCCCCAGGTTGCCAGCGATATAGGACACCAACTGACCTACATGGCGTCTAGGTTTCTTCCATGAGCACCGAGACGTCCAAGACATCGCCCGAGAGAGAGAACGGGCCCGTGCGAGAAGAGCGGAACGAAGCGCCCCACGACGTGTCCACCTCGCCCGCTGACCGCCGCCGCTGGCTGGCGCTCGCCATCGTGATGACCGCGACCTTCATGGACCTGGTCGACGTCACGATCGTCAACATCGCGATACCCAGCATGCGCCAGAACCTCGGCGCGTCCACCAGCGCGATCCAGTGGATCACCGCCGGCTACGCCCTCGCCTTCGCCGCGGGCCTGATCACCGGCGGCCGCCTCGGTGACATCTACGGCCGCAAGCGCGTCTTCCTGGTCGGCATCAGCGGCTTCACGGTCGCCTCGCTGCTCTGCGGCATCGCCGAGAACCCCTCGATGCTCGTCGCCTCCCGCCTCCTGCAGGGCGCCATGGCCGCCATGATGGTGCCGCAGGTGCTGGCGATCATCCACGTCAGCTTCCCGCCGCACGAGCGCGGCAAGGTCTTCGGCATGTTCGGCGCGGTCGTCGGCCTCGGTGCGGTCTCCGGTCCGATGCTCGGCGCGCTGCTGACCGAATGGAACCTGTTCGGCCTCGAATGGCGCCCGATCTTCCTGATCAACCTTCCGGTCGGCATCGCGGCCGTGATCCTCGGCCGCATGTTCATCAGCGAGTCGAAGGCCCCGAAGGCCCTGCGCCTCGACCTCGTCGGCGTCGTCCTCGCGACCCTCGCCCTGGTCATGCTGATCTTCCCGCTCACCCAGGGCCGCGAGCACGGTTGGCCGCTGTGGGGGTTCCTCTGCATGATCGCGGCGCCGTTCGTCTTCGCCGCGTTCATCGGCTACGAGAAGTACAAGATCAAGAAGGACGGCTCCCCGCTCGTGGAGCTCTCCCTCTTCCAGGTCAAGAGCTTCGCCGGCGGTATCGCCGTCCAGCTCACCTTCGGCATCGCGACCGGCATCTTCTTCCTGGTCTGGACGCTGTACATGCAGATGGGCCTGGGCTGGAGCGCCCTGCGCGCCGGCTGCACCGGCATCCCCTTCTCCCTCGCCGTCTCGGGCGCCGCGGGCATCTCGGTGCAGAAGCTCGTGCCGCGCTTCGGCCGCAAGGTGCTCCAGGCCGGTGCGCTGGTGATGGCCGCGGGTCTGCTCCTCTACATCTGGGAGTCCGAGCACTACGGCATGGGCATCACCTCCTGGCAGATGGTCGCCCCGCTGGTCCTCATGGGCATCGGCATGGGCCTGATCGTGGCCCCGCTCAACGACACGACGCTGTCCGAGGTGCCGCGCGAGCACGCAGGCTCGGCCTCCGGCCTGATCAACACCACGGGCCAGATGGGCAACGCGCTCGGCCTCGCCCTGACCTCCGTCGTCTTCTTCGGGCTGATCGAGAACGACATGGACTTCGGGCCGCCGTACGTCGAGGCATTCCGCGGCGCGCTGTGGTGGGTCGCCGGCGTCATGCTCCTGATCTTCGCGGTGATGTTCATGCTTCCGCGGAAGCCGATCCCGATGGAGCAGCGCGAGGGCGGCTCGGAGCACCCGGCCACGCTCGCCGTGACCGACCCGGAGAAGGTCCCGGCCGGCTAGGACTTCCCCGGCCACGGCGCCAGGGCTTTCGGCCCGACATCACGGACATGCCCGCCTCTCCACGGCGGGCATGTCCGTTTCGCTTTGTTTCACCCGCCTGTCAGGCGTACTGTGGACCACAGCCACACAGTCGGGCATGGAACGGACGTAAAACCACATGTACGCACCGGAGCGCCAGCAGGAGATCCTCCGCCTCGCCCGTGAGGCGGGCCGGGTCGATGTGCTCTCCCTCGCCGACCGGTTCCAGGTCACCGCCGAGACCGTGCGCCGCGACCTGACGGCCCTGGACCGGGCCGGCCTGGTCCGCCGCGTGCACGGAGGGGCCATACCGGCCGGCCGCCTCGACTTCGAGCCGGACCTCAGCGAGCGCGAGGCCACCGCCGCCGACGAGAAGGACCGGATCGCGGCCGCCGCCCTCGCCGAACTCCCCGACGGCGGCAGCATCGTCCTGGACGCGGGCAGTACGGTCGGCCGCCTCGCGGCGGCCGTACCCGTCGACATCGCGCTCACCGTGGTCACCCACGCGCTGCCGGTCGCCGCCCGGCTCGCCGACCACACCGGCATCGACCTCCACCTCGTCGGCGGCCGCGTCCGCCACCGCACCCGCGCCGCCGTCGACGCCTGGGCCCTGCGCGCCTACGCGGAGATCCGCGCCGACGTGCTCTTCCTGGCGACCAACGGCTTCACCGCCCGCGGCGGCCTGACCACCCCCGACCTCGCCGAGGCCGCCGTGAAGCGGGCCGCGATGGCCGCCGCCCGGCGCGTCGTGCTCCTCGCCGACTCGGCGAAGGCCGGACAGGAGCACTTCGCGTGCTTCGGTTCCTTCGCGGACGTCGACCTGCTCATCACCGACGCGGGGCTGGACCCCGCCGACAAGGCGGCCATCGAGTCCGCCGGTACGGAAGTCGTGCTCGTATGATCCTCACCGTCACCCCCAACCCCTCCCTCGACCGGACCTACGAAGTCCCCTCGCTGGAGCGCGGCGAGGTGCTGCGCGCCACCGGGGACCGGGTCGACCCCGGGGGCAAGGGCGTCAACGTCTCCCGGGCGGTGGCCGCCGCCGGTGTCCGCACGACGGCGGTCCTCCCGCTCGGCGGCGCCCCGGGCACCCTGCTCGCCGAACTCCTCGTCGCCCAGGGCGTGGACGTCACCGTCGTCACGATCGCCGGCGAGACCCGGGCGAACATCTCGCTCGCCGAACCGGACGGCACCCTCACCAAGATCAACGCGCCCGGCCCGGAGCTCACCCCCGCCGATTCCCTCCTCCTCCTGGACACGGTCCGCACCTGCTCCGGTGCCGCCTCCTGGATCGCCTGCTGCGGCAGCCTCCCGCGGGGGCTGGGCCCGCAGTGGTACGCCGACCTCGTGATCCGCGCCCACGAGGCGGGCGCCCGGATCGCCCTGGACACCTCGGGCCCGGCCCTGCTGGCGGCGCTGCCCGCCCGCCCCGATGTGGTCAAGCCCAACGCGCAGGAGCTCGCCGAAGCCGTCGGCCGCCCCCTCGCCACCCTCGGCGACGTGGTCAAGGCGGGCGAGGAACTGCGCTCGCTGGGCGCGGGCGCCGTCCTGGCCTCCCTCGGCGCCGACGGCCAACTGCTGGTGTGCGCAGAGGGCAGCCACTACGGCACCGCGCACGTCCCGGCGGTGCGCAGCAACGTCGGTGCGGGCGACGCCTCGCTGGCCGGGTTCCTGATCGCGGGAGGCGCCGGCCCCGAGGCCGTCGCCTCCGCCCTGGCCCACGGAGCGGCCGCGGTCCAGCTCCCCGGCAGCGCCATGCCGACCCCCTCCGACCTGCGCCCCGACGCGGTCCGGATCACCCAGGACCTTCCCCTGGACCTCCCCCTGTCCGACCCCGCCACGGCCTGACGCGAGCGAAGGAACCCGCGATGAGCGAGATGATCACCCCCGAACTGGTCGACCTCGACCTGTCCGCCGACTCGAAGGAAGCGGCGGCGCGGGCCCTGGCCGAACGCATGGTGGACGGCGGCCGGGTCACGGACCTGGACGGCTTCCTGGCGGACGTCTCCGCGCGCGAGGCCCAGATGCCGACCGGCCTGGAGGGCGGCATCGGCATCCCGCACTGCCGCAGCGCCCACGTCACGGCGCCCACCCTCGCCTTCGGCCGGTCCCGGTCCGGCATCGACTTCGGCGCCCCCGACGGCCCCGCGGACCTGATCTTCCTGATAGCGGCCCCGGCCGGCGCGGACGACGCCCACCTGTCGATCCTGTCCTCCCTCGCCCGCCGGCTGATGAGGCCGGAGTTCGTGGCGGCCCTCCGCGAAGCCGCCGACCCGGCGGAAGCCGCCGCCCGGATTTCCGGCGAGCCGGCCCCCGCCCCCGCGGCCGGGCCCGCCAACGGGACCGCCGAACCGGCCGTATCCACCGCCCCGCCCCTCCCCGAAACCGGGACCGGGACCGAAACCAGGGCCGGGACCGGGGCCCGGACCAGCGCCGAACCCCCCACCCCAGACGCCGACGGGGCTGTCCTGCCAGCCCCTCCGGCGGTGGACGCGCCGGGGGAGAGCGGCGCGGGGCGGCCCTTCCGCGTCGTGGCCGTCACCTCCTGCCCCACCGGCATCGCCCACACCTACATGGCCGCCGAGGCACTCCAAGGGGCCGCCGCCGAGGCCGGGATCGACCTCCGCGTCGAAACCCAGGGGTCCGCCGGCTTCACCCGCCTGACCGCCGAGGACATCGCGGCGGCCGACGCCGTCGTCTTCGCCCACGACGTCCCCGTCCGCGACCGGGACCGCTTCGCCGGCAAGCCCACCGTCGACACCGGTGTGAAGGCCGGCATCAACCGCCCCGCCGAACTCCTCGCCGAGGCCCGCGGCAAGGCCGCCCGCGGCGAAGTGGACGACCACGCGCCGACCCCGGTCGAGCGGGCGGGGGAGGAGGCCGACGGCTACGGGGCCAAGCTGCGCACGTGGCTGATGTCCGGCGTCAGCTACATGGTCCCGTTCGTCGCCGCCGGGGGCCTGCTCATCGCCCTGGCCTTCGCCATCGGCGGGTACGAGATCAACACCGCCCCCTCCGTCGCCGAGCACTTCGTCTGGACGGAGTCGGCGAGCTGGGCGGCGCTCCTCTTCCAGACCGGCGGCCTCGCCTTCGGCTTCCTCGTGCCCGTCCTCGCCGGATACATCGCCTACGGCATGGCCGACCGCCCCGGCCTCGTACCCGGTTTCGTCGGCGGCGCCGTCGCCCTCACCATCGACGCCGGCTTCCTCGGTGGTCTCATCGCGGGCCTCCTCGCCGGCGGCACCGTCCTCGCCGTCCAGCGGCTGAGGATCCCGGCCCCGCTGCGCGGGATCATGCCCGTCGTCGTCCTGCCGCTGATCGGCTCGGCCGTCACGGCGTTCCTGATGTTCCTGGTCGTCGGCAAGCCCGTCGCCTCGCTGCAGCGGGCCCTCACCGACTGGCTGTCCGGTCTCTCCGGTGCCAACGCGGTCATCCTGGGCGTCGTCCTCGGGCTGATGATGTGCTTCGACCTCGGCGGCCCGCTCAACAAGGTGGCCTACGCCTTCGCCATCGGCGGCCTGGCCACCCCCAACGAGGGGAGTCTGAAGGTCATGGCCGCCGTGATGGCCGCCGGCATGGTCCCGCCGCTGGCGATGGCCCTGGCCACGACCGTCCGCGGCCGGCTCTTCTCCAGGACCGAGCGGGAGAACGGGAAGGCCGCCTGGTTCCTCGGTGCCTCCTTCATCAGCGAGGGCGCCATCCCCTTCGCCGCGGCGGACCCGCTGCGGGTCATCCCCGCCGCGATGGCCGGCGGAGCGGTCACCGGCGCCCTGTCGATGGCCTTCGAGTGCACCCTGCGGGCCCCGCACGGCGGCGTCTTCGTGATCCCGCTGATCGGCAACCCGCTGCTCTACCTGACCGCCATCGCCGCCGGCACCGTCACCACCGCCGGCCTGGTCATCCTGCTCAAGGGCCTGCGCAAGCCGGCGCCGACCCCGGCTACGGCGACCGAGCCGGCGACGGACCCGGCCGGGGTCACCGCCGCGGCCTGAGCGAGGCGGCCCCCGGCGCCGGGGGCGGCCGTGACGGCCCGCCCCCGGAAACCGGATCCGGCTGCGTGCCCCGCCCTCCGCCGCCGGCGGGCGGGGGGCCGCGACCTCACCGCACCCGCAGCTCCATCGCCTCCCGCGCGGCCGCCTCGCTCTCATACACCTCGCACATGTGCCGCCCGTCCGGCGTCGCCGTGTGCTCGACCTCCCACAGGCTGACCTCCTGGCCGTCCAGCAGGACGAAGGCGTGCTCGTACAGGCTGAAGCCGGCCTCCCGCCCGCCCGCGGCGCAGGGCCGCCCGCCGAAGGACTGCGTGATCCGGTGGGCGTACGCCGACCGCAGCCGCGCCGCGACTCCCTCACCGGGCCGGTCCGCGTTCTCCGCGCGCCGCAGTACCCGCCGGGCGTGGTCGGCGGACTGCTCCACCGCGTACTCCCGGTGCGGCCGCGGCGAGGCGGAGGCCGCGAAGAGGGCGGTCAGCGCCGCCACGTCCCCACCCGTCTCCCCGTCACCGGACAGGAGCACCTGGTCCGAGGCGGCCTCCGACGCGGACTCACCGAACAGCCGGGCGACGGCCAGGCAGGTCTCCGCCCTGCTCACGAAGAGCTCGTGGCGGACCGTCCGGTCACCCTCCTGCCGGTACACCAACTCCCACAGTGCGGCCGAGCCGCCGTCCGCCAGGAGGTAGGTGTGCTGGTGCATCTCCCGCCAGACACCGGTTGCCGGGCTGTGGCGCGTGGTGTAGAGGCAGGAACTGTGGGCCAGTGCCGTGCCGAGGCGCTCGACCAGCCGGTCGGGCAGGTCGAAGGAGTTCAGGGCGCGGCCGAGGAGCCGGCCGAGATGTGCCTCGGTTGTCTCGTACGGATCGCTCACGGTGGGTCTCCAGGCCGTCGCAGCTCGTCACTTCACGGACGCTCAACGTAACCCCCGGGTCTGACATCACGTCCGGGATTCGGTAAAACGTCCGGGAAGCAACGGGGGTTCCCGCCACACCTTCAGGTCAACTTCCGTACAGATGGGCATGGTTAGGGCGGCTCTGGGGGGAAGCGCGGGACTATGGCCGGCATGGCAACGAATACACTGGACGTACCGCGCCAGCAGGGGCAGCCCCCCACCCGGGCCGAGAGCGAGCCGGGCGCCGCACCGAGGGGGTTGGCCCGGCTGCTGGTCGCCACCGGGGCAGCGGGGGTGCTGGCCTCCTGGGTGATCACCCTGGACAAGTTCCTCCTGCTGGAGGACCCCGACTTCAAACCCGCCTGCAGCCTCAATCCCGTGGTCTCCTGCGGCAGCGTGATGAAGAGCGACCAGGCGGCGGCCTTCGGCTTCCCCAACCCCCTGCTCGGACTGGCCGCCTACGCCGTCGTGGTCTGCGTCGGTGCGGGTCTGCTGGCGGGCGCCCGCTACCGCGGCTGGTTCTGGCTGGGTCTGAACGCCGGAACCCTCTTCGGCGTCGGCTTCTGCGCCTGGCTGATGGTCCAGTCGCTGTACGAGATCCACGCCCTGTGCCTGTGGTGCTGCCTCGCCTGGGTGGCGACCCTGCTGATGTTCTGGGCGGTCACCGCGCACAACGTCCGTACGGGGGTGCTGCCTTCGCCCCGTCCGGTCCGCGTCTTCCTCACCGAGTTCGGCTGGGCTCCGCCCGCGCTGCACATCGGGGTGATCGCCATGCTCGTCCTCACCCGGTGGTGGGACTTCTGGACCGGCTGAGGGAACGGCCGCGCGCGAGAGGGCCCCGGCAGCTGGCGGCTGCCGGGGCCCTCGTCACTTCGCTCCACGGGCATGGGGCCCGGCGGTCAGCTGCCGGAGGAGAGGTTGCCGGAGAGGACCGGGATGTTGTCCAGGATGTGGGAAAGCGACTCGTCGCCCTTCGCCTGGGTGCTGTTCTCGGTGCACTGCTGGTTCATCGGGTTGGACAGGACGTTGATGTCCTGGACGCCGACGTTGACGAGCGCGACCAGCGACTGGGCGTTGACCTTGACCGGCAGGCCGACACAGGGCTTGTTCAGGGTGCCCTGGACGAGGCTGAGCTGCGGGCTCATGTCACCGGCGGTGCTCTGGTTGCCGTAGACCTGCGAAGAGCCGTTGCCGTTCACGGTGTTGACGCCGTTGTCGTTGCCGATGGCCATGGCCGGGGCGGCGGCGGCAGCGCCGGCGCCGACGGCGACGGCGGAGACAGCGGCGGCGGTCATGAACTTCTTGAACATCTTGATCCTTCTGTCGCACGAGTGCCCGCTAATGGAGCGCCCTGGTCAACTGCCCCGCCGAGGGGTTGGTTCCGGTGCTTCACTCAAACGGCCCGTGCGGGGCGAGGTTTTCCCCGGCCCGGGTGAGGAACCCCCGGACGCGTGCGCGAAGCCCGTACGCAGCGCGCAGTCCGCCTGCCTCCGGTTGCGCTCCGTGCGAGGCGTTCGCACGGTGGGTGAGGGAGCGGATCGTTCGGTCCGCATCCGCGCGACCACAGAAGGAACATCCATGCACTCCACGAAGCCGTCCCGCGCCCGCCGCGCCCGTCTCCTCGTCCCGTCGGCCCTGGCCGTCGTCATACTGACCGGCGCGGCGGCCCCCGCGAGCGCCGTGGAAGGGGACCGCGCGGCCGCCCGGCAGCAGCTCCAGTCCCAGCAGCGCGCCGCGGCCGGCCCCATCGACGACCTCGTCAACGGCCTCCTCGAATCCATCAAGGCGCTGCTGCCCGCGGGCGTCACCCTGCCGGACATCAAGATCCCGGAGATCAAACTCCCCGAGATCAAGCTGCCGGAGATCCCCGGCGTGGAGCTCCCGGAACTGCCGGCGCTGACGCCGCCCACGCTGCCGGCCCCGGCGGCGCCGGTGGACACCGTGCCGGAACTGCCCGGCATCGAGATCCCGGAAATCCCGGACCTTCCGTAACGTCCCAGGCCGCTCGCGGTTACGACGATTGAGCTGAACAGGTCTGATCGCGGGTGGAACCGTGTCGTCTGGGAAGATGGACCGTTTCGCTCGATGTGAGCCCCGGATCGGGGCAGAACGTCGAACAGAAGGTGCACTTCCCATGAACTCTGCCAAGAAGGCCGCTCTGGTCCTGGCCACCGCTGGTCTCGCTGCGGCCGGCGCCGCCGGCTCCGCCGTCGCCGACGCGTCGGCCGAGGGCGCGGCCGTGGGTTCCCCCGGTGTCCTCTCGGGCAACCTGGTCCAGGTCCCGGTCCACGTGCCGGTCAACGTGTGCGGCAACACCGTGAACGTGATCGCGCTCCTGAACCCCGCGTTCGGCAACGTCTGCGTCAACGACTGACGTCGGCTGTACGACGACTGTGGGCGCCCCGGCCTCGCCGGTGGCGCCCACTGTCACATCCGGACCGCTCAGCGGCCGCCGCCGTTGAGCTGGACGCCGCCGAGGAGCGGCGACGCCTGGGTGACGCCGTTCGCGATGCCGAGCACCTCCCCGGGCACGTTGTTGCGGGCCTGGTTGACCCGCTGGACGGTGCCGAGGACGGTGTCGACGTGCTCACCCTGCTCGGCCAGTCCGGCGCCGGCGATCTGCGGGAGCTGCTCCGAGACCGGGTTCACGGCGTCGGTCACCGTGGCCGTGCCGCTCGTAAGGCTCGTCGGCACGGTGGGAGGGGCCTCGGCGGCGAAGGCGGGGGCGGAGGCGCCGAGGGCGGCGACGGAACCGGCCACGACAGCGGCGACCTTCGTGAGCTTCATTATCGAAATCCTCTGCTTTTCGTAAGTCGGACATCGGCGGCGGCATCGCGCCGCTTTCGCCCTGCGTAACGATCCCCCGCCGCTCGGGAAACGCGAAGCGCGGGTACATGACAGCGGCCGGAGAATCCGACAAGGGATTCTCCGGCCGATATCTCTTCGCCTTATCGGGGTGTCCTCAGGCCGCGCGCGACCGCCGGTACAGGATGGCGCCGCCCAGGAGGAGCGCGGACGCGAGGGCCGCCGCGGCCGCCGGCTGACCCGCCCCGGTCTCGGCCAGCACGGGCGCGGTCACCTGTGCGGGCGCGGGGAGGGGAGCGGGAGCCGGGGCCGGGAGCGGCGCAGGTGCCTCCTCGACCGGGGGCAGGTGGACGGGCGTGTCGCCGGCGGGGGCGGCCGGGGGCTGGTCGGCCGGCCGGACGACCTCCGGTGCCGGCCGTTCCACGGGCTGGCTCCCGTGCGGCGGCCGGGGCGCTTCCTCCTCCACGACGGGGGCCGGTGCGGGAAGCGTCACGGGCGCCTCCTCGACCGGGACGGGGAGCGGCGCGGGTGCCTCGCCGACCGGGGCGGGAAGCGGCGCGGGCTCCTCCTCCGGGAGGGGCTCCGGCCCGGGCGCGGGGGTGGGCAGCGGGGCCGGGTGCTCCTCGACCGGCTCGGGCATCGGGTGCGGCTGCTCGGGCGCAGGCGGCCCGTGCTGGGCCGGCGGAGCGGGCGCGGGGTGGTCGTCGCACTCCTCCTCGCCCTCCTCCCGGCCCGGACCGCCGTAACCGCCCCCGGGCCGCGGCTCGTCCTGGCGGGGCTTCGCGTGCCGCGGCCCTGCGGATCGGGGCTGCTCCCGGAGCTGCTCCGGGAGCGCGTGCCGCGGTCCGGGGCGCTCCTCGAGGTAGCGCTCGAACGCCTCGGCGTTCTCGGGACTGAGGTAGCGGGCGGGGTCGTGGCCGTCGGCGGTGTGCGAGCCGGTCGAGGTGACGCAGGTGTTCCCCATGGAGGGGTTGAGGGCCGCGCCCGCGTCCACGCCGTTGCCGCACACGTTCGGCGCGAAGGTGACCGGTACCGAGACGCTGTTGCCGGCCAGCACACCCGGAGAGTGCGAGGCCTCGGCCGTCGCCCCCGGGTGCGCGTAGGCCGCACCGGTCGCGATGGACAGCAGGCTCGACGCCGCCGCCGCCGTCAGCATGCCCTTGCCCAGTACCTGTCGGCTCAGTACCTGTCGCATGGGTCCTTCCCTGTCTCCGGCGCTGGCGCCGGTGCTGTATCGAAGGTGGCCCCGGAGTGCACCGCCGTGCACTCCGAGGCCACCCCGAGGAGGTCTGCCCCTGTGGGCGGGGCCGCTTCGCCGGCGGCTGTCGCCCCGGACATCACCGAACGCGGGGTTCGGCGGTCGGCCGTCTGCTTTTCCGGTCGCTCCCGCAGCGGTCTGTCCACTGCGGAATTACCAACGAGTGGCCGGGGCAAAAGAAACCGGACATCCCCGCCGGTGACCCCGCCGAATTCCCCAGCAGTCCCGTGAATTCCGGGAGCGTGGAAATCGGCGTGCCATTCGCGCATTCACGCGGCGAGGCCGCCGCGACCCGAAGGTGCGACGGCCTCGCGGGGTCCTTCGGTCAGCTGCCGTTGGAGACGTTGCCGGAGAGGACCGGGATGTTGTCCAGGATGTGCGAGAGCGGCTCGTCGCCCTTGGCCTGGGTGGAGTTCTCGGTGCACTGCTGGTTCATCGGGTTGGACAGGATCGGGATGTCCTGGACGCCGACGTTGACCAGCGCCAGCACCGACTGCACGTTGGCCTTGGCGGGCAGGGCGATGCAGGGCTTGTTGAAGGAGCCCTGGATCAGCGCCATCTGCGGGCTCATGTGGCCGTAGGTGGCCTGGTTGCCGTAGATCTGCGAGGCACCGTTGCCGTTCACGGTGTTGATGCCGTTGTCGTTCCCGATGGCCATCGCCTGCGGCGCCATGGCGGCGCCCATGCCCACGACCGAGGCCGCAACCGCTGCCGTGGCCATCATCTTCTTGATCATTGTCGTCCCTTTTTTGCAGGATTGCCCGGTACTGGAGCACCTGGAACAACGGCCCGGTCCCGGCCGGGGTTGCGTAGCTTCACCCGGATGCCGACGTTTCGGACCTTGCGGTTGACGCTCAGGCGTTCCCGCTCCTTTCCGGTTCGAACAATGGTGCAAGCCATAACGACCCGCCCGCTGTAGGGGTGCGTGGCATCGCCCAAAAGGCCGTACGAGCGAGTCCGACGTGATTTCCAGCCCGATTTCTGACAAAGTGCACTCCTGTTTTCTTTCCTTGATCGAAATCGGAGACGGGGTCATGGGTTCCTACCGCAGAATCCTCGGCACACTCGGTCCGGCGTCCCGCCCGGCCTTGAATTCCACGATCAAGAAATGCGGACGGCAAACGTCCGTACGACAGCCTGATGATATGAAGAATCTCGGCTGGCCATGATGCGGACCTTTTCGACCTGAGCCCCGCCCTGCCCGGCGGCGCCCGCCATCCGAGCTTCGGGTCCACGGGCGAAAGCCAGGGTCATTTCCTCGGCGTGCTCTTCGTCCGGACGGACGCGCGCCGCTGAACGCAGGAGACCACTCCACGTGCCCACACAGCCATGGGCGGCACCGCCCACGACCGTCCTCCACCTCGCGCAGCCCGTGGACGGCGGTGTCGCACGGGTCGTCACCGATCTCGTGCGCGCCCAGAGCGCCGCGGGTCTGCGCGCCGTCGTCGGCTGCCCGCCCGGCGGAACGCTCGCCGACGCCGCCCGGGAAGCCGGCGCCGAGGTCCTCACCTGGCGCGCCGGACGGTCCCCCGGACCGGGCCTCCCCGCCGAAGTGCTCGGGGCCCGCCGGCTGCTGCGCCGCGTCCGGCCCGACCTCCTGCACGCCCACAGCGCCAAGGCAGGGCTGGCCGGCCGGCTCGCCGCCCGCGGCGCTGTCCCCACCGTCTTCCAGCCGCACGCCTGGTCCTTCGACGCCGTCGGCGGGGCCACCGGCGCACTCGCGCTGCGCTGGGAGAGGTACGCCGCCCGGTGGGCCGGGCGGGTGCTCTGCGTCAGCGAGGCCGAGCGCCGCGCGGGCGAGGCCGAGGGGATCACCGCCCGCTGGTCGGTCATCCGCAACGGCGTGGACCTCGACCACTTCCGGCCCGGCGACCCGGACCCCGACCAGGACAAGGCCCGGGCCCGCGCCGGCCTGCCGCTGCCCGCCGCCTTCCGGGGGGACGGGCCGCTCGCCGTCTGCGTCGGCCGGCTCTGCCCCCAGAAGGGCCAGGACATCCTGCTGCGGGCCTGGCCGGAACTGCTCGGCACCGTCCCCGGAGCCCGCCTCGCCCTCGTCGGCGACGGCCCCGACACCGAACGGCTGCGCCGCACCGCCCCCCGCGGCGTGCTCTTCGCGGGCGCCGCCCAGGACATCCGACCGTGGCTTCGAGCCGCCGATCTCGTTGTACTGCCGTCGCGGTGGGAAGGCATGGCGCTCGCCCCGCTCGAAGCCATGGCCTGCGGCCGCCCGGTCCTGGTCTCCGACGTCAGCGGTGCCCGGGAGAGCCTGCCGCCCGGCCAGGGACGGCTCTGCCTGGTGCCGCCGCAGGACCCGACGGCGCTGGCCAAGGCCCTGGGACGGCTGCTGGCCGAACCGCGGCTGCTCGCCGACCTCGGAGAGCAGGCCCGGCAGCACGTGCGGACCGACTTCGACGTACGGCGGACCACGGACGCGGTCACCGGCCTGTACCACGAACTGCTGGGCAGGCCCCGGCCCTCGAACCAGGAGCGCATCAGCCGATGACGATGGACAGCGCACCCGCCCGGCACACCGCGCAGGGCGGCACGGGGCCGACCGGCGGTGCCTTGGCGCCCGCGGCGGGCACCGCGGCACGCCGTACCGCGACCGCCATCCACCCGCCGCGCGGGGCCAGGGCCGGCCAGGCCCGGCCCGCCGTACGGCTCCGGCGGGTCCGCCGCCGGGACGGGGTCCTCCCGCTGCTCACCGTTGACGTGCTGGCCGCCGTCCTCACCGTGGCGGCCCTGTCCGGGGCCGCTCTGCCCGGCGCGGCGGCCCTGCCGGCCGGTGCGGCCGTGCCGCTCGCCGCCCTCCTCGCCGGGCTGCACGCGCAGGCCGGGCTCTACCGGCCGCGGCTCGCGCCGTCCGCGCTCCTCGAACTGCCCGCGCTGGCGGGCCGGTCCCTGGTCCTGTGGTGCGGCGCGGCCGCGGTCTTCGCCGCGGTGGAGCCCGGCCGGGCGCTGGGCTGGAGCGCCCTGCTGACGGCCGTGTGCCTGCAGGTCGTACTGGCGTGCGCGGGACGCGGGTCCGTCAACCACGTCCGGCGCCGCACCCGCGTCCGGCGGCCCGCCTCCACCCTCGTGGTCGGACCCGGCGGCGGCGCGGGCGCGGTCGCCGCGGCCCTGCACGGCCGCCCCGAGTACGGGCTGCGCCCGGTCGGGCTCGCCGACACCGGGACCCCCGCCGACGCGGACACCGGCACCCTGCCGGTGCTCACCACCCACGAGGACGTCCGGCGCGCGGTCATCCAGAACTCCGTGCTGCACGCCGTCTTCACCCGCCCGCCGGAGGCCGACGAACGCACCGCCTCCCTGGTCCGGCTCTTCCACGACCACGGCTGCCGGCTGTGGCTCGCCGACCCGGCCGGTACCGCCAAGGTCACCGGGATGCGGGTGGCGCACCCCGCCGACCAGCTGTGGGGGTACGCCGTCCAGCCCCTGCTGCCCCGCCCCGCCCGGCCGCTGGAGCGCGTGGTCAAGCGGGGCCTCGACGCCCTCCTCGCGCTGGTGGCGCTGGTGGCCGCCGCGCCCGTGATGGCCGCCTGCGCGCTCGCCGTACGGATCTGCGACGGGCCGGGGGTGATCTTCCGGCAGGAGCGGGTCGGCCTGTACGGGCGGCCCTTCACCCTGCTGAAGTTCCGGACGCTGCGCGCCGACGCGCACGAGTCCGCCACCCGCTGGACGGTGGCGGGCGACCGGCGGATGAGCCCGGTCGGCTCCTTCCTGCGCAAGTCCTCGCTGGACGAGCTGCCGCAGCTGTGGAACGTCGTGCGGGGGGACATGAGCCTGGTCGGGCCGCGCCCCGAACGGCCGTTCTTCGTCGCCAAGTTCTCCACCGTCCACCCCGGCTACGAGGCCCGGCACCGGATGCCCGTCGGCATCACCGGCCTGGCCCAGATCAACGGACTGCGCGGGGACACCTCCATCGAGGACCGGGCCCGCTTCGACAACCACTACATCGACACCTGGTCGCTGTGGCAGGACCTGTGGATCCTGGCCCGCACCGCCGCCTCCTTCTTCCGCTTCCGGCTGGGGGGCAGCTGATGAGCCTCGCGGTGTCCCCGGCCGGTCTCCGGTACGCCGTGCCGCAACCGCTGCGGCGGCACTGGCCGCTGCTGCCGCTCGCCGCGACGGTGCTCCTCCTGCTGGCCCCGCTCCCCGCCGGCGACGTGACGGCCTCCGGGAAGGTCGGCCCCGCCGACGCGGCCTCGCTGCTGCTGGTCCTCGTCTGCGCCGTGCAGGCGCTGCGCGGGCGGGTGCGGGGGCTGCCGCCGCTGGGCGTGCTCGTGCTCGGGACGCCCGCGGTGGGGCTGGCGGTCGCGACGGTGACCGCCGGGGACCCGTACGCCGCCCTGCCCGGCTTCGTGCGCTACCTCCAGGTCTTCGTGCTCGTCCCGGCAGCCGTGGTGCTGCTGGTCCGCGACGCCGGGGAGTTCCGGATCGCCGCCGGGTGCTTCGTGGTGCTGGCGCTGGTCCAGGGCGCGGTGGGGGGCGTGCAGTACGCGACCCGCACCGGGGCCTCCTACCAGGGCGAGGACATCCGGGCCGTGGGCACCTTCGGCCCCGGTGACGTCATGGGCATGGCCACGGTGGTGGCGTACGGGCTGGTCGTGGCGACGGCCGCCGCGCTCGCGCCGGGGCTGCCGCGGCGGGTCCGGCGGATCGCCGCGGGCTGCGCGCTCGCCCTGGTGGTGCCGCTGGTGCTGTCCTTCAGCCGGGGCTCGTGGATCGCCACGCTCGGCGCGACGGTGCTGGTGATGCTGCTCGCCGGGATCCGCCGGGCGCTGAAGGCGCTGCTCGCGCTGGGCGCCGCCGGGGTGGTCCTGGTGGGCGGCCTCGGGGTCGGCTCGGAGATGGTCGCGGAGCGGTTGACCTCCATCACGCAGGTCTCCAGCGCCCCCGACCAGTCGGTGACCGACCGCTACACCATGTGGGCGGCGGCCGAGTCGATGTGGCGGGAGCGGCCCGCGGTGGGGGTCGGGCTGAAGGGCTTCCCCGCCCACCGGGATGGGCACGCCACGCTGGGCCTGTCCTCGGGCAGTGACACCGCCGGCGCGGGCCGGGGGTACGTCCGCCAGCCGCTGCTCTCCCCGCACAACATGTACCTGCTCGTCCTGAGCGAGCAGGGGCTGGTCGGGCTGGTCGCCCTGGTGGGCGGCTGGGCCGTGCTGCTGGTCGCGGGGGTGCGCCGGCTCGCTCGCGGCGAGGCCCGGCGGATCCGCGACTGCGGGCTGATCGCGACCGGGCTGCTCGTGTGGCAGCTGACCGACTTCCTGTACGCGGACATCGGCGGCCCGTCCACCGTGCTGACCGGAGTGATCATCGGCCTGGCCGCCTGGTGGGCCCTGCCGGCCGCGGCCTCCCGGCGGGGCGGGCCGGTACCCGACGGTTCGAGCGGCCTGTGACCGACTCGACGCCACGACGGCCCGCCCCCGGCCCTCCGCCCGGGACGGGCCCCGCCCATGTCCCGGCCGTCCCCGCCGCCCCCGGCCCCGTGCCGGACCCCGCCGCGGTCCGCCCGGCGTTTGCCGAACCGCTCCTCCCGGGCCCGGCCCTGCCCGGCCGGCCCGCGCCCCCGGCGGAGCAGGGGACCGGTGCGGAGGGCCCGGCGGTGCGGGATCCCGGGTTCATCGCCGGGGCGGTGCCCGGGGGCGCCGGGCGGGGAAGGGTGCGGGTGGCGGCGTACGCCACCGGGGGACCGCCGCGCGGATCCGGCGGGACGCCCGCCGCGCCGGGCGGCAGCGGCTCGCCCGGCGGGTCCACCGATGCGGGGCTGCCCGGCGCGGGCCTGCCCGGCGCGGACGGCCCTGCCGCCGGTCGTGCCGCCGGTCGTGCCGCGGCGCGCCATGCCGGCCCGGGCCGCCCCGCGGCGCCCGCCTCCCCCGGGGGGAGCGGGCCGCCGCTCGGCCGGTTCCTGGCCAAGGCCGCCGCCGTCACCGCCGGACTGACCGCCGCCGGAGCCGTGTTCGGGCTGGTGCGCGACCAGACCATCGCCCACCTCTTCGGCGCCGGGCACGCCAGCGACGCGTTCCTGATCGCCTGGACCGTGCCCGAGATGGCCTCGACGCTCCTCATCGAGGACGCCATGGCCCTGCTGATGGTGCCCGCCTTCAGCCACGCCCTGGCGCGGCGCTCGGCCGGCCGGGCCGGGCTCACCCGGATGGAGGCCCGCGCGCAGGACCCCGTACGCCTGCTCGTCGGGGCGACGCTGCCCCGGCTCCTCGTCTTCCTGGCCGCGGTGGCCTCGGTGCTGATCCTGGCCGCGCCGCTCGTGGTCGCCGTGCTCGCGCCCGGCCTGCCCGATCCGGAACTCGCCGTGCAGTGCACCCGGCTGACGGCGCTGACCGTGGTCTCCTTCGGCGTCGCCGGATACTTCAGCGCGGCGCTCAGGGCCCACCGGTCCTTCCTGCCGCCCGCCGCGATCTACGTCTCGTACAACGTCGGCATCATCGGCACGCTGGTCGCGCTGCACGCCCTGTGGGGGGTGCGGGCCGCCGCCGCCGGGGTCGCCGCCGGCGGCCTGTTGATGGTCCTCGTCCAACTGCCCGCCTTCATCCGCAACGTGGGCTTCGGCCAGCCCCGGGCCAAGCGCGCCCCCCGCTGCCAGCGCGACCGCGACCGCCCGACCCTCATCGCGTTCGCCGTCATCGCGCCCGTCATCTTCTTCGCGGTGTTCCGGCAGTCGCAGGTGCTCGTCGAGCGGTTCCTGGCCGCGTCCCTCCCGCCGGGGGCGATCTCACACCTCAACTACGCGCAGAAGGTCGCGCAGATGCCGATGGTGCTCTCCCTGATGATCTGCACCGTCACCTTCCCCGTCGTCGCCCAGGCGATGGCCGGCGGGGAGCGCGAGAAGGCCCGCCGGCGCGTCGAACAGGACCTGGCACTGGCCTGCCTCGCCGTCCTGATGGGCACCGCGCTCGTCATCGGCTACGCCCCGCAGATCATCGAGGTCCTCTTCGAACGCGGCGCCTTCACCCACCGGGACACCCTCGCCACCGCCTCCGTCATGCGGGTCTACGCACTCGGACTGCTCGGCCACTGCCTCGTCGGCGCCCTGTCCCGGCCCTTCTTCTCGACCGACCGGCCCACCTGGTTCCCGGCGCTCGCGATGGGCGCCGGACTGCTCGTCAACATCGTGGCCGGAGCCTTCGCCGTCGGCTGGTGGGGCACCTACGGCATCGCTGCCGCCAACGCCCTCGGCATCTCCACCACCGCCGTCCTGCTGCTCACCGGCCTCGGCTCACGGATCGTCCCCATCCACGGCCGCCGGGTCGCCGTCAGCATCGGCCGGCTCGCGGTGTCCTCGGCCGCCGCCTGCGCCACCGGCTGGATCGCCGGACCCATGATCCCCGACCCGCTGCTCAGCGCCGGTCTCGGCTGCCTGCTCGTCCCGGTCATGTTCGGGGCCGCCGGCACCGCCATACGCGCGCTCGAAGTCACCGCCCTGCCCGGTCAGATCGACCGGTTCACCTCCCAGTTCACGCAGAGGTTCCGCAATGTCCGCTGACACCGACACGGCGCCCGCCGCCGTGGTGGGCCCCACCCGCCGGACCGCATCGCCGTGGGTCCTGATGTACCACTCCGTCGCCGAGTTCACCGACCCCGCGGAGGACCCGTACGGGATCACCGTCACCCCCCGCGTCCTGGAGGCCCAACTGCTGTGGTTGCGCTCCCGCGGGCTGCGCGGGGTGTCCGTCGGGGAACTGCTGCGGGCCCGGGCGGCCGGAGGCGGGGCCGGGCTCGTCGGTCTGACCTTCGACGACGGCTACACCGACTTCCTGACCCACGCGCTGCCCCTGCTGCGCCGCCACGACTGCACCGCCACCCTCTTCGTCCTGCCCGGACGGCTCGGCGTGGACAACGTCTGGGACCCGCTCGGGCCGCGCAAGTCACTGCTCACCGCCGAGGGCATCCGCGAAGTCGCCCGGTCCGGCCAGGAGATCGGCTCGCACGGGCTGCTGCACCAGGACCTCACCGCGGCCACCGACGAGGTGCTCCAGCAGGAGCTGCGGGGCAGCCGCGACCTGCTGCGCGAGCTCACCGGAACCCTGCCCGAGGGGTTCTGCTACCCGTACGGGCACCTCGACGCCCGGGTGGTGGCCGCCACCCGGGCCGCCGGGTACGGCTACGCCTGCGCCATCGACCCCGGCCGGCTCACGGGCCCGCACGCCCTGCCCCGCACCCATGTCAGCCAGGCCGACGGGGGTACGCGGCTGCGCGTCAAGCAGGTCCGCCACCAGGTGCGCGAGCTGCGGCGGGTGGTCCTGCCGTGAAGGCGCTGCACATCATCACCGGACTCGGCGTCGGCGGCGCCGAGCAGCAGCTGAGACTGCTGCTGCGGCACATGCCGATGCGCAGCGACGTCGTCACGCTGACCAACCCCGGGCCGGTCGCCGAGGGCCTGCGGTCCGACGGGGTGCTGGTCGTGCACCTGGGGATGCGGGGCAACCGGGACCTGGGGGCGCTGCCGAAACTGGTGACGTTCATCCGGCGGGGCCGCTACGACCTCGTGCACACCCACCTGTACCGGGCCTGCGTCTACGGACGCCTGGCGGCCCGGCTCGCCGGCGCCGGGGCGGTCGTGGCCACCGAACACTCCCTCGGGGACGCCGAGATCGAGGGCCGGCCGCTGACGGGCGGGGTGCGCGCCCTGTACCTGGCGAGCGAGCGGCTCGGAGCCGCGACGGTGGCCGTCTCGGACACCGTCGCCGCCCGGCTCGAGGGGTGGGGGGTGCCGGCCGGGCGGGTGCACGTCGTACCGAACGGGATCGAATCGGCCCGCTTCCGCTTCGAGGACGGCGTCCGGCGCTCCACCCGGGCCCGGACCGGGCTGCCGGAACGCGCCTTCGTGGTGGGCGGGGTCGGCCGGCTGGTGCCGGGCAAGCGCTTCGACGTCCTGGTACGGGCCGTGGCCGCGCTGCCCGGCGCGCACCTGCTGCTGGCCGGGGACGGACCTGAGCGCGCGGCGCTGCGGCTGCTGGCCGCGGAGCTGGGCGCGCAGAGCCGGATCCACCTGCTGGGCGAGCGGGACCCGCTGGGTGACAGCGCGGACGGCCGCACCCCGGGGATCCCGGCACTGCTGGCCGCCATGGACGTCTTCGTCTCGCCCTCGCGGGAGGAGGCCTTCGGGCTGGCCGTGGTCGAGGCGCTGGCCGCCGGGCTGCCGGTGCTGCACGTCACCTGCCCCGCCATCGACGACCTGCCCGCCGCGCAGGCACCCGGCGCCCGCCGCATCGGCACGGACACCGACGAGCTGATCACGGCCCTGCGCGGCCACCTGGAGGCGGGGGCCCGCCGGCTGCCGCCGCCGCCCGTGGTCCGCCGCTACGACATCGCGCGCAGCGCACGGCAGCTGCTGGACGTCTACGACCTCGTGCTGTCGGCCGCGCCGGGCCCGGCCAGGCCGCGTACGGGCGCGCCGCGCCCACCCGGGGCGCTGCCCCCGGAGCCGAGGTCCAGGGCGGCCGACGGGGCCGGACGCGCCCGGCGGTGACGAAGCCGGCCGATCCCCTGCCGACACCCCTCCCCTCCACCCAGGAAGTGACCACGCCCATGGCCGACCGCGCCGACGAGAAGCAGTCCGACACGACGTCCGAGAAGACCTCGGTGCACACGGCAGAGAAGAGGGCCGACCACCGGTCCGGGAGGCGCCGGCTGAGGCGCCGGCTGGCACCGCCCCCGGCGTGGTGGCCGCTGCCCGCGTGCGCCCTGCTGGGGCTGGCCGCGGGTGGGGCGTACGGAGTGCTCAAGGCGCCCGAGTACGCCGCCACCAGCTATGTCGTGGCCGTGCCCGACGACACCACCGACCCGGCCACCGCCCTCGGCTTCGCCCAGGCCTACGGCCGCATCGCCACCAGCAGCTCCACCCTCGCCTACGCCCAGCCCCGCGCGGGCGTCGACGCCCGCCGGCTGCGGACCCAGGTGCGGGCCGAGACCTCGCCCGAGTCGCCCATGATCGCCATCACCGGTACCTCCAAGAGCCCCGCCGGAGCCGCCGACATCGCCAACGCCGTCGCCGACGCGCTGTCCCTGAGCGGCAATCAGGCCGCCAAGAACACCGGCGTGCAGCTGCTGCCGTTCAACCAGGCCGTGGCCCCCACCGACCCCGCCTCCCCCTCCGCCGGGATCAGCGCAGCCGTCGGGATGTGC
This sequence comes from Streptomyces sp. NPDC045967, assembly GCF_056430495.1. Lineage (NCBI taxonomy): Bacteria > Bacillati > Actinomycetota > Actinomycetes > Kitasatosporales > Streptomycetaceae > Streptomyces > Streptomyces sp. NPDC045967. The sequence continues at coordinate 177,361 of NZ_JBWKLE010000007.1, read as the reverse complement.
GCCGGCGGCCTGCTCGGCGGGCTCTGGCTGCTCGCCCGGCCGGCCCGGCGCAGGGAGCAGGGGCACGGGCGTACGGGGCCGGGGGCGCGGGCGGCGGGGCGGCCGGCGGCCGGTGAGGAGTACCCCTGCCTCCCCGCTCAGGGTGAGCACGCCGAGACCAAGGAGAAGGAGTCGGTGCGATGAGCGCGGGCACCGCCCCGGCCCTGTCGGTGACCCTGTGCCGCGACTCCCGGCAGTTCGCCGCGCTGGAGGAGCAGTGGAACCGGCTCGTCCGTGCCTGCCCCACGGCGACCCCCTTCCAGAGCCACGCCTGGCTGCACTCCTGGTGGCTGTCGTACGGGAAGGACGGCCGGCTCCGGATCGTCCTCGTGCGGCGCGGGGAGGAGCTGGTCGGCGCGGCCGCGCTGATGCTCGTCCACCGGCCGCTGCCGCTGCTGGTGCCGCTGGGCGGCGCCATCACCGACTACTTCGACGTGCTGGTGTCCGCCGAGTACACCGACCAGGTGGTCCCGGCGCTGGCCCGCGGACTGCACCGAGCCGCCCGCGGGGCCGTCGTCGACCTGCGCGAGGTCCGCCCCGGGGCCGCCGCAGAGGCGCTGCCCAAGTACTGGCCCGGGGTCGGCGCCCGGCTGGTCGACTCCACCTGCATGGAGCTGCCCGCCCTGCCCTTCGAGGAGCTGGTCAAGCGGATGCCGGCCTCCGGGGCCCAGCGGGTCCGGGCCAAGCTCCGCAAGACCGACGCGGCCGGGATCGAGGAGCACGAGGTCGGCGAGCAGGAGGTACCGCGGGCCGTACGGACCCTGCTGCGGCTGCACGAGAAGCAGTGGCGCGGCCGCGGGGTGACCCCCGAGCACCTCAGGCCCCGCTTCGCCGAACACCTGACCCGGGCCACCCGGCGGATGGTGCGGACGGGGGAGGGGCGGCTGACGGAGTTCCGGCTGGACGGCGAGGTCGTGGCGGCCAACGTCACGCTGCTGTCGGCCCGGCTGAGCGGCGGCTACCTCTACGGCGCCGATCCCGACCTGCGCGCGCGCAAGGTGGACGTGGCGACGCTGCTGCTGCGCCACGAGGCGGGGCGGGCGCTCGCCGAGGGCCGGCCGGTGGTGAGTTTCCTGCGCGGCAGCGAGCCGTACAAGAACCACTGGCGGCCCGAGACCGTGGTCAACCAGCGGTTCCTGCTGGCGACCAGCGCGCTCGCGCCCTTGCTGCGGCTGCACGAAGCGCAGATCACGGGGCGCGAGCGGGCGGTGGACGCACTGCGGGAGGCGCTGCCGGCCGCCAGGGACTGGCGGGCCCGGCTCAACGAACTGCGGGTGCGATGACCCGGCTAGAAGGGCCAGAAGCCGGAGTTCCTGCCCAGATCGATCTTGACGCAGACCGACTGCTTGCCGACCAGCTTGGAGAGCCATTCGCCGAAGTTGAGCGGGACGCACCACTCCCTCGGGTTGACCGGCGGCTTGGGCGGCTGCGGCTGCGGCAGCGGCTGCGGCTGCGGCCGGGAGGGGACGGGCTCCGGCGAGGGCGCCGGGGTGGGGACCTGCGGGGTCGGGGCGGGGGTCGGGGTGACGGAGGGCGCCGGGGTCTGCGGCGCGGGGACGGCCGGCGAGGGCACGGGCGTGGGCGTGGGTGTGGGCTCGGGGACCTCGGGGCTGGGGAGGTCGGGGCTGGGGAGGTCGGGGCTCGGGGCCACGGGCGTGGGGACGAGCGGGCTCGGGGCCACGGGCGAGGGCAGCGGCACCTCGGGCGACGGGGCCTGCGACGGCGTGGGTGCCGGGACCTGCGGTGTCGGAGCCTCGGACGGCGCGGGGACCTCGGGGCTCGGCACGGCCGGCGTCGGGACCTGGGGCGTGGGAACCTGCGGGGTCGGGATCTGCGGCGTCGGGAACTGGGGCGTCGGGACCTGCGGGGCCGGGACCTGCGGCGTCGGGACGGTCGGTGTGGGCACGACGGGCGACGGGACCACCGGAGTCGGGAACACCGGGGTCGGGACCACGGGCGTGGGCACCACCGGGGTCGGGACGACCGGTCCGGGCCGCTCGGGCCGCAGCGCCTCGCGGAAGACCTTCGTGGACTCCGGGTTCTGCTTGCACTGCCACACACCGTGCGGGCAGTAGTCGGTGATGGTGTGGTAGAGCGGCTTGTTCTGCTCGATCCACCGCAGCATCCGCCGTACGTACTCCGGATTGTCCCCGCGCCGGAACAGCCCCCACTCGGGGTAGGAGATCGCCTTGCCGTGCGCCCGCGCGAAGTCGACATGCTGCCGCAGGCCGTACGGCTGGCTGATCTGGTCGTCGAAGTTGCGTCCGGGCCCCTGGTCGTAGGAGTCCATGCCGATGATGTCGACCACGTCGTCGCCGGGGTAGCACGCGGTCCAGCCGATCGCGTCCTTGCCCCGGTTCGGCGCGAAGTCGAACCGGAACGCCTGACCGGGCACCGAGCGCATCGCCGTGACGGCGCGCTTCCAGTACACCTTCCAGTTCTCCGGGTCCGGTGCGCACCGGTGGGTGTAGGTGATGCCGTTCATCTCCCAGCCGAGCACGATCACCGTGTCCGGCACGCCCAGCCGCACCAGCCGCTCGGCGAGCCGGCGGAAGTGCCCGTCGAACTCACCGTCCGCGCCCGCCCTGATCAGCCGGGCCACCTCGCGGTCGGGGACCCGCTCCTCGTTGCGTTCCTGCATCGGGACGTTGAGGACGAACAACCGGTCGTCATCGGCCCGGCGCCACCGCGCCCAGTCCTCGAGGAAGCCGACGTTGCCCTCGATGCCCGCCCACTGGTCACCGGGCAGGTAGGTGTGCCCGACCCGGATCTCCTTGCCGCCCAGCCACCTCGACAGGCGCGCGATCCGCGCCACGCCCGACGGCCCGTAGTCGAGGTAGGCGCCCATGGCGACGTCCGAGCCCGGGTACCGGTCCTCGTCGGGTTCCGCGAGCGCGGCCCCGGTGGCGAGCAGCCCGGCCGTGACCGTACCGATGCAGGTGCTCGCCAGTCGGCGGCGTGGTGTGGGCATGGCATCTCCCGAGCTTTCCTGAACCGGTGTGCTTGTCGAAGACGTTAGGCATCAGATCCCACGAATGGCCTGTCCGGGGCCGCCCCCCTAGGCCATTCGCGGGCGCGCACCCTCCCCGCTTGGTCCGACTAGGTGAAAGACACCGCTGTCATGCACGCGTATCTCAACCATGTGCCCGTCGTTCTGCTCAGGCTCGACCGCAATCCGTTCCACCACGGAACCCTCGGCGCCGTCAGATCCCTTGGCCGCCGGGGCGTGGAGGTGCACGCGGTCGTCGAGGACGGCGGAGGCCCCATGGGGTGTTCGCGCTACCTGCGCGCCGTGCACGCCGGGCCGGCCGGCGGGGTCGACCCGGAGGAGCCCGAGACCCTGCGCGCGTGCCTGGCCGGGGTGTCGGAGCGGATCGGCCGGCCGGCGGTGCTGATCGCCATGGACGATCTGAGCGCGATCACGGTGTCGCGCATCGCACCGGCGCTGACGGATCGTTTCCGGATCCCCCATCAGCCGGACAACCTGCCCGCCCGGGTGGCCGACAAGGCCGAGCTGGCGGGGCTCTGCGCACGCTGGGACGTCCCCCACCCGGAGACGGCCGTCCCGGCGAGCGGCGGTGAGGCGGCGGAGGCCGCCTGGCGGCTCGGTCTGCCGGTGGTGGCCAAGTGGAGCCGGCCCTGGTTGCTGCCGACCGGGGCCGACGGGCTGCGCAGCACCATGCTGGTGCACACCGGCGCCGAGGCGCGGCGGCTGTACGAGCGCTCCGCCGAGGCCGGGAGCCGCCTGCTGCTCCAGCGGTTCCTGCCGGCCGGGCCGGACACCGACTGGTTCTTCCACGGTGCCTTCGCCCGGGGCGGGCGTCCGCTGCTGGCGGGGTCGGGCCGCAAGGAGCTGTCGTGGCCGGTGCGCACGGGACTGACGGCGGTGGGCCGCTGGCTGCCGGACCCCGCGGTGGAGGAGGCGGGGCTGCGGCTCGCCGAACGCCTCGGCTACCAGGGGATCCTGGACCTGGACTTCCGCCGGGACGAGCGGGGGACCTTCCGGCTGGTGGACTTCAACCCCCGCCCCGGCGCGCAGTTCCGGCTGTTCACGGACCGCGCCGGGCTGGACGTCGTCCAGGCGATGTACCTGGACCTGACCGGCCAGCCGGTCCCGCAGCCCACGGGCGGGCCGGGCCGGGTGTTCGTCGCCGAGAACTACGCGCTGCTGGCGGCGGTGCGCGGCCGTTCCCTGCCGGTCCGCGGCGCGGGAGCGGCGGGGGCGGCGGCGGGGGCCGCGGACCCGGCCCCGCCGGGGCGGCCCGAGCGGCGGGCGGCGGGCGGGGGCCGGAGGCCGGGGCGGGTGGAGGCGGCCTGGTTCGCCGGCGACGACCCGCTGCCGTTCCTGGCCATGGTCGCCGCGTTCCTCGGGCGCGGTGTCGGCAAAGGGGTGCGGGTGCTGCGGGGCGTGCCCGCCCAGGGGCGGCGCACCGCCCTCGCCGCGGACCGGGCGCCCCACCAGCGGGGATGCGACCGGGCCGGGGCGCCCCCGTGCACGCCTCCGGCGCCGCCGGAGGCACCGGCGGCGCCCGACGAACTGGTGGCCCGGTGAGCCCGACAGGGCGGCGACGGCCGTGAGTCAGCTGCGCTGAGCTGAGCCGGGGCGGGAACCTTCGAGCGGGGGCGCCCCGGCTGCGCGGGCTCCCTCATTCGGCCCTTCCACGCGATTCGTGCGCGGTGCGGGCCACCCGGCGGGGAGACTGGTGCGAGGAGTCCGCACACGGCTCGGCGCACGGGGCCCGCTGCCGGGCTCCGCCGGCGGGGCCCGGTGTTTCCGGGCCGAGGCCGGGCATCCCTAGACGTATCTGCGGTGCCATCGCAGTCAACGCGCGGTGAGAGGGGTCCGCGATGAGCGCGGAGCGAGCACAGGGCCGTGGCTGGGTACGGATCCCGGGCAGTCGTACCGAACAGCCCGCGGCGGGCCGGTCCGACGGGTACGACCGGAACGCGTACGACCGGAACGGGTACGACCGGAACGCGTACGACCGCGGCCCGTACGACCGGAACGGGTACGACCGCGGGCCGTACGACCGGAACGGGTACGACCGAGGGCCGTATGACCGTGATGCGTATGAGCACGGCGCCTATGGCAGAACGCCCCCCGCCGTCCAGCCCCCGATCTACCTCTCCCTGGTCGACCGCTGGCGGGAGGCCGGGCGCACCCTTCCGGGGCATCCTGACGAGGAGTGGGAGCGGCTCATCTCCCAGCCGTGCTGGCCCGGCCGTTAGGTGGTGTGTGTCTCGTGGCAGCGGCGGAGCGCGACCGTCCCGAGCAGACCCGGCTGTCTCCGGAGACCGGGCCGGGGGAGCGGCTGGCGCTGAACGGCATGGGCAGTTTCGAGTGGGACCTGACCACCGGATCCATGGCCCTGGACGAGGCCGGGACGGCCGTCTTCGACCTCGACCCGGCCCGGTTCGACGGCACGCCGGAGGCGCTCGGGCTGCGGGTCCCGCCGGAGGACGGCGCCCGGCTGGCCGAGACGGTGCGGGGTGCTCTGGAGGGCGGCGCCGAGTCGTACGGGGCCTACTTCACGGTGCAGCGACGCGACGGCCGCGACCAGTGGACGCACACCCAGGGCCGGGTGCTGCGGGACGCGGAAGGGCGGCCCCGGCGGATCGTGGGAATCGTCCGGGACGCGACGGCCGAACTCGCCCAGGCGACGATGCTGCGCAGACTGGAGACGGCACGCGCCCAGCAGACGACGATCGTCCAGCGGACCACGGAGGCCCTGTCCCGGGCGGTGACCGTCGAAGACGTCACGGCCGCGCTGACCGGGGCGGGCGCGCTGGAACGGCTCGGCGCGGACGGGCTGGCCCTGGGGCTGGTCGAGGGCGGCACCATGAAGATCATCGCGCTGAGCGGCGAGTCGCTGGAGATCCTCAGCGAGCGGCGGTTCACCCGGCTGGACGGCGCGCTGCCGCTGTCGCAGGCGGTGCTCAGCAGGCAGGCACGTTTCGTCACTTCGCTCACCGCGCTCGGTGAGGAGTTCCCGCTGCTCAGCGACTACCTCGGCCGGATCCGGTACGACGCGGCCGCCTACCTGCCGCTGATCGCCCAGGCCAAGGCCATCGGCGGGCTGGTCCTCTTCTACCGGCGGCGCACCGAGTTCAGCCCCGAGGAGCGCAACCTGTGCCTGGGCCTCGCGGGCATCGTGGCCCAGTCCCTCCAGCGGGCACTGCTGTTCGACCAGGAGCGGGAGTTCGCCACGGGACTGCAGGCCGCCATGCTGCCGCGCCGCATCCCGGAGATCAACGGCGCCGAGATCGCGGTCCGCTATCACGCCGCCTGGAGCGGGCGGGAGGTCGGCGGGGACTGGTACGACGTGATCGCGCTGCCCCGCGACCGGGTCGGCATCGTGGTGGGCGACGTCCAGGGCCACGACACACACGCTGCGGCCATCATGGGCCAGCTGCGGATCGCGCTGCGGGCGTACGCGGGCGAGGGCCATCCGCCGTCCACCGTGCTGGCGCGCGCATCGCGCTTCCTCGCCGAACTGGACACCGAGCGCTTCGCGACCTGCATGTACGCCCAGGTGGACCTGGAGACGGGTGGCGTACGGGCCGTGCGCGCGGGCCACCTCGGCCCGCTGATCCGGCACACGGACGGCCGCACGGGCTGGCCCAACGTCCGGGGCGGCCTGCCGCTCGGGCTGGCCTCCGCCTTCGCCCAGGAGGAGTTCCCCGAGACCCGCCTCGACCTGGTCCCCGGGGAGACGCTCGTGCTGTGCACGGACGGCCTGGTGGAGGAGCCGGGCACCGACATCACCCGGGGCATGGAGGCCCTGGCCCACGCGGTCGGCAGCGGCCCGCAGGAGGCGGGCGCGCTCGCCGACCACCTCTCCGACCGGCTCTGGGAGCGCTGGGGCTCCGGCGACGACGTGGCCCTGCTGGTACTGCGCCGGGAGCCCGACCCGGGCACCCACCGGGCCCCGCGCATCCACCAGTACGTCCACCAGGCCGACCCCGAGGGCCTGTCGGAGGCCCGCTACGCCCTGCGCCAGGCGCTGCGCGACTGGGGCATGCCGGACCTCGCCGACGACGTGGAACTGGCGGCCGGCGAACTGCTGGTCAACGCCCTGCTGCACACCGACGGCGGAGCGGTGCTGACGATGGAGGTGCTGCCCGAGCCGGTCCGGCGGATCCGGCTGTGGGTCAAGGACCGCTCCAGCGTGTGGCCGCGCCGGCGCACTCCGGGCGAGGCGGCCACCACCGGGCGCGGGCTGCTCCTGGTCGACGCGCTCGCCGTGCACTGGGGCGTGGAGTCCCGGGGGGACGGCAAGGCGGTGTGGTGCGAGTTCGACGCGGCGGGCAGCTCCCGGAGCGCGGGGTGACCGATGGGTCACCCCGAGTTGTGGGCGATCCGGGCCGGAGCGATGATGCGCGGTATGGAACGGAACGTGCTGTGCGCAGGCTGAACCGGAGCGCCGTGACGGGCATCCTGGCCGTGCTCCTGCTGGCTGCGGGGGTGCCGAGGGTTGTGGAGTGGACGACGGGGCGGCCGCACGCGGACCCCGGGTGCCAGTCGGTGGCCTTCATGTCGATGACGGACGTCGTGCCCGAGTGCCGGTAGCGGCGGCTACCGGCCGCGTACGCCTCGGGTCGCGGCGGCCCGTCCCGGGCCAGCCGTTGCCGGTGCGGGCGTCGCAGGGGGGGCTTCAGGGCCGGGCGACCAGGAGGAGGTCCTGGCGGTCCTCCGCGACCGTGTCGATGGAGCGCGGCATCAGGCCCGCGAAGTGGATCTCGTTGAGCCGGGCCTCGGCGCGCGCCGGGCCGGGGTGGACGTCCGGGGTGAACTTCAGCGAGCCGGTGGCCTCCCACTCGTGCTCCTGTCCGTCACACCGCGCCTCCCCGCCGCCGAAGGCGAGCCGCGTGCCGTCCTGGACGACGGCCGCCGCGATCTGCAGCTTCGCCCCCACGGGTGAAGGGTTCGTGCAGTGGTAGGTGCCGGAAAGGGTGACGGTGCCGTCCTTCGAGACGTGACCGTAGGGCCGCACCGAAATTCCCTGGTCGAAAGAAGTCGCCTCGGCGGGGGCGGTGAACACCGCCGTGGCGGCCAATGCCGACAGTGCGGCAAGGGCCGTACGGCCTCCGTGCATGCGCATGAATTCCTCCGGGTGGATGGGGTGGCGGGATTCCGCCGGAACGCATTGTGCTGGCAGCGGGGGCGAAACGCCGTACACCCCCGGCCGGGCGTCCTCGTGTCGGTGTCCGCGCATTCCCGCCCGGGGCACGAATTTTCGATATTCCGGAAAACGCCCGGAGAAGCGGCTCTGTCGACTGGATGCGAACACCCGGACGCATTCCGGAGAGGATTCCGGGCCTCATAGCCCGCCCGGGTGACAGGCCGTGAAAGGGGCGGTCGGCAGACCACTAGGGTGCGGCGCATGACTTCTACTCAAGCCGAAATCGACCGGTCCCAGCTCGGCACCCTTTCGGTGCTCGCCTGGATCGGCGACCCCTCCGAGGCGCACGACATCCCGTACCTCCTCGCCTACACCCTCGGGGACGGCCCGGGTGGCCGGGAGGCGGGCGAGGCGGCGGCCCGCGGGCTGCTGGAGGAGATCGGCCTGCCGATCGGCGACGTCGTCATGGACGGCACCCGCAACCCGGCGGCCTTCCCCGTGCAGATCCTGCTGGAGGGCAACCAGATCGCGCTCACCCTGCCGGGGATGAACGCGCAGTGCACCGCCCCCGACGAGTGGGTCGCGGCGGCGAACGAGAGCGGCCAGGCCTACTTCCTGTTCGCGACCCGCGCCTGGCCGGAGGCGGTACCCGGCCGGCCGGTCGACGCGCCGACGCTCCAGGCGTTCGCGGGCGACGAGGCGGTGCTCACCGGCAGCGCGCACTGCGTCCTGACCGTGCGGCGCCTGCAGAAGTAACCGCACGGCGCCTGCCGCGCCAGTCGCACGGTGTCCGCCTGCGGGAAAGCAGCCGCACCCCGGGCCGTGGCGCCCCAGGGTGCTCCGGCCGCCGGGCTCCCAGCATGCCCGGTGGCCGGTTCCGGTCCGGCGGGCCCCGGACTCAGGGGCGGTCGAAGGCGAACTTGAGCGAGCGGACCCGGTTGTCGAAGTTCGACCCGGCCAGATCCGGCAGCCCCACCGCGCGCAGGCCGACCGGCCGGGTGAGCAGTTCACGGAAGAGCGCCTTCATCTCCACCCGGGCCAGGTGCGCGCCCAGGCAGAAGTGCGGTCCCCCGCCGCCGAACCCGAGGTGCGGATTGGGCGAGCGGGTGATGTCGAAGGCGTCGGGGTCCGGGAAGACCGCCTCGTCGCGGTTGGCGGAGGCGTAGTAGAGGACCACCTTGTCGCCCGGGCGGAACGCGTGCCCGCCCATGGTGTGTTCGGCGACCACGGTCCGGCGGAACTGGATGATCGGCGTCGAGTGGCGGATCATCTCGTCCACCGCGCCGTCGGCGTGCGTCTCGAAGTCCGCGCACAGCAGCTCGCGCTGGTCCGGGTGGTCGGTCAGCAGGGTCAGCCCGTGCGTGATCGCGTTGCGGGTGGTCTCCACCCCGGCGACCATCAGGAGCGAGAAGAAGGCACCGAGCTGGCGGGCGCCGAGGGCCTGACCGTCCACGTTCGCGCACACCAGCGCCGAGATGAGGTCGTCGGCGGGGTTGCGCCGGCGCTCGCGGCCGATGCCGGCCACCATGCGCTGCATCCGGGCGAGCGCGCGCAGGCCGCGCCCGGGCATCCGCAGCCGCGCGCCGAGACCGCGCTCGACGCCGATGTTCTCGGAGGCGTGGTTGACCCGGTCGGCGATCTCTCGGCGGTAGCGCTCCGGGATGCCCATCATGTTGCAGATGACCTCCAGGGGCAGGCGGGAGGCCACGGCCGAGACGAACTCGTCGGGTTCCTCGGCGAGTACGTCGTCCACGATGCGGGCGGCGACCGCGTGGATGTCCTCCTCGGCGGCGGCCAGCAGGCGGGGCGTGAAGGCCCGTTGCACGATTCTGCGCAGCTGGGCGTGGTCGGGGCCGTCCAGGTTGACCATGGAGTCCCCGAACAGGGCGCGGACCCAGCGGGCCGGTTCGGGGGTCGTCACCCCGGGGGCACTGGCGAAGACCTTGGACAGGCGGCTGGCCTCCTGCACGTGGGCGTGGCGGACGAGGGCCCAGTGCCCGGTCCCTTCGGGGACGAACACGGGGGATTCCTGCGCCCGGAGCCGGGCGAACACCGCCAGGCGGTGGGCGGGGGGAGCCTGCCAGAACCCTGGCTCGGCCAGTTCCGAGCCGGGGGTCCGGCCCGGGCGCGGTGCGGGGAGTGTCATGGTCTGGAAACGGCTGCGGGGGCACGGGGGTGACGGCCGGGCCCGCCACCGCTCGCGGACGGTCCCGGCGCGGCGGCGCGGCGGCGCCCGGTGGCGCCGCGCGGCTCAGGGGGGCACGCGGTTCAGCGGGCACGCGGCTCAGCGGTGGCGGCGCGCATCGAGGGTCACGCCGAAGGCGACCGTCGCGGCCGCGACCAGCCCCGCGTACAGCACCGCGTACGTACCGGCCCAGGTGCAGGCCAGGACGGCGGCGGCCGACACCGGCAGGGCGAGCTGCTGCGCGAGGCCCCGCTTGAAGTGCCGGGAGTGCAGGAGCCACACCATCAGCAGGAAGGCCGCCGCCGGCACGGTAACGGCCGCGTTCGCGGCGACCTGCGAGATGTGCGCCTTGCCCACCGCGTGTTCGACGGCGACCTCGATGCCCGCCCCGATCGCCGCACCGGAGGCGAAGACCAGCAGGTGGCCGTAACCCCACGGAATGGCCTCCCGGTTGGAGGTCAGGTGCTGGTGCATCGGCACCGCGAAGTAGATCCACCAGGCGGCGAAGACGATCAGCAGCCCGCCGCCCGCGATGGGCAGCAGTTGGCCGAGTGCCTCCTGCTCGTCGAGCGCCGACTTCACCGCCACCGTGCTCGCCGCGATCGTCTCGCCGAGCACGATGATGGTGAACAGGCCGTACCGCTCGACGATGTGGTGGGCGTGCCACGGCGTCTGGTGACCGCGTTCCGCGATCACGGGGACCAGCAGTTCGGCGGCGACCAGCACCAGGAACAGCCAGCGCCTGGAGTCGGCCGGTGCGAACAGCAGGCCCACCCAGCCCGCCTGGCAGACCACCAGGCCCGCCGCGTAGGTGAGGGCGGTCGTCCGGGCCGTGCCGCTCTCCCCGGCGGCGGCCCGCAGCCACTGGGCCGTCAGCGCGACGCGCATGATGACGTAGCCGACGACGGCCACCGTCCAGTCGTTCCCGTCGAACGCCCGGCTCACGCCCGCCGCGTAGACGAGGACGCCCGTGATCTGGACGAGCGTCGCGATCCGGTACGGCACGTCGTCGACGTCGTAGGCCGAGGCGAACCACGTGAAGTTCATCCACGCCCACCACACCCCGAAGAAGACGAAGAAGTAGCCGATCACCCCGCTACCGGGATGGCCCTCCGCCAGCGCGTGCACCAGCCGGGCGCCGGCCTGGGCGACGGCGACGACGAAGCAGAGGTCGAAGAACAGCTCCAGCGGAGTCGCCGCGCGGTGGTGCTCGTTGCGGCTGCGCGCGGTCATGGGGGTGTACGCCATACCCGCCAGCAGACCAGACGCGCGCGGCTCCGGCAGGCCGGACGCGCGGCCCTCGGCATGCGGGTGCCCCGAGCGGTCGCGCACTGCTCCACCGGCGCGGCCCGGGCGCGGGCGGGTCGGCGTCAGCGTCGTCCAGCTGGTCGCCCCGCTGGTGGTGACCGCCGCCGTCCTCGGTGCTCCCGCGGGCGGCCCCCAGCACGACGCCAAGGCGGACACCGACATCTGGCTGCAGAACGGCGCCTTCCTGTGGGTGCCGCTGCTGGTCGTCATGGCGCTGCTCGCCTGGTTCCTGATGAACGACCTCAAGGTCGCCGCCGCACCCTTCAGCCAGCAGAAGATCATCTTCAAGCGCAAGCACAACTGGCTGATGACCTGGCTCTACGTCGGCACGTTCGGGTCGTTCATCGGCTTCGCCGCGGGCCTGCCCCTGCTGATCAAAAACAACTTCGAGGCGCAGGGCTACCAGGCCACCACCTATGCCTGGCTCGGCCCCTTCATCGGCGCGCTCATGCGCTGGGCCGGCGGGTGGCTCTCCGACAAGATGGGCGGTGCCAGGGTCACCCTGCTGTCCTTCGTCGGCATGGCGGCCTCGCTGGTCGTGGTGATCTTCGCGTTTCCGCACGGCGGCGACCAGGGCCACTTCTGGGCGTTCTTCCTCGGCTTCATGGCGGCCTTCGCCTTCTCCGGCCTGGGCAACGGCTCGACCTTCCGCCAGATCCCGGTGATCTTCCGGGACCAGCACATGCGGGAAGCGGCGGGCAAGGGGCCGGAGGCGCAGGGGGCCGCGCTGAAGCAGTCCGAGATGGAGGCGGGCGCCGTGACCGGCTTCTCCTCCGCCATCGCCGCCTACGGTTTCTTCTTCATCCCGGCGATGTTCGCCGCCATGCCGCTCACGCACGCGATGTGGCTGTTCATCGGCTTCTACGCCCCCTGCCTCGCTGTGTGCTGGTGGTTCTACGCCCGCCAGGGCGCCGAAGCCCCGAGCTGAGCGGGGACGGTGACGAGGGCGGCCGTACCCTGGAGGCATGAGCACCCCCGCCGCCCCCGACCCGCACAGCGGCCCCGCCGCGCCGCCGACATCGGAGCCGAGGCCCGCTTCGAAGCCCGCGTCCAAGCCGGCTGCCAAGCCCCGGCTGGTCTTCGACGACCCGCTGGACCAGCAGTCCTCGGACGACACCGACCGGGGCTGGGGCGAGCAGCCTTCCGCCGGCGGCGGCGCGGCCGACCTGGCCCGCTTCCTCGACGAGAAGCCCCCGCACCACATCTGAGCCGCTGCAGCCGCCCCGGAGGCCCCGGCGGACCGGGCGCCTAGAAGGCGTCCCGCGAGCCTGGTGTTCCAGGCGCGCCCCCGTTGGTCCCCCGCTGCGCGACCAGGGCGTCCCGGATCTCCTTCAGGACCTCCAGCTCCGTGATCTCCATGGTCTCCTTGACGCCCTCCTTGGCCTTGCGGCGCGCCTCCACCTTGGCGAGGTACTTCGCCATCGGCAGGACCATGAGGAAGTACACGACGGCCGCGGTGATCAGGAAGGTGAGCGCGGCGTTGAGCACCGAGCCCCAGAGGATCTCCACGCCGGTGGGCTGACCGCCCGCGTCGACGCCGCAGGGAGCCTTCAGGCACGACTTGTAGACGTCGAGGTTCTTCGTCCCGATGGCTCCCACCAGCGGACTGATGATCCCCTTGACGATGGCGTTCACGATGTTCGTGAACGCCGCGCCGATGACCACGGCGACCGCGAGGTCGACCACGTTGCCGCGCATCAGGAAGGCCTTGAAGCCCGCCAGGACGCTCTCCTTCTTCTTCTCGCTCACCACTGAGCCTTTCTTCATATCTGCCGAACACGGAGTCAACGGTTCCGAAAAATACGGCAGTCCGACCGTGACGTGTCCAATCGCTCCCGGCCTCGGGGTGACTTGACCGGCCCCCCCTGCGAATCAACACAGCGTCACCGCCAGCCGGGCGGTCGCGCCCGCCCCCACGAGGGCCCGCGCGGTGTCCCGGGGCACGGACAGGACGACCAGCGCGCCTGCGTCCACCACCCCCGCGTCCGCTTCCCCCTCCGCAGCGGGGACCTCGGCGACCCGCGCCCCCGCGGCCACCACCCGCGGCGGCCCGGCGCGCTCCGCGGCGACCACGTCGACCCGGTCGCCGGGCCGCAACAGCCGCACCGTCGCCGCGTCGGCGATGCGCACCGGGGCGGACACCAGCCGTTCCGGCGCGGGCGGAGCGGCTGTCCGGGAGGCCCGTGGCTCGAGGGGCGCTTCCCCTCGCGAGGCCTGCGCTTCCGTCCCCCCGACGGCCAGCGCCGCCGCCGCGACGGCCAGCCCGGCCGCGACGGCCCGCCGCCTGCGCCGCAGCAGCCCGCGCAGCCGGTCACCGCCCCGCCCCACCCGCAACGGAGGGAACAGGGGGACGGGCCGCGCCGGAGGGTACGGAGAGGAGCACGGGGGCGCCGCGACCACCGCCGGAACGGCAGCGGAAGGCGCCGGGGAAGGCGCCGGGGAAGGCGTCGGGGAAAGTGCCGAAGAGCGTGCCGCCGAGAGCGCCGAAGGCCGTGCGGACGTACGGGACATGAGGGCCACCACCAGTCGAGTCACCATGCCCGGACCCGGCGTCCGGACACAGCCCACGATCCGGCCTCCCGCCGGATCCCGCTCCGCCCTGTGGACGGTCCCCAGCCTGTGGACAACCCCATCACCCGAACGTGTCCGACCGCGCCCCGCGCGCAGCGGCTACGGCAGCTCGATCCCCAGGTCCCAGCCGTCGTGGGCGTGCGTGCACAGGCAGTCGCGGCTCTCCGTCGCCGGCAGCGCCGCGACCGCGTCGAAGAGGACCTCGCGCAGTCGGCCGACGTTCTCGCCGAACACCCGCAGGACCTCCGTGTGGGAGACGCCCTCACCGGTCTCCGCGCCCGCGTCCAGGTCCGTCACCAGGGCCAACGACGTGTAGCAGAGCCCCAGCTCCCGGGCTAGCACGGCCTCCGGGTGGCCCGTCATGCCGACCACCGACCAGCCCGCCGCCGCATGCCAGCGCGACTCGGCGCGGGTGGAGAACCTCGGCCCCTCGATGACGACCATGGTGCCGCCGTCCACCGGCTCCCAGGCGCGCCCCCGGGCCGCCGCGAGGGCGACGGACCGCCCCACCGGGCAGTACGGGTCCGCGAAGGTGGTGTGCACGACGTTCGGCACACTGCCGTCCGGCAGCGGCTCCCCGTCGAAGAAGGTCTGTGCCCGGGACTTCGTACGGTCGACCAGCTGGTCGGGAACGAGCAGGGTGCCCGGACCGAACTCGGCCCGCAGACCCCCGACCGCGCACGGTCCCAGCACCTGGCGGACGCCGACCGACCGCAGCGCCCACAGGTTCGCCCGGTAGTTGATCCTGTGCGGCGGGACCGTGTGGCTGCGCCCGTGCCGGGGGAGGAAGGCCACCTGCCGGCCGGCCAGCTCACCCACGTACAGGGAGTCGCTCGCAGGCCCGTACGGGGTCTCCACCCGGATCTCGGTGACCTCCTCCAGGAAGGAGTAGAACCCCGAACCGCCGATGACACCGATCTCTGCGTTCACCATGCCGCCACCCTAGCCGGGCACGGAAAAGGCCCCACTGCCCGGTGGGCGGCGGGGCCTTCGACGTGTGGACGCACGCGCGGGTCAGTCGGACGCGCGGAGCGAGCAGACGCGTCCCGGATCAAGGGGACGCGCGCTGGTCAGGCAGACGCGGACGCGGTCAGGCAGCCGAGGTGGAGCTGCTGCCCGTGCCCGACGACGTCGAGGAGGACGAGGCGGCGGGAGCTGCGGCGGCCGTGGACGTCGACGAGGCCGACGCGGGCTTGGTGGCAGGGGTGCTGCTCGACGAAGCGCCTCGGCTGTCGTTCCGGTAGAAACCGGAACCCTTGAAGACGATGCCGACCGCGGAGAACACCTTCTTGAGGCGTCCGTCGCAGTTCGGGCACACGGTCAGCGCGTCATCGGTGAACTTCTGCACGGCCTCAAGGCCCTCACCGCACTCGGTGCACTGGTACTGGTAGGTCGGCACGAATTTCCTCCTGGCACTCTCACTCAATGAGTGCTAACGACGCTCCATGGTGACGTATTCCGGCCGATCAGTCCACCGTCACCGGCACGCGGTGACCCATCCCACGCTCGTTCACCCGGTTACGGGAGTCCCGCGAGGGGGCCGGCGCGGGCGCCGGAGCCGAGGAGTTCACGATCCGGCTCGGGGCTGCGGGCGCCAGCTTGGCACGCAGGGCCAGCAGGGTGACCAGGGCCAGCGCGGTGGCGGCCATCGGCACCAGGAAGCCGTACGCGGATCCGTGGGCGTCGGTCAGGCGGCCGGCCAGGGTCACGGCGACGGCCTGCCCGAAGGCGACCGCTCCGGTCAGCCAGGTGAAGGCCTCGGTGCGCGACGCGGCCGGGATCAGCTGCTCGATCATCGTGTAACCGGTGATCAGCGCCGGTGCGATGCACAGGCCGACGACCAGGCCGACCGCGCCGAGCAGGATCACCGAGTTCGCGGCCCACAGGACCGAGGCGGCGGCGGTGAGGCCGACGTAGCCCAGGATCAGGCGGCGGCGGGGGCCGATCTTCCAGGCGATGGCGCCCATGGCGATGCCGGCGACCATGTTGCCCGCGGCGAAGACGCCGTAGAGCAGGCCGTTGGCGCCCGGGTTGCCGATCTCGTTGGAGAACGCGGCGAGCGAGACCTGCATGCCGCCGAAAACGGCGCCGATCCCGAGGAAGGCGACGATCAGGACGCGCAGGCCCGGGAAGGACAGGGCGGAGGCGTGCTTCTCACCGTGGGCCGGCCGGCCGGTCGGCTTGGGCTGCGTGGCGCGCCGCGCGGCGAAAACGAGCCCGCCGACGAGCGTCAGGGTGGCCTCGGTGATCAGGCCGGCCGAAGGGTGGACCTGGGTGCACAGGAAGGTCGCGAGGACCGGGCCGACGACGAAGGTGAACTCGTCGGTGACCGACTCGAACGCGGCCGCGGTGGGCAGCAGCGGGGAGCCTTCGAGCTTGGCGGCCCAGCGGGCCCGGACCATCGGGCCGGCCTGCGGCACGGAGGCGCCGGCCGGGACGGCGGCCAGCACCAGCGCCCACAGCGGGGCGCCCAGGAGTGCGAGGGCCGCGAGGGCGCCCACCGAGGCGGTGTGCGTCAGGGCGGCCGGGACCAGGACGGCGCTCTGGCCGAACCGGTCGGTGTACTTGCCCATCAGCGGGGCGAAGACGGCCATGGACACGCCGGTCACGGCGGTCACGATGCCGGCGCTGCCGTAGGAGCCGGTGGTGTGCTGGACGAGCAGGAGGATGCTGACGGTGAGCATCCCGAAGGGGAGCCGGGCGGCGAAGCCGGGGAGTACGAAGCCCAGGGCACCGGGGGTGCGCAGGAGCTGCCCGTAGCCGGGGCGGGCGGACGTGGTGGACGGTGCGGATGTTCCGGTCGTGACCGCGGATGTCACGGCCTTGCCTTTCCGCTGCCTGGTAGAGCGTCCCCGTCTGCGGACGGTGCGTCGCCTTGTGAGCGACCGCACCCGTACATGTGGGAGCCCCGAGAGCTGTCCTCTTGCGCAGAACCGAGTGATACCTGGGCACCCACTGCGAGGGGAGCCACGGCCGCTTTGCGGTCGCGCCAGCTCTGCGTCAGGCAGAGTTGGTTCGATCTGTTGTGCCTTCATCGTACAGGGAAACGCCCTACCACGCCCTGTGATTGCGGCGACAAGGTATGCCTTCACCTGCGATTAACGGAAGCTTTGCCGTTTCCAACGGTTCTAAACCAGGTAAAACTGGGGCATATATCACGGAAATCGGCCGAATTAGAGCGTCGCTCTAAAGCGGGACTCGATCCGTACGCCTCACCCGCGCGAGCCCGCGGGCCCGTGCGGGCCCGTCCCCAGCCAGCCGGCCAGCTTGCCGCCGCGGGCCACCGCGCGCAGCCGCAGCTCAGCCGCGTCCCGCACCTGGTCCGTGGCCACGACCAGCAGCTCGTCCCCGCGCCGCAGCACGGTCGACGGCAGCGGTACGAAGCTCTTGCCCTCGCGGACCACCAGGGTGACCGAGGCACCCGGCGGCAGCCGCAGCTCGCTCACCTCCACGCCGTGCATCCGCGAGGCCGCCGGGATCGCGAAGGACAGCAGGTGCCCGCGCAGCTTCTCCAGCGGGGCCGATTCGATGCCGAGGTCGGAGGCGTTCTCGTCGGTGGAACCCAGCTTCAGCGTGCGCGCCAGCCACGGCAGGGTCGGCCCCTGCACCAGCGTGTAGACGACGACCAGCACGAAGACGATGTTGAAGACGCGGTCGCTGCCCTCGATGCCGGACACCATCGGGATGGTCGCCAGGATGATGGGCACCGCCCCGCGCAGGCCCGCCCAGGACATCAGGGCCTGCTCCCGCCAGGGGATGCGGAAGGGCAGCAGGCTGACGAAGACCTCCAGGGGTCGCGCCACCATCGTCAGCACCAGACCGATGATCACGGCGGGCCAGAAGTCGTGCACCAGCTCGTGCGGGGTCACCAGCAGGCCGAGCAGGACGAACATGCCGATCTGGGCGATCCAGCCGAGTCCGTCCGCGAACCCGCGGGTGGCCGGCCAGTGCGGAAGCTTGGCGTTGCCGAGCACCATCGCCGCCAGGTACACGGCGAGGAAGCCGGAGCCGTGGGCCATCGCGCCGGCCGCGTACGCCGCCACGGCGATGGCCATCACGGCGATGGGGTAGAGACCGGAGGCGGGCAGCGCGATGTGCCGCAGTCCGTACGAGCCGAGGAAGCCCACGCTCAGGCCGATCGCGGCGCCGATGGCGAGCTCCAGGGCGATCGTGCCGAGCAGGACGTACCAGTCGTCGATCGGGCCGAGGGTGGAGAAGGCCACGACCAGGATGACGACGGGTGCGTCGTTGAAGCCGGACTCCGCCTCGAGGACGCCCGTGATCCGGGAAGGCAGCGGGACCTTGCGCAAGACCGAGAAGACGGCCGCCGCGTCGGTCGAGGAGACGACCGCGCCAATCAGCAGGGCCTGGCGCCATTCCAGGCCGACCAGGTAGTGCGCCCCCGCGGCCGTGATGCCCACGCTGACCGCCACGCCCACGAGCGACAGCATGATCGCTGCCGGCAGGGCCGGTTTGATGTCTTTCCACTTGGTGCCCAGACCACCCTCGGCGAGGATCACGACGAGCGCGGCATAACCGATGACCTGGGTCAGCTCGGCGTTGTCGAATACGACGTTGCCGATGCCGTCCTGGCCAATCGCGATGCCTATGCCGAGGTAGATGAGCAGGCTGGGGAGGCCGCTGCGTGAGGAGATGCGTACCGCCGCGACGGCGACGAGCAGCACGAGCGAGCAGACCAGCAGAAGCTCATTGAGCGTGTGGACAGTCAGCGGGCGACCCTTCCTCAAACGCGCGAAGGATCCGGTGGACCGTTCCTCCGGTGGCAGGTTCGGTGAGTACTTCGTTACCTTACCTAATCTTTGACGTTCCCTTTACGCGCTAGCCACATTGTGAAACGCCCGTCCGTCCCTGTCCTTCCCAGCTCCACCCCTGACGGATCAACGAGTACGGTCCTGCGCCTATGGTTGCTCCCAGCACCCAGGACCACCCTGCCCCTCTAAGGACAGCGATGCCCGCCAACGAAACCGCTCCTTCCGTCAAGAAGAAGGGACGACGTGCCCGTCTGATCGTGCTCGTGCTGGTCCTGGCGCTCTTCGCGGGCCTCGGCTACGGGGCGTACTGGGGTGTGGACGGCGTGCGCGCCTCGTTCCCCCAGACGACCGGCTCGCTGAAGGTCCCCGGGCTCACCGGGACCGTCGAGGTCAAGCGCGATGCCCACGGCATCCCCCAGCTCTACGCCGACAGCGACGACGACCTCTTCCGCGCGCAGGGCTTCGTCCACGCGCAGGACCGGTTCTGGGAGATGGACGTACGCCGCCACATGACCTCCGGGCGGCTCTCGGAGATGTTCGGCGCCGGCCAGGTCGAGACCGACGCCTTCCTGCGCACGCTGGGCTGGCGCCAGGTCGCGCAGGCCGAGTACGACAAGAAGCTCTCGGACGAGACGAAGAAGAACCTCCAGTCCTACGCCGACGGGGTCAACGCGTACCTGAAGGGGAAGTCCGGCAAGGACCTCTCCGTCGAGCACGCCGCCCTCGGGCTCAGCGGCGACTACCGGCCCGAGCAGTGGTCGCCGGTGGACTCGGTGGCCTGGCTCAAGGCGATGGCCTGGGACCTGCGCGGCAACATGCAGGACGAGATCGACCGCGCCCTGATGTCGAGCAAGCTCACCCAGGCGCAGATCGACGAGCTCTACCCGCCCTACCCCTTCGACCGGAACAAGCCGATCGTCGACGGCGGCAAGGTCGAGGGCGGCAAGTACACACCCCAGGGCTCCGGCTCCGCCGCCGCGGGCCCCGGCTCCGGCTCGGGCGGCTCCGCCGCCGCCGGCTCCCAGGCATCCGCCTCCACCGGCACCGGACTCGCCGACAACGCCACCGCCCAGGGCGCGACCGTGGGCCTGCGTACCCAGCTGGCGTCCCTGGCCGACACCCTGGACGAGATCCCCGCGATCCTCGGCCCCAACGGCAGCGGCATCGGATCGAACTCCTGGGTGATCGCGGGCAAGTACACGACCACCGGCAAGCCGCTGCTGGCGAACGACCCGCACCTGTCCCCGCAGCTGCCCTCGGTCTGGTACCAGATGGGCCTGCACTGCCGCACGACCTCCGCGCAGTGCCAGTACGACGTGTCCGGCTACACCTTCTCCGGCATGCCCGGCGTGGTCATCGGGCACAACGCCGACATCGCGTGGGGCATGACCAACCTGGGGGCGGACGTCACCGACCTCTACCTGGAGCAGGTCAAGCCCGAGGGCTACGTCTACGACAACAGGGTCCTCCCCTTCACCACCCGCGACGAAGTGATCAAGGTCGCGGGCGGCGCCAGCAAGAAGATGACCGTCCGCATCACCAACAACGGCCCGCTCGTCTCCGACCGCAGCGACGAGCTCGGCACGGTCGGCTCCCGCGCCCCCGTCGCCAGTTCCGCGCCCGACCGCGGCAACGGCTACGCCGTCGCCCTGCGCTGGACCGCCCTGGAGCCGGGCAAGTCGATGGACGCGGTCTTCAAGCTGAACAAGGCCAAGGACTTCAACGAGTTCCGCAAGGCCGCCGCCGACTTCGAGGTGCCCTCCCAGAACCTGATCTACGCCGACGGCAAGGGCCAGTCCGGAAACATCGGCTACCAGGCCCCGGGCCGCATCCCGGTGCGCGGCGCCGGCGACGGCCGGATGCCCGCACCGGGCTGGGACTCCAAGTACGCCTGGAAGACCGGCAAGGACGGCAGCGTCGAGTCCATCCCGCAGAACGAGCTGCCCTTCGAGTACAACCCCTCGCGCGGCTACATCGTCACCGCCAACCAGGCGGTCGTGGAGAGCGGCACCGGCGCGGGCAAGTACCCGTACCTGCTCACCACCGACTGGGGCTACGGCGCCCGCAGCCAGCGGATCAACGACCTGATCGACGCGAAGATCAAGGACAGCGGCAAGATCTCCACCGACGACATGCGCGCCATGCAGGTGGACAACAGCAGCGAGATCGCCGCGCTGCTGACCCCGATGCTGGCCAAGATCGAGGTCTCCGACCCGAACGTCCGCTCCGCGCAGAAGCTCCTGGAGGGCTGGAACTACACCCAGGAGAACGACTCGGCCGCCGCCGCCTACTTCAACGCGGTCTGGCGCAACATCCTCAAGCTGGCCTTCGGCGACAAGATGCCCAAGGAGCTGCGGGTCGAGGGCAGCTGCATGAACGTGCGTGCCGACAGCAGCGGCCCGGCCGACGAACTCGCCGAGGTGGTCCGCGAATGCGGGACCCGCGGCCCCGACTCGGCGCAGCCGGACGGCGGCGACCGCTGGTTCGAGGTGGTGCGCCGCCTGGTCAAGGACGAGAAGTCGCCGTGGTGGAGCGCCCCCGGCAAGGGCTTCGCCCAGCCCGCGACCACCACCCGTGACGAGCTGTTCGCCCGGGCCATGGAAGACGCCCGCTGGGAGCTGACCGCCAAGCTCGGCAAGGACCAGTCCACCTGGAGCTGGGGCCGGCTGCACCAGCTCACGCTGAAGAACCAGACCATCGGCATCGAGGGCCCCGGCTTCCTGCGGTGGCTCCTCAACCGCGGCCCGTGGAACCTGGGCGGCGGCGAGGCCACCGTCAACGCCACCGGCTGGAACGCCTCCAGCGGCTACGGGGTCACCTGGGTGCCGTCGATGCGGATGGTCGTCAACCTCAACGACCTCGACAAGTCGCGCTGGATCAACCTGACGGGCGCCTCCGGGCACGCCTACCACACGCACTACACCGACCAGACGACGATGTGGGCCAAGGGCGAACTGCTGGACTGGCCCTTCAACAAGGACGCCGTGGACAAGGCGACGGTCGACATCCTGACCCTGAAGCCCTAGGGGCAGGGCCTCAGCCGAAGCGGAGGACCCCGGACGGGGTGGCCACCGCGCGCACGGGGTGGTCGTGCGGTTCCTCCGGGACCCGCGCGACCACCTCGTCGTCGTAGAGGAGCACCACCAGCGCCGGATCGGCTCCGGCGCGCTCCAGCCGCTCCAGGACCCGGTCGTAGGAGCCCCCGCCGCGCCCCAGCCGCATCCCGCGGCCGTCCACCGCGAGCCCGGGCAGCAGCACCGCGTCGGCCGCGGCCACCGCGTCCGACCCGAGCGCCGGGCCCGTGGGCTCCAGCAGCCGCATCTTCCCCGGGTGCGCGGCCTCGGCGAGGCTCCGCGGGCCCTCGTACGCCGCCCAGTCCAAGTCGTTGTCGGGCAGCAGCAGGGGGAGCAGCACCCGCTTGCCGGCCGCGCGCAGGGCGTCGAGCAGGGCCCGGGTGCCGGGCTCGGTGCCGACGGAGACGTAGGCCGCCACCGTGTGCGCACCGGCCAGTTCGGGCAGTCCGAGGGCGGTGACGGCGAGGGCGTCGGCCGCCGCGCGGCAGGCGTCGGGGGACAAGGCGCGGCGGGCGGCGAGGAGTTCCCCGCGCAGTCGTGCCTTGACGGAGGCGGGATCGGGATTCTCTGTCACGGCGGATTCAAATAACTTCGGGAAAACGGCACATAAGCGGACCTACCTACTGCGATCTGGCCGAGCGTTCGACGGGACCCACTATCGTTCGGGGCATGACTATGTTGCACCCCGTGATCAAAAAGGCCGTGATTCCGGCCGCGGGCCTCGGCACTCGCTTCCTTCCGGCGACCAAGGCGACCCCGAAGGAAATGCTCCCCGTCGTGGACAAGCCGGCCATCCAGTACGTGGTCGAGGAGGCCGTGGCGGCCGGGCTCGACGACGTACTGATGATCACTGGGCGTAACAAGCGCGCTCTGGAAGACCACTTCGACCGCAACTACGAGTTGGAGTCGGCCCTCATCGCCAAGGGCGACGACGACCGGCTGAAGAAGGTCCAGGAGTCCAGCGACCTGGCCACCATGCACTACGTCCGCCAGGGCGACCCCCGGGGCCTGGGCCACGCCGTGCTGTGCGCCGAGCCGCACGTCGGCCGCGAACCCTTCGCCGTCCTGCTCGGTGACGACCTCATCGACCCGCGCGACCCGCTGCTGCGCCAGATGGCCGAGATCCACGGCCGCACCGGCGGCACCGTCATCGCCCTCATGGAGGTGGACCCGGCCAGCGTGCACCTCTACGGCTGCGCCGCCGTCGAGGCCACCGAGGAGGAGGACGTGGTCCGGATCACCGGCCTCGTCGAGAAGCCCGACCCGGCGGACGCCCCCAGCAACTACGCGGTGATCGGACGGTACGTCCTCAACCCCGCGATCTTCGACATACTGCGGGAGACCGAGCCGGGCCGCGGTGGGGAGATCCAGCTCACCGACGCCCTGCAGAAGCTGGCCGCCGACGAGACCATCGGCGGTCCGGTGCACGGAGTCGTCTTCCGCGGCCGCCGCTACGACACCGGCGACCGCGGCGACTACCTGCGGGCCATCGTCCGCCTCGCCTGCGAGCGCGAGGACCTCGGCCCGGAGTTCCGCACCTGGCTTCACCGTTACGTCACGGAGGAGATGTAAGGCCTTGAGCAGTTCCGCACCGCAGGACACCGGCCACCGTCTGTGGTCCGTGGACGAGCACCTCGCGGACGTCCTCGCCACCGTCCGGCCGCTGGAGCCGATCGAGCTCCAGCTGCTGGACGCCCAGGGCTGTGTCCTGGTCGAGGACGTCACCGTGCCCGTCGCCCTCCCGCCCTTCGACAACAGCTCCATGGACGGCTACGCCGTCCGTACGGCCGACGTCCAGGGCGCGAGCGAGGAGTTCCCCGCGGTGCTGACGGTCGTCGGGGACGTCGCGGCGGGCAGCGGTGAGCTGCCCACCGTGGGCCCCGGCGAGGCCGCCCGCATCATGACCGGCGCCCCGCTGCCCCCCGGCGCGGAAGCCGTCGTCCCGGTCGAGTGGACCGACGGCGGCACGGGCGGGGGCGCGGCCTCCGGGATGGCCCCGGCCAGCGCCGCCCCCGAGGGCGCGGGCGGCGAGGTGCGGGTGCACCGCCCGGCCGGGGCGCGGGCACACGTCCGCTCGCGCGGCAGCGACGTACAGGCCGGGGACCTCGCCCTGACGGCCGGGACCGTCCTCGGCCCTCCGCAGATCGCCCTGCTGGCCGCGATCGGGCGGGGCACCGTACGGGTACGGCCGCGCCCGCGCGTGGTGGTGCTGTCCACCGGCAGCGAGCTGGTCCAGCCGGGCGAGGCGCTGACCTCCGGGACGATCTACGACTCCAACAGCTTCGCGCTGGCCGCGGCCGCGCGGGACGCCGGGGCCATCGCCTACCGTGTCGGGGCCGTCGCGGACGACGTCGACACCCTGCGCGCCACCATCGAGGACCAGCTGATCCGGGCCGACCTGCTGGTCACCACCGGCGGGGTCAGCGTCGGCGCGTACGACGTGGTCAAGGAGGCACTGACCTCGGTCGCGGGCGGCGAGGACGACGTCAGCGGCGGCAGCATCGACTTCCGCAAGCTGGCCATGCAGCCCGGCAAGCCGCAGGGCTTCGGCACCATCGGCCCGGACCACACCCCGCTGCTGGCACTGCCCGGCAATCCGGTGTCCTCGTACGTCTCCTTCGAGCTGTTCGTGCGCCCCGCGATCCGCACCCTGATGGGTCTGCCGGAATCCGAGGTGAGCCGGCCGACGGTACGGGCGGTGCTCGAGGCGGACAAGGCGCTCGGTTCCCCGGCCGGCCGCCGCCAGTTCCTGCGCGGCACGTACGACGAGCGGGGCGGGACGGTCAGCCCCGTCGGGGGTTCCGGTTCGCACCTCATCGCCGCGCTGGCGCACGCCGACTCGCTGATCGTCGTACCGGAGGACGTCACCTCGGTGGAGCCCGGCAGCGAGCTGGAAGTGGTCCTGCTCGGCTGAAGTCCGGCCGGTGCGGGTAGCGTGTGTCGCACCACACAGGCCCCGTGCAGGGGCCCAGAGCGGAGCGGCGCAGCGATGAGTACCGAGAGCAGGCTCACCCACATCGACGAGGCCGGCGCGGCCCGGATGGTCGACGTCTCGGAGAAGGACGTCACCACCCGCACGGCCCGTGCCAGCGGGCGGGTGCGCGTCTCGCCCCGGGTGATCGAGCTGCTGCGCGGGGAGGGCGTGCCCAAGGGCGACGCCCTCGCCACCGCGCGGATCGCCGGGATCATGGGCGCGAAGAGGACCCCCGACCTGATCCCGCTCTGCCACCCGCTGGCCGTCTCCGGGGTGAAGGTCGACCTGTCGGTCGCCGACGACGCCGTCGAGATCCTCGCCACCGTGAAGACGACCGACCGCACGGGCGTCGAGATGGAGGCCCTGACGGCTGTCGCGATCGCCGGGCTCACCGTGATCGACATGGTGAAGGCCGTGGACAAGGGCGCGGTCATCACGGACGTGCGGGTGGAGGAGAAGACCGGCGGCAAGTCCGGCGACTGGACGCGCTCGTGAACGCCCCGCGCGGCGGCGAGGTGCACAGCCACAGCCACAGCGATGGCGACAGCCCCAGCGCCTCCGCTTCCGCTTCCGCTTCGTCGCCGGCACCGGCACCGGCCGAGGCCGTGCCCGCCGCCATTGGCAGGGCGCTGGTGGTCACGGCCTCCAACCGGGCCTCGCAGGGCGTGTACGCCGACAAGGGCGGCCCGCTGCTGGCCGAGGCGCTGCGGGGGCTCGGCTTCGCGGTGGAGGGCCCCCGGGTCGTCCCCGACGGCGATCCCGTCGAGCAGGCGCTGCGCGAGGGCGTGGCCGCCGGCTACGACGTCATCCTGACCACCGGCGGGACCGGCATCTCCCCGACCGACCGCACCCCGGACGCCACCGCGCGGGTGCTCGACTACGAGATCCCGGGCATCGGGCAGGCCATCCGTGCCGAAGGGCTGGCGAAGGTGCCGACCGCGGCCCTGTCCCGGGGCCTGGCGGGCGTGGCCGGACGCACGCTGATCGTCAACCTGCCCGGTTCCACGGGCGGGGTGCGCGACGGCCTCGCCGTGCTCGCGCGCATCCTGCCGCACGCCGTGGACCAGCTCCGCGGCGGTGACCACCCCAGACCCGCGGAGCCCTCCGGGAGCACGAGCTGAACGGCCCCTCCTGGCCGGTCGTCCTGACGGACGGCGATGTCACCCTCCGGCCGATAAAGCTGCGGGACCAGAAGGCGTGGCGCGAGGTCAACCGGCGCAACCGCGAGTGGCTCCGGCCGTGGGAGGCCACCATTCCGCCGCCGGCCCCGTGGGGCCCGGTGATCCAGCGGCCGACGTACCGTCAGATGGTGCGCCACCTGCGGGCGGAGGCGAACGCGGGCCGCATGCTGCCGTTCGTCATCGAGTACCAGGGCCGGCTCGTCGGGCAACTGACGGTCGCCGGGATCACCTGGGGCTCGATGTGCGCGGGCCACGTCGGTTACTGGGTGGACCGCGAGGTCGCGGGCCGCGGCGTGATGCCGACGGCGGTCGCCCTCGCGGTGGACCACTGCTTCCGCCAGGTCGGGTTGCACCGGATCGAGGTGTGCATCCGCCCCGAGAACGGCCCGAGCCGCCGGGTGGTGGAGAAGCTCGGCCTGCGCGAGGAGGGGCTGCGGCCGCGCTACCTGCACATCGACGGCGCCTGGCGCGACCACCTCGTCTACGCGGTCACGGCCGAGGAGGTGCCGGAGGGGCTGCTGCGGCGCTGGCACCGGGCGCGGCACGCGCAGTCCCCGCCGCCGAAATGAAGAAACGAATATCCGTTCGAATTAAGAGCCTCGCGGAACCGATTCGCCCATAACCTGATCCGAAGAGTCACAAAAAAAGTCCGTGATATCAGCGAGATCGTGCGACACACCGGCCCAATTGGCCGATCCCCCCGCCCGCACCCCTCTACGGTGTGAGGTGTGAGCAGCAGCGGCCTCATCTACGCAGTCATTGTCGGGGCCTGGGCCGCCTACTTGGTGCCCATGTGGCTCCGGAGGCAGGACGAGCTGAACGAAGCCCGTCCGACGGAACGCTTCTCCACTGCCATTCGGCTGCTTTCCGGCCGGGCGGGAATGGAGCGCCGTTACGCCAAGGGACTGCGTGAGCGCGGTGACGAGCAGGCGGAGCCCCAGCCCCACGCGGACCCGGACGCCGCGACGGAAACGGTGCAATCCGTGGACGGCGACGCCCGGGCCGTCGGCCTGCCCCCGACCAGGGCGGAGTCGAGACCGGCCGCCGCCGAGCGGGAGCAGCGGGTGGAGCGGGCCCGGCGCGAGCAGCGCCTGCAGGTCCTCGCCCGCCGTCGGCGCACCACCGCGCTGCTCTTCCTCGTCTTCACCCTCGGCGCGGTCGTCGCCGCGGTCGGCGGTCTGCGCTTCCTGTGGGCCCCGGCCGTGCCCGCCCTGCTGCTGAGCGCGTACATCGTGCACCTGCGGGTGCAGGAGCGCCGGCGCTACGAGTTCACGATGGACCGGCGGCGCGCCGAGGCGGCCGCCCGCCAGCTGCGGGAGAGCCGCTCGCGCCGCCGTGAGCCGGAGGCAGGTGCGGGAGTCGAGCCGGAGCCGGCGCCACCGGTCTCCCCGCAGGAGGCGGGCCGGCGCGCCCTGGTCGAGCAGACCGACCACGCCGAGTGGGTGGACCAGCAGCGCGAGCGCGAGCGCGGCCCGGCCCGCGGTGACAGCTGGGAGCCCGTCCCCGTCCCGCTGCCCACGTACGTGACGGCCCCCGTCGCCCCGCGCGCCACCGGCCCCGCGACCCCGGACGCCTGGAGCCCGGCCCGCTCCAGCACGGCCGAGCCGACGGAGCCCCGCCTGCGGGCCCAGCCCGCGGTCCCGGCCCCCAAAACCGAGGCCAAGCCCCCGACCACCCCGCGCCCGCGCGGCCGCGACGGGGGGCGCACGCCACTGTTCGACCAGTACGAGGGCGAGGACCGCCCGCGCGCCGCGAACGAGTGACCGGACCTGCGCGGACCCTCGCGGATACGCGTTTTGGAGCACCCGCGCGGGGATGCTAATGTTTCACACGTCGCAAGGGCCTGTGGCGCAGTCTGGTAGCGCACCTCGTTCGCATCGAGGGGGTCTGGGGTTCAAATCCCCACAGGTCCACAGACGACAGTTTCCGAGTAGCTCTCGGAAATCGTCACGAGATCCCGTTCAGCCGAAAGGCTGGGCGGGATCTCGGCGTTTTGCGGGGTGTGCGCGCGGGCTTGTCCGGTGAGGGGTGCGTGGGTTGAGTGGGCCCATGGTGATCCTGGGTGGGGCGGATGGTGCGACGGTGCAGGCGTGGGCGGCGTTGGGTGGGGCCGCGGGGGGTGCCGGGCGGGTGCGGTACCGGGGGAGTTCGGGGCTCGGGGGCGGGCCGTTGCCGGTGCGGGAGCTGGCGCGGGCTTCCGTCGGGGTGTGTGCGTTGGCCGGCGCCGAGTTGGGGGGCGTGCGGGGCCGGGGCGCGGGCGGGGAGCCGGTCGTCGTGGACGAGGGGGCCGTCGCCGCGGCGTTCGTCAGTGAGCGGCAGGTGCGGGTGCGGGGGCGGGAGCCGGTGAACTTCGCGCCGCTGTCCGGGTTCTGGCGGGCCGCCGACGGGTGGCTGCGCACGCATGCCAACTATGCGCATCACGAGGCCGCGCTGGTGCGGGCGTTGCGGCTGCCGTCCGCGACGCCCGAGGCGTTGCGGGCCGCGGTGGCGGGCCGGGAGGCCGTCGAGGTGCAGGAGGCGGTGTACCGGGAGGGCGGGCTCGCGGTCGCGGTGGCCGGGGAGTATGGGGAACCGCAGCCGCTCGTGGAGGTCGTACGGGTCTCCGGGGCGCCGGGGCGGACCCTCGGGCCCGCGCCCGCCGGGCTGCCCGCGGCCGGGGTGCGGGTGCTGGACCTGACCCGGGTGATCGCGGGGCCGGTCGCGACGCGCACGCTCGGGGTGCTGGGGGCGGACGTGCTCCGCATCGACGCGCCGGGGCTGCCGGAGGCGGCCGACACCTACGCGGACACCGGCTTCGGCAAGCGGTCGGCGCTGCTGGACCTGGCGGCCGCGGCGGACCGGGCGGTGTTCGAGGGACTGTTGGCCGATGCGGACGTGGTGGTGACCGGCTACCGGCCGGGCGCGCTGGAGCGGTACGGGCTCGGCGCGGCGGACCTGCTGGAGCGCAGGCCGGGCCTGGTCGTGGCGCAGCTGTGCGCGTGGGGCCGGCAGGGGCCGTGGGCCGGGCGGCGGGGCTTCGACTCGCTGGTGCAGGCGGGGTACGGGATCGCCGCCCGGCTGGCCGGTCCGGACGGCGTGCCGGGGGCGCTGCCGGCGCAGGCGCTGGACCACGGAACGGGCTACCTGATGGCCGCCGGGGTGCTGCGGGCGCTGGCGCAGGGGGGCGGGCGGGCGCTGCGGTTCTCCCTGGCGGGTACGGCCTCGTGGCTGGTCCGGGAGGTCCCGGCGGACGCGTCGGACGCTCCGGCCGGCGGGTGCGGTGACCCGGCTGCCGGATCCGGCGCCCTCGCGGCCGCGCCCGGGGATCCGGCGGACCGGTTCGGCGGGCCGGGGCCGGGGCCGGGGCCGGGGGCTGCGGCGGAGGCGTGGCTGCGGATGTCGGATTCCGGCTACGGGCCGCTGCGGCACGCCGCCAGTCCGCTCGGGGAGTGGGCGGCGGGGCCGTCGGTCTGGGGCACGGACCGGGCCGCCTGGCTGCCGCGGTAGGGCTCGGACCAGCCCTCAGGCGGGGAGGCGCAGCGGCTTCGCCATGCAGCGGCTGGAGTCGTGGAAGCGGTAGTGGCCGAACTTGGGGGCCATGGAGTAGCCCGAGGACAGGTACAGGGCGATGGCCTCCGGCTGCTGGTCGCCCGTCTCCAGGACCATCCGGGTGCGGCCCGCCGCTCGGGCGTCGTCCTCCAGGGCGGCCAGGATCCGGCGTGCGAGGCCCAGCCCGCGGGCCCGGGGTATGACGTACATGCGCTTGAGCTCGGCGTCGCCGTCCGCGTAGCCCTCGGCGTTGCGATCCTGGCTGCGCCACCCGCCGCTGGCGACCGGCGCGCCCAGGGCGTCGTACGCCAGCAGGTAGAGGCCCCGCGGCGGCGCGAACATGGCGGGGTCGAGATAGGTGGCGTCACCTTCGCCGTCGTTGTACCGGACCCGGTACTCCAGCTGGACCTCGTCGTTGAGTTTGACCGCGTCCGGGTGGTCGTAGGGCACGTGCTGGAGCTGGATCCCGTGAGACATCCGAACATCGTACGGAACCGTGCGGCTAGGGTGCGGGGATGCTCACCGTGACCTCCGTGAATGTGAATGGGATCCGCGCCGCCGCCAAGAAGGGCTTCGGGGCGTGGCTCGAGGGATCCGACGCCGACGTCGTCTGCCTGCAGGAGGTGCGGGCCGAGGAAGGGCAGATCCCGCAGGAGGTGCGCAGTCCCGAGGGCTGGCACACCGTGTTCGCGCCGGCCGCGGCCAAGGGCCGGGCCGGGGTCGCGGTCTACACGCGGCGCGCCCCCGAGGGGGTGCGGATCGGGTTCGGGAGTGACGAATTCGACACCAGCGGGCGCTACCTCGAGGTGGACCTGCCGGGCGTGACCGTCGCCAGCCTCTACCTGCCCTCCGGTGAGGCCGGGACGGAGCGGCAGGAGGAGAAGTACCGTTTCATGACGGAGTTCCACGCCTACCTCACGGCGCTGCGGACCCGGGCCGCCGCGGAGGGGCGCGAGGTCGTGGTCTGCGGGGACTGGAACATCTGCCACCGCGAGGCCGACCTCAAGAACTGGAAGACGAACCGGAAGAACGCCGGCTTCCTGCCCGAGGAGCGCGAGTGGCTCGGCACGGTGTACGACGGCGCCGGGTACGTGGACGTGGTGCGCCGGCTGCATCCGGACACCGAGGGCCCGTACTCCTGGTGGTCCTACCGCGGGCGGGCCTTCGACAACGACGCCGGCTGGCGGATCGACCTCCAGGTCGCCACCCCGGGCCTGGCGGCGAGGGCCGTGAAGGCGTTCGTGGAGCGGGCCGAGACGCATCCGGAGCGGTGGTCCGACCACGCCCCGGTGACGGTCGTCTACGAGCTGGGTGCGTGACCGGAAGCAGAAGCGGAATCGGAAGCGGAGTCCGGAGCCGGAGCGGGGCCCGAGGTCGAACCGGGACCGGCCCCCGACGCCAGCAGCCGGTCCATCGCCATCGTCAGCTCGGCCTCCACGACGCTCTTGGCCAGCGGGCGCATGCGCGGCAGGGCGTCCGGCGTGAGGTGGGCCGAGATCAGTTCGGTGAACAGGGCGGCCATCGCGTCCGCGTGCTCGCGGACGCGCCGGCCCGTCTCCAGGACGGCGGACAGCGGCACCCCCTCGCGCACCAGGGCCGAGGAGACGTCCAGCAGGCGGCGGCTGACGTGCACGATCTCGTCGCCGTCGGTGGCGAGGTAGCCGAGGTCCAGCGAGGCCGCCAGGTTCTCGGGAGTGACCTCGCCCTCGAAGTAGTCGGCCAGCGCCTCGGGCGTCAGCCGTACGGGGGTCTCCTCCGACCAGCCCATGCCGAGCAGTTCGCCGAGCTGGCCGACGTCGCGGCCGTTCTCGAAGGCGGCCGTCAGCTCCGCGATGCCGCCCAGGGTGTGGCCGCGCTCCAGCAGGGCGGCGATGGTGCGCAGCCGGGCCAGGTGGTGGTCGTCGTACCAGGCGATGCGGCCCTCGCGGCGCGGCGGCGGGAGCAGTCTGCGCTCGCGGTAGAAACGCAGGGTGCGGACCGGGATGCCGGCCGCCTCGGCCAGTTCCTCCGTACGGTATTCGCGCACTGCCGTCCCCGCTTCCCTGTCCACCACGCCCGAAGCCTATGGCGTACTGGCGGTAACTTTCCGGGCCGGCCCCCTACCCATGAGTACGGGCCTGCTCTACTCTCCCGATTGTGCCAGTGATTGCTGGCAGTGTTGCGGATGGGGAAGGCGGCGGGCATGGGCGGCTTGGGCGGCGGCGACATCACGAAACGCGAACACGTACGCGTGGCGGTGATCGGGTCCGGATTCGGCGGGCTCGGCGCGGCCGTGCGGCTGCGGCGCGAGGGGATCACTGACTTCGTCGTACTGGAGCGCGCCGACTCGGTCGGCGGGACCTGGCGCGACAACAGCTACCCGGGGTGCGCGTGCGACGTCCCCTCGCACCTGTACTCCTTCTCCTTCGCTCCCAACCCGGACTGGCCGCGCACCTTCTCCGGGCAGCCGGCCATCCGCGCGTACCTGGAGCACGTCGCCGACACCTTCGGGCTGCGCCGGCACATCCGGCTCGGCCACGAAGTCCTGCTGATGCGCTGGGACGCGGACGAGCTGCGCTGGGAGATCGAGACCTCGGCCGGCACGCTCACCGCCGACGTCGTGGTCTCGGCGACGGGGCCGCTGTCCGACCCGAAGATGCCGGAGGTGCCCGGGCTCGCCGGGTTCCCGGGCAAGGTGTTCCACTCCGCGCGCTGGGACCACGACCACGACCTCGCCGGCCAGCGCGTCGCCGTGATCGGTACGGGCGCCTCCGCCATCCAGATCGTGCCGGCCATCGCGCCCGAGGTCGAGCGGCTGACCCTCTTCCAGCGGACCCCGCCCTGGGTGCTGCCGCGCACCGACCGGGCCATCACCGCCGTGGAGCGCTGGCTGCACCGCCAGCTGCCCTTCACCCGGGCGGCCCGCCGCGGACTGCTGTGGGGCATCCGCGAACTCCAGGTCAGTGCCTTCACCAAGCGGCCGAACCAGCTCGGGCTCATCGAATCGCTCGCCAAGGCGCACATGGCGCGTGCGATCAAGGACCCGGCGCTGCGCGCCACGCTCACGCCCTCCTACCGGATCGGCTGCAAGCGCATCCTGCTGTCCAGCGAGTACTACCCGGCGCTGGCGCAGCCCCACGTGGACGTGGTCGCCTCCGGGCTCAAGGAGATCCGCGGCTCGGTGCTGGTCGCCGCCGACGGGACGGAGACCGAGGCGGACGTGATCGTCTTCGGCACCGGCTTCCACGTCACGGACATGCCGATCGCCGACCGGGTGGTGGGCGCGGAGGGCCGGACCCTCGCGGAGGAGTGGAAGGACGGGATGCAGTCCCTGCGCGGGGCGACCGCGGCGGGCTTCCCCAACTGGATGACGATCATCGGTCCCAACACCGGGCTGGGGAACAGCTCGATGATCCTGATGATCGAGTCGCAGCTCGCCTACATGGCCGACTACCTGCGTCAGCTGGACGTGCTGGGCGGCAGGGTGGCGCTGGCCGCCCGGCCCTCCGCGGTGCACCGGTGGAACCGGCAGGTGCAGGCCCGGATGGAGCGGACGGTGTGGAACACCGGCGGCTGCACCAGCTGGTACCTCGACGCGCAGGGGCGCAACACCACCGTGTGGCCGGGCACGACGGGCGAGTTCCGCCGGGAGACGCGGAGCGTCGATCTGGCGGAGTACGAAGTCGTACGGATCCGCGAGCGGGAGGCGGTCCCGGCCGGGCGCTCCCGCGGGGGCTCCGGGGCCGCCGGTGCGGCGCCGTTGCCGGGGGCGCTGCCCCCGGACCCCCGCGCCTCGAACGCCGGCGGGGCCGGATCGGCCGGATCGGCGGGTGCCGCGTGAGCCGGCTGACGCACGTCACCGCCGGGCGCTACGCGCCACCGGCCGCGCGGCGCGAGCTCGTCGCCGAATCCGCCGACGGGGCCCGACTGCACGTCGAGGTGCACGGCCAGGAAGGCGCGCCGACCGTGGTGCTGGCGCACGGATGGACCTGCTCGACCGCGTTCTGGGCCGCGCAGATCCGCGAACTCGCCGGCGACCACCGCATCATCGCCTACGACCAGCGCGGCCACGGCCGCAGCCCCGCGGCCCGGATCCACAGCACCACCGCCCTCGCCGACGACCTGGTCGCCGTGCTCAAGGCCGTCCTCGCCCCCGGCGAGCGGGCGGTCGTCGCGGGGCACTCCATGGGCAGCATGACGATCATGGCGGCCGCCGCCCGGCCGGAGTTCGCCGAACACGCCGCGGCCGCGCTGCTGTGCAGCACCGGCAGCGGCCGGCTGGTCGCCGAGGCGCGGGTCCTGCCGCTGCGCGCCGGACGGGCGCGCACCCTGCTGACCGGCGCGGTCCTCGGCGCCCGTGCGCCGCTCGGCCCGGTCACACCGCTCGCCCGGAAGATCCTCAAGTACGCGACGATGGGCCCCGGTTCCGCGCCCGACAAGGTCGAGGCCTGCGCCCGTATCGTGCACGCCTGCCCCACGCGGGTCCGGCACGCCTGGTCCGAGGTGCTCGCCGCGCTGGACCTCGACGCCGACGTGGCCCGGCTCACCGTGCCCGCCGCCGTCGTCTGCGGTACGGAGGACCGGCTCACGCCCGTCGCGCACGCCCGCCGCCTGGCGGCCGAACTGCCGAACTGCGTGGGCCTCACCGAGCTCACCGGCATGGGGCACATGACCCCGATCGAGGCCCCGGAGGCCGTCAGCACCGCGCTGCGCGAGCTGACCTCGCTGTATCTCGACGAGAAGGAGAAGTCGCTGTGAGCGCTCGCAGGAGTCTGGAAGGCCAGGTCGCCGTCGTCACCGGCGCCGCCCGTGGAGTCGGCGAGCTGCTGGCCCGCAAACTCTCCGCGCGCGGCGCGAAGGTCGCCCTCGTCGGCCTGGAGCCGGACGCCCTCAAGGAGGTGTCCGAGCGGCTGCACAGCGACAGCGACCACTGGTACGCCGACGTCACCGACCACGAGGCCATGGCCCACGTCGCGCAGGAGGTCAAGCAGCGCTTCGGCAAGGTCGACATCGTCGTGGCCAACGCGGGCGTCGCCTCCGGCGGGCCGTTCGCCGACTCCGACCCCGCCGCCTGGCGGCGGGTGATCGAGGTCAACCTGATCGGCGGGGCCGTCACCGCCCGGGCCTTCCTGCCGGTGCTGACCGAGAGCCGCGGCTACTTCCTCCAGATCGCCTCGCTCGCCGCGATCACCCCGGCGCCGATGATGACCGCCTACTGCGCCTCCAAGTCCGGAGTCGAGGCATTCGCCCACTGCCTGCGCGCCGAGGTCGGCTACAAGGGCGTCAAGGTCGGCGTCGGCTACCTGTCGTGGACCGACACCGACATGGTGCGCGGGGCCGATCAGGACGAGGTCATGCGGGAGCTGCGCCGGCGGCTGCCGTGGCCCTCGAACCGCACGTACCCGCTGGGCCCGGCCGTCGACCGGATCGTCGCGGGCATAGAGCGGCGCTCGGCGCACGTGTACGCGCAGGGGTGGCTGCGGGGCATGCAGGGGATGCGCGGCTACCTGCCGGGCGTCATCGCGGCGGTCGGGCAGCGCGAGATGAGGCGGTTCGAGCCGCGGTTGGCCGGTGTCTCCAAGGGGCTCGTCGGGGCCGGCGGGGCCGCGGACGAGCGGGAGCGCACGCAGAGTAACTGATCGAAATGCGGCTTTCGTCGGCCCGTGCCAGGCTGGTCGAGCCAACCAACCGACACCCCTCTTGGAGGGAAAGAAGCATGGGCATCAAGGACCAGTTCACCGAGAAGGCACAGGAACTCAAGGGCCGGGCCTCGCAGGCCGCGAAGGGCGCACAGGACCAGGCGTCCGAGCGCTCCCGGCAGCTGAGGGAGAAGAAGTCCCCGGCAGCCGGCGAGCGGCCGCAAGCCGACCGGACCCGCGAGGCCGACCGGACCCGCGAGGCCGACCGGACCCGCGAGGCCGCCCGGACCCGCGAGGCCACCCGGACCCGTGAGGGGTCCGAGGAGAACTGGGACGCCTGACGGTTGTCGGGACGGAAGGGGCGCGACCTGGTGGTCGCGCCCCTTCCGCATGCCCCGCGCCGGCCTTGCGGGCTTGGCCCCGGGAGCCCTCCGCCTGGCCCCGGGGGCCGGTTGTCCTCCGTGATCCCGGGGCCTCTCCGCTACGGCCCCGGGGGTCCGTTAGGGCCTCGGCGGCAGCTTCGGGCGCCGCAGGTCCGGCACGTCCGTGTAGCCGGGGGGCACCGCTGCCGGGTCCTGCTCCAGGAGTTCCAGGGCCAGGTGCACGGCGTCGTCCAGCTGCGCGTGCCGCCCCTCCGCCCAGTCGAGCGGGGTGCGCAGGACCGCGAGGTCGGGCTCGACCCCGTGGTTCTCCACCGACCAGCCGTACTCCGGGAACCAGGCGGCGTTCATCGGCACCGTGATCACCGTGCCGTCGCCCAGGGTGTGCCGGCCGGTCATGCCGACCACCCCGCCCCAGGTGCGCTGGCCCACCACCGGGCCCAGCCCGAGCAGTTTGAAGGCCGCGGTGATCATGTCCCCGTCCGAGGAGGTCGCCTCGTCGGCGAGCGCCACGATCGGGCCGCGCGGCGCGTTGGAGGCGTAACTGACGGGCTGGGCGCCCCGGGTGAGGTCCCAGCCGAGGATGGACCGGGTCAGCTTCTCCACCACCAGCTCGCTGATGTGCCCGCCCGCGTTGCCGCGTACGTCCACGATCAGCGCGGGCCGGGACATCTCCATCCGCAGGTCGCGGTTGAACTGGGCCCAGCCCGAGCCGCCCATGTCGGGGATGTGCAGGTAGCCGCACCGGCCGCCGCTCAGCTCGCGGACCACGGTACGCCGCTTGGACACCCAGTCCTGGTAGCGCAGCGGCCGTTCGTCGATCAGCGGGACGACGGCCACCCTCCGGGCGCGGCCCTCGCCCTCCGCCGACTGGAAGGTGAGCTCCACGGTGGTGCCGCCGGCCCCGGACAGCAGCGGGTAGGGACCGGTCACCGGGTCGACCGGGCGGCCGTCCACATGGGTGAGCACGGCGCCCTCCCGGATGCCGGTGCCGGCCAGCGGGGAGCGGGCCTTGGAGTCGGAGGACTCGCCCGGCAGGATCCGGCTGACCACCCAGGCCCCGTCCCGCGGGACGAGATTGGCGCCGAGCAG
Organism: Streptomyces sp. NPDC045967; assembly: GCF_056430495.1. Taxonomy (NCBI): domain Bacteria; kingdom Bacillati; phylum Actinomycetota; class Actinomycetes; order Kitasatosporales; family Streptomycetaceae; genus Streptomyces; species Streptomyces sp. NPDC045967. The sequence goes on along the minus strand of NZ_JBWKLE010000007.1, from coordinate 140,516 downwards.
CCCGATCGCCCGCTGGTAGTGCGGGGGGCCCTCGTTGCGGCGGGAGGAGGCCACGTACGCGTGGGAGGTGCCGAGTTCGCCGAGCACTTCGCGCAGCAGGTCGGCGAACTCGTCCGGCGAGGCGACCCGTTCGACCAGGGGGCGGTACTGGCGCAGCACCCCGTCCCAGTCGATGCCGCACATCTTCGGCTCCCAGAAGTAGGCGCTGATGAGCCGGCCCGCCTCTTCGAACGCCTGGCGCCATTCGGCGGCCGGGTCGACCTCGTGCAGGATGCGCCGCAGGTCCAGGTAGACGGTGGAGTCGCTGTCACCCGACTCGGTCGCCGGGACGGCCCGCAGGTCGCCGTCGTCGTTGACCACGAGCCGGGTGCCGTCGCCGCTGACCGCGAACCAGTCCAGCCCCGAGGCCAGTTCGGTCTTGCGGGCCTTGGTGAGGTCGAAATGCTCCAGCGTCGGCTTGCCGCTGATGTCGGCCGGGTTGGCGAAGGTCTCGCCGAGCGCGCCGGAGATCGGCCAGCGCAGCCACACCAGCCCGCCGCCGTGCACCGGATACAGCGCCGAGTACTTGGAGGCGGTCACCGGGAACGGGGTGACCCTGCTCTCCAGGCCCTCCACCTCCACGGTCACCGTGCCGTCGCCGCTGTCCGGCTCCCCCTCGCCGGGGTCGAGGCCGCCCGCCGCCGGGCGGCCCTCGGCGGACAGGGCGAAGGGGGAGGGGGTCGCCGAGGAGAGCGGCACCAGGTACGGGCGGCAGCCCAGCGGGAAGGACAGGTCGCCGGTGTGCACGTCGTACACCGGGTCGAAGCCGCGCCACGAGAGGAAGGCCAGATAGCGGCCGTCCCGGGTGAAGACCGGATTCTCGTCCTCGAAGCGGCCGTTGGTGACGTCCACGACGGTCCGGGCGCCCGGACCGGAGATCCGGGCCATCTTGATCTGCCGCAGGGACCGCCCGATGCCGGGGTGGGACCAGGTCAGCCAGGACCCGTCGGGAGAGAACGCCAGGTCGGTGACGGGCCCGTTGTCGGACCGGATGAGCTCCGTGACCTCGCCGCCGGACTCCTCCGTGTCCGCGGCGGCGTCCGCTTCCTCGGACACGGTGAGCAGGAGCAGCCGCCCGTCGTTGGAGGCGACGGCGAGCCGCTCCCCGTCCGGGTCCGACAGCAGTTCGGTCACCCGTCCCAGCTTGCCCGAGGCCAGCCGGCGCGGTTCGCGCTCCCCGGAGGCCCGCGGCAGGTAGGCGATCTCGACGGCGTCCTCACCCTCGGCGTCGGTCACGTAGGCGACCTGCCCGCCGCTGCCGAGCATCTCGGGCAGCCGCACCCGTACGCCCGGGGTGTCGGCGATGGTCCGGGCCGGGCCGTCGCGGTGGGTCAGCCAGTACAGGCTGCCGCGCACGACGACCGCACTGGCCCGGCCGGTGGCGTCCACGGACAGCGAGTCGACGTGGTGGGCGGCCGGCACCTGGTACGGACGGCGGCCCGCGCGCGGCCCGCCGAGCCGCACGTCGAGCCGGCGCGGCAGGGCGTCCGGGGCCAGGGACTCGACGAGCCAGATCTCCCCGGCGCACTGGTACACGATCCGGGTGCCGTCGGTGGAGGCGTGCCGGGCGTAGAACTCCTCGTGGTCGGTGTGCCGGCGCAGGTCGGTGCCGTCGGGCAGGCAGGAGTAGAGGTTGCCGACGCCTTCGTGGTCGGAGAGGAACGCGACGCGGCCGCCGACGAACATCGGGGAGTCGAGGTGGCCCTCGACGTCCTCCAGCAGCTGCTTGCCGTGCAGCCACAACCGGCCGGTGGCGCCGCCGCGGTAGCGCTTCCAGGCGGCGGGCTCGTGCGGCGGTTTGCCGGTCAGCAGCAGGGTGCGGTGCTCTCCGTCGATGTCGGCGACCTGGATGTCGGAGCACGGCCCCCAGGGGAGGCGCCGGCCGGGGCTGCCGTCGGTGGGCACCTTGTGCGCCCAGGCGAAGTGCGAGAACGGCTGGCCGTGCGAGGAGACCGCGAGGACGTTGCCGTCCGGGTCCCAGCCGCAGACCCGGGTGTCGGTGGAGCCCCAGTAGCTGAGCTGGCGGGCGGGGCCGCCCTCGACGGGGGCGAGGTGGATCTCCGGGTCGAGGCTGCGCCAGGTGGTGAAGGCGAGGTGCCGGCCGTCGGGGGAGAAGCGGGGGTGGCTGACCCGGGTCCGGTCGACGGTGACCCGCCAGGCGCGGCCCACCGGAGCTCCAGGGGGAACCAAGGGTGCCAGCCAAAGATCGTCCTCGGTGGCGAAGCACAGCAGGTCGTCGTGCAGGTGCGGGAAGCGGAGGTACGCGACGTCGTGACTCACCCCCCAATGCTTTCCGCGCAGGAGGGGCCCGGCAACTCGTACAGGTGATCCATGCCACTCCCCGAAGCGAAACGGAACGGTTTCGTTTCGATGGGGGGCGGGGTATCGTCTGAAGGGTACGGAACGCGTTCGTTTCGATAAGAGGCCGTTCGGGCGGGAGGCACGGAGATGACCGAGGCGATGGCGGCCCGGCGCAGCCGGATCACCCCCGAGCGGGAAGCCGAACTCCACGGAGCGGTCCTGGACCTGCTCCGCGAAGTGGGGTACGAGGCGCTGACCATGGACGCGGTCGCCGCCCGCACCAAGTCCAGCAAGGCCACCCTCTACCGCCAGTGGGGGAGCAAGCCGGAGCTGGTCGCCAAGGCCCTGCGATGTACGCAGCCCGTCTCGCTGCGGGAGATCGACACGGGCAGCCTGCGCGCGGACTTCGCGCGCATGGTCGAATGCTCCGACGACGCGCAGATGGCCAAGGACACCGCGCTGATGCGGGGCCTGGCCCATGCCGTGCACGAGAGCCCGGAGCTGCACAAGGCCCTGCGGGACCTGCTGGTCGATCCCGAGATCAACGGCCTGCAGGCGATGCTCCAGCGTGCGGTGGACCGGGGCGAGATCCGCCCGGACTGCCCGGCGCTGGACTTCGTACCGCACATGCTCATCGGGGCGTTCATCGCGCTCCCCCTGATCGAGGACCGCCCGGTGGACCGGAACTTCCTCGGCCACTTCATTGATGCCGTGGTCTTCCCCGCCCTCGGCGTCTGAACCCCGCTCACCCGTCCCCGCGCACCGCCCGCTGTTCCTGACACGCCGCTCTCGTCGTCGGGCCGGCTCCCCATGCCCTGATCCGCACCGGATCCATCCCACGACTCGAACGGGAGAACCACCGACGTGGCCACCTTCCTCTACCGCCTCGGCCGGGGCGCCTTCCGGCGCCGCGGCCTTGTCGCCCTCATCTGGGTCGCGCTGCTGTTCGCCGCCGGTTTCGGCGCCGCATCGGCCTCCGCGCCCACCTCAGGCTCCTTCTCCATACCCGGCACGGAGGCCCAGCGGGCCTTCGACGTGCTGGACCGGAAGTTCCCCGGGGCGGCCGCCGACGGCGCCACCGCCCGGATCGTCGTCAAGGCCCCGGCCGGCGCCAAGGTCACCGACCCGGAGCCCAAGGCCCAGGTCGAGAAGATCGTCGAGGACCTCAAGTCCGGTCCCGGCAAGGACCAGATCTCCTCGGTCGCCGACCCGTACCAGAGCCAGGCCGTGAGCCAGGACGGCTCCACCGCCTACATCAGCGCCAAGTACAAGGTCAGCGGCATGGAGCTGACCGACGCGGCCCGCGAGGCGCTGACGGAGTCCGGCAAGGACGCCCAGGCCCGGGGCCTGACCGTCGAGATCGGCGGCGACGCGCTGATGGCGGCCCCCGAGACCGGCTCCGGTGAGATCATCGGCATCCTGGTCGCCGCGATCGTCCTGGTGATCACGTTCGGTTCGCTGATCGCCGCCGGTCTGCCGCTGCTGACGGCGATCATCGGCGTGGGCATCGGCGTCTCCTCCATCACCGCGCTCGCCAACGTGCTGGACCTCGGCAACACCACCGCCACCCTCGCCACGATGATCGGCCTCGCGGTCGGCATCGACTACGCCCTCTTCATCGTCTCCCGCTACCGCGCGGAGCTCGCCGAGGGCCGCGAGCGCGACGAGGCCGCCGGCCGGGCCGCCGGAACCGCCGGCTCCGCCGTCGTCTTCGCCGGTCTGACCGTGGTCATCGCCCTGGTGGGCCTGGCCGTCGTCAACATCCCGATGCTCACCAAGATGGGCTTCGCGGCCGCCGGAACCGTGGTCATCGCGGTGCTGGTCGCCCTCACGCTCGTCCCGGCCATCCTCGGCTTCGCGGGCCGCAAGGTCCTGCCGGCGGGCGAGAAGAGCAGGCTGTTCGGCAAGGGCAAGACCGAGGTCAAGGACGGTTCGGCGCCCGCTGAGAAGAAGCCCAACGGAGGCACCCGCTGGGCGCGCTTCGTCCTGCGCCGCCCCGTCATGGTCCTGCTGGCCGGTGTGATCGGCCTCGGCGTCATCGCCGTGCCGGCGAGCAAGCTGGAGATGGGCCTGCCGGACGACGGCGCCCAGCCGGTCTCCACCACCCAGCGCAAGGCGTACGACCTGCTCTCCGCCGGCTTCGGCCCTGGCTTCAACGGCCCGCTGCTGGTGGTCGTGGACGGTGACAAGGCGCTCGCCGACTCCACCGCCGAGCGGATCAAGGGCCTGGAGGGCGTGGCCGCGGTCGTCCCGCCCCAGGCGAACGAGGCCGGCGACGCCTCGATGATCACCGTCGTCCCGAAGGACCGCCCGTCCTCCACGCAGACCGAGGACCTGGTCCACGAGATCCGCGAGGGCAGCGGGGACGACGTGATGGTCACCGGCGCCACCGCGATGAACATCGACTTCTCGCAGAAGATGAACGACGCGCTGCTGCCCTACCTGGCGCTGGTGGTCGGCCTCGCCTTCCTGCTGCTGATGCTGGTGTTCCGCTCCATCCTGGTCCCGCTCAAGGCGGCCCTCGGCTTCCTGCTCTCGGTCGTCGCCGCCCTCGGCGCGGTCGTCGCGGTCTTCCAGTGGGGCTGGCTCGGCTCGGTCTTCGGGGTGGAGCAGACCGGCCCGATCATGTCGATGATGCCGATCTTCATGGTGGGCGTCGTCTTCGGTCTGGCCATGGACTACGAGGTCTTCCTCGTCACCCGGATGCGCGAGGCGTACGTGCACGGCGAGCGCCCGGGCCAGGCCGTCGTGACCGGCTTCCAGTACAGCGCCCGCGTCGTCGTGGCCGCCGCCGTCATCATGATCGCGGTGTTCGCGGGCTTCATCGGGGCCAGTGAGCAGATGGTCAAAATGATCGGCTTCGGCCTGGCCGTCGCCGTCTTCTTCGACGCCTTCGTGGTCCGGATGGCCATCGTCCCGGCGGTGCTCGCCCTGCTCGGGCACAAGGCCTGGTGGCTGCCGCGCTGGCTGGACCGGCTGCTGCCGAACGTCGACGTGGAGGGCGAGAGCCTGCGCAAGCACCTCGCCGGCTCCTCGGAGGGCCCGGACAAGGACCGCGAGCTCGTCAACGCCTGACCGTCCTCCCGCCGTCCCGTACGGCGCGCACTCCGGCCCCGTACCGCCTGATCGCCAGGCGGTACGGGGCCGGGGTGCGTCGTGCCGTCGTCGAGCGGCGTCCGGAGGGGCCGGTTGCGCCGGACGGGTCGGGCGCTGCCCCTACCGGGTGACGGAGGCGTACGTACGGCGCAGGAAGCGGCGCAGGGCGGCGATGTCGAACTGGACCACGGCGACCCCCTCGGGGGAGTGGAACTCCACCACCGCCTGGACGCGGCCGCAGGGCCAGATGCGGACGTCCCCGGTCCCGGTCGGGGCCTGCAGGCCCGCCTCGAGGAGGGCGCGGGGGAAGACCCACTCGTTGTCGGTGCCCTCGGGGGAGAGGTCGGCGGGGAACACGATCCGTACGGCGAGCGGTTCGGACGCGGCGAAGCGCAGGGCCGCGGGGACCTTCCGGTAGAGCGGGTCGTCGCTGATCACCCGCGCGGTGACGCGCTCCTCGACGGCGTCGGCAGCCGGGGTGGCCGTCGCGGTCGTGGTGGCCGTCGCCGTCGCGGTGGCCGTCGCGGCGCCGGTCGCCGAAGCGCCGGCGGGGAAATTCTCGGCGGAGGCAGGCACGACAGACTCCTCTATTCGGAACATATGCGTCCGTTTATCCCAAGCCTCGCACATCGCCGTGAATCCGCACGGATCCCTTTCGGGATGTGGACGCTCTTGCCAATCGTTTGCAACTGAGCACTATTCTTGAACGGTTCCAGACTGTGTGAGAAGCGGAGCTACTCCATGCATGTGCCCGACGGATTCATCAACGCACCCGTCTCGGTGGCCGCCGGAGTGGCGGCCGTCGCCGCCGTCGCCGTCAGCCTCCGCGGCGCCCGCCGCGAGCTCGACGAGCGCACCGCGCCCCTGGCCGGCCTGGTCGCCGCATTCATCTTCGCCGTGCAGATGCTCAACTTCCCCGTCGCCGCGGGCACCAGCGGACACCTGCTCGGCGGGGCGCTCGCCGCGATACTCGTCGGCCCCTACACGGGTGTGCTCTGCGTGTCCGTCGTCCTGCTCATGCAGGGCATCCTCTTCGCCGACGGCGGCCTGACCGCCCTCGGCGTCAACATCACCGTCATGGGCGTCGTCACCGTCGTCCTCTCCTACGCCGTCTTCCGCGGGCTCCTCGCGGTGCTGCCCGCCACCCGCCGCTCCGTGACCGCGGCCGCCTTCGCCGGTGCCCTGATCTCGGTGCCCGGCGCGGCCGCCGCCTTCACCGCGCTCTACGCCGCCGGGGGCACCACCGACGTCCCGCTCGGCAAGGTGCTCACCGCGATGGTCGGCGTGCACGTGCTCATCGGCATCGGCGAGGCCGCGATCACCGCGGCCACCGTGGGCGCCGTGATCGCCGTACGGCCCGACCTGGTGCACGGTGCGCGCGGACTGGCCGCCCCGCTGAAGCTGCGCGTCGGGGGCGAGCTGGTCGACGCCCCGGCCGCCGCTCCCGCCCCGGCCGCTGCCCGCTCCACCCGGAAGGTGTGGGCCACCGGTCTGGTCACCGCCCTGGTCCTCGCCGGGTTCGTCTCCTTCTACGCCTCCGCCAGCCCCGACGGCCTGGAGAAGGTGGCCGCCGACCAGGGCATCGACGCCGCCGCCCGGGAGCACGCGGCCGCCGGCTCCCCGCTCGCCGACTACTCCGTCAAGGACGTCGCCGACGCCCGCCTGTCCGGCGGCCTCGCGGGGGCCCTCGGGGTCGGGGCCACCGTCGCGGTCGGCACCGGCGTCTTTTGGGCCGTCCGCCGCCGCCGCAACGACGAGCGCCCGGCCGCCGCCCGGGTCTCGGCGGGCTGACATGGGCGCGGGCCACGCCCACCGGCTCTACCGCGCCGGCCACTCGCCGGTGCACGCCCTGCCGCCGCACTGCAAGCTCGCGGCGACCTTCGCCTTCGTGGTGGTCGTGGTCTCGACCCCGCGCGAGGCGGTGTGGGCCTTCGGGGCCTATGCCGTCCTGCTCGCGGGCGTCGCCGCCGTCGCCCGGGTGCCGGCCGGCTTCCTGCTGCGGCGGCTGCTGATCGAGGTCCCCTTCGTGGCCTTCGCGGTGCTGATGCCCTTCGTGGCCGAGGGGGAGCGGGTCGAGGTCCTCGGCCTGTCGCTCAGCGTCTCCGGACTCTGGGGCGCCTGGAACGTGCTCGCCAAGGGCACCCTCGGCGTGGCCGCGTCCGTCCTCCTCGCCTCGACGACCGAGCTGCGGGCGCTGCTGCTCGGCCTCCAGCGGCTGAGGCTGCCACCGCTGCTGGTCCAGATCGCCTCCTTCATGATCCGGTACGGCGACGTGATCACCGGCGAACTGCGGCGGATGTCCATCGCCCGGCGCTCGCGCGGCTTCGAGGCGCGCGGGATCCGGCACTGGGGCGTGCTGGCCAAGACGGCCGGCGCGCTGTTCATCCGCTCCTACGAGCGCGGCGAGCGGGTCTACCTGGCGATGGTCAGCCGGGGCTACACCGGCTCGATGCCGATGATCGACGAGGCGGTGGCCACCCGCGCGCAGTGGGCTTACGCGGCCGTCCTCCCCGTGACGGCCCTCGCCGTCTGTCTGATGGGATGGAACCTGTGACCGCTCCCCGCCCCGCCCCGTCGTCCTCCGCCGTGCCCTCCCTGGAGGTGGCCGGCCTCGCCTACGCCTACCCCGACGGCCACCAGGCCCTCTTCGGGGTCGACCTGACCGTCGGATCCGGCGAGCGGGTGGCCCTGCTCGGGCCGAACGGCGCCGGCAAGACCACCCTCGTCCTGCACCTCAACGGCATCCTGGCCGGCGGGGTCGGCTCGGTGCGCGTCGCCGGGACGCCGGTGGGCAAGCGCACCCTCGCCGAGGTGCGGCGCCGCGTCGGCATCGTCTTCCAGGACCCCGACGACCAGCTCTTCATGCCGACCGTCCGGGAGGACGTGGCCTTCGGCCCGGCCGCCGCCGGGATGCGCGGCGCCGAGCTGGAGGAGCGGGTGCGGGACGCGCTGGAGCAGGTCGGCATGGCCGCCTTCGCCGACCGGCCCCCGCACCACCTGTCCTTCGGGCAGCGCCGGCGGGTGGCGATGGCGACCGTCCTGGCCATGCGGCCCGAGATCCTCGTCCTCGACGAGCCCTCCTCCAACCTGGATCCGGCCTCGCGCCGCGAGCTGGCGGACATCCTGCGCTCGCTCGACGTGACGGTGCTGATGGTGACGCACGACCTGCCGTACGCGCTGGAGCTGTGTCCGCGCGCGGTGATCCTCAGCGAGGGCGTGATCGCCGCCGACGGCCGGACCCAGGACCTGCTGTGCGACGAGGACCTGATGCGGGCCCACCGCCTGGAGCTGCCGTTCGGCTTCGACCCGCGTTCGGTATCGGTGGCATAAGCACCGGTCCCGGGTTGTTGCACTGCCCGTGGACATCCAGGGTGTGGTGACGGAGGGCTTCGAGCCCGTCAGGGACGCGTTCGTACGCAACTTCGAGGTGCTCGGGGACCGGGGCGCGGCCGTCGCCGTGTACCGGGACGGCCGCAAGGTCGTCGACCTGTGGGGCGGCACCAAGGACGCGGACGGCAGCGGGCCCCGGCCCCCGTGGACCGCGGACACCGCGCAGATCGTCCGCTCCGCCACCAAGGGGGTCGCCGCCGCGGTACCGCTACTGCTGCACCAGCGGGGGCTGCTGGACCTGGACGCGCCGGTGGGCGCGTACTGGCCGGAGTTCAAGGCGGCCGGCAAGGACCGGACCCTCGTCCGCGACCTGCTCGCGCACCGCGCGGGGCTGCCGGCGCTGGACCGCGGGCTGAGCGCGGCCGAGGCGGCGGACGGGATCTCCGGCCCGCTGGCGCTCGCGGAGCAGCGGCCGTTCTGGGAGCCCGGCACCGGGCACGGCTACCACGCGCAGACCTACAGCTGGCTGCTGTCGGAGCTGGTGCTGCGGGCGACCGGGCGCACGGTCGGCGGCCTCCTCGCCGAGGAGATCGCGGAGCCGCTGGGCCTGGAGTTCTGGATCGGCCTGCCGGAGAGCGAGGTCCACCGGGTGGGGCGGGTGGCGCCGGTCGATCCGCCGGAGAGCGCGGGCATGCTCAAGACCCGGCCGAGGAGGAACGTTTCCGAGGCGTACGCCGACCCAAACTCCCTGACCCGCCGCGCCTTCGCGGCCATCGACCCGCTGCCCGACGAGAACGATCCCGCCTACCGGGCGGCCGAGCTGCCCGCCTCGAACGGCATCGGCACGGCCCGCGCGCTGGCCCGCTTCTACGCGGCGACCACCGACGTGGTGGAGGACGGCGCGCGGATCTTCACCCCGGCCACGACCGCCCTGGCCGGCAAGGAGCTCTCGGCGGGCCCGGACCGCGTCCTGGTGGTGAACACCCGCTTCGGCCCCGGCTACATGCTGCACGGCCCGGCCTCGCCGCTGCTCTCGCCGACCTCCTTCGGCCACCCGGGCCGCGGCGGCTCGCTGGCCTTCGCGGACCCGGAGGCGGGCATCGGCTTCGGCTACGTCACCAACGCCCACGCCAAGTCGGTCACGGCCGACCCCCGCGCCCAGGCTCTGGTACGGGCCCTGCGGACGGCGCTCACCGCCTGAGGCGGCCCGCGGCCCTGCGGTCAGCCTGCGGCTTCCCGTACGTCGGCGAGGGTGGCCCCGGCGTGTTCGACGAGTTGCTCCGGATCCATCGGGAAGACGGTGTTCGGGGTGCCGGCGGCGGCCCAGACCACATCGTGGCCGAGCAGCCGCCGGTCGGCGAGGACCCGGGTGCGGGTGCGGTGCCCGAACGGCGGGACGCCCCCGATGGCGTAACCCGTCGCCTCGCGCACCAGTGCGGCATCCGCCCGGGTGACCTTCCGCGCGCCGAGCTCCCGGCGCACCGCCTCCACGTCCACCCGCGAGGCCCCGTCCATCAGGACCAGCACCGGGACCCCGTCCGCGGCGAAGATCAGCGACTTCACGATCTGGCCGAGCTCGCAGCCGATCGCGGCGGCCGCGTCGGCCGCGGTACGGGTCCCTTCGGGAAACGCCCGAACGCCGAGCTCGAGCCCGAGCCCGGCGAGGGCCTCGGCGAACCGGGGGTGCGTGGAGGTGGTCGTCATGGAAGGACGCTAGCGCCGCCGGGGGACCGGACGCGAGGCGGTTTCACCCCGGGGAAGGATCCCTCCGGCGCGCGGCCTGGTGCCGCGACAGGCAGCCGAGGCCCGAGGCCCGGGGCCGTCCGCCGGGGCGTCAGCGGGCGTTCAGGACCGTTGCGACGATCGGGCCCGCCGCGTCGCCGCCGTGGCCGCCGGCCTCGACCATGGCCGCCGCCGCCACGTCCCCGCTGAAGCCGGTGAACCAGCTGTCGGGGCTGCCCGCGCCGTCGACCTCCGCGGAGCCGGTCTTCGCGCCCTTGTCCGAGCCGGTGACCGAGGACATCGCCTCGCGGCCGGTGCCGCTCGTCGCCGTCAGCTTCATCATCGAGACCAGCTGCTGCTGCACCGAGGGCTTCATGCGCCGCTGCGCCGTCGCGATCGTGCGGCCGTCGAGCTCCGGGGAGACCAGGAGCGGCTGGCGGAACACGCCCGTGCGGGCGGTCGCCGTGATCGAGGCGACGTTGAGCGGGTTCATGGTGATCTGGCCCTGCCCGATGTACTCGGCGGCCGCCGCCGCGCCCGTCGCCGCGGGGACCTTGCCGTCGGTGGACTTCACGCCCGTCTTCCAGTCCAGCCCGATGCCGAAGACCTCCGCGGCCTCCTTCGGCAGCGCGGAGTCGTCGTCCACGGGCTTGATCTGCTTGATGAAGGCCGTGTTGCAGGAACGGGCGAAGGAGGTCGCGAAGCTGGTGCCGGCCGGCAGCTCGAAGTTCTTGAGGTTGTGGAACGGCCGGCCGCCCCAGGACACCTCCTTCGGGCACTCCGCCGGCTTGTCGGCCGCCACCAGGCCGCGGTCCAGCAGCATCGCCCCCGTCACGATCTTCATCGTCGAGCCGGGCGCCCGGTTGCCGGTCATCGCCGCGTTGTAGCCGTCCGCGCGGTGGTTGGCGACGGCGAGGATGTGCCCGCTGCTGGGCTTGATCGCGACGACCGAGGATTCGGGGAACCTGGCGACCGCCTGCTCGGCCGCCGCCTGGACCTTCGCGTCCAGGTAGGTCTTCAGGACGCTCGGCTTGCCCTCGACCAGGGTGAGCAGGGTCCGCTTCGGCGCGTTCTGCTCCGCCGGCTCGATCCAGACCTCGACGCCCGACGCGCCGCCCGCCTTGGCCCCGTACGCCTCGCGCAACTCGGCGAGGACCGGTCGCAGCGAGGGGAACTTCTCGGCGGTCAGCTCCTCGCCGTTGCGGTCCACGGCCTTGACCGGCGGGCTGGCGGGAGTGCCCGCGCGCATCCTCTCGTCCTTCTTCACATCCGGGTGGATCACCGAAGGCTGCCAGTCGACCAGCGGCTTCCCGCTGGTCAGGCCGCGCACCACGGTCAGCTGGGAGTCGTAGGCGAGGGGCTTGGTCGTGCCCTCGTAACTGACCTCCGCCTCGACCTTGAACGGCACGGTGGTGCCGTTCGGCGTGCCCGGAGTGATCACCGCCTTGGACACGTACGCCTTGGACCGGTAGTCGGCGACGGCGGTCTGCGCGGCCTGCGCGTTGTTGGTCAGATCGGCCGCCCCGCGGTCGTCCCCGGCGGCCCAGGCGGCCAGGAAGGCCTTCGCGGTCGCCGCGGCCTCCTTCTCGGTGACGGGGCCGCTGCCCTTCTCCGACCGGACGCCCGTCCCGTTCGTGGCCGCGTCCTTGCTCCTGCCGTCGTCGCCCGCGTCCCCGACCAGGGCGTACACCCCGTAGCCGGTGCCGCCGAGCAGGGCGAGGAACACCCCGCCGATGACGGCGCCCTTCGCTACCCCGTTCACTTGTCGCTCCTCCCCCGGAACCCCGTTCTCTGAACACGTTCAAAGAACCTTCGGTGCAGACCTTACGCTGCGTTGCCGAACCCGTTCGCTCTTGTTACCGGACCGGAACATCGATGGCCGAAAAGGAGCGGAGAAAGGCAGTGAGCCGGTTGGATCGCCCGATGAACCCCGTCCACCCGGCCCAGGAGATGTACCGCGAGCCGGGGCCCGGCCTCGACCTCGACCTCGCCGAGGTCCTGCGTTCGGGCCGGGACGAGCGGGGTCCGGGCCGCTACGAGACGCTGGTCTGCGCCGGCGCCCTGGAGGGCGTCCCCGTCCTGACGTTCACCGCGCCCTGGCGCCTGCGCGAGGCGGACTGGGTCGCACCGTCCGCCGCGTACGTGCGGCACCTGGCGGCGGGCCTGCTGGAGTCCGGCGCGTGGACCGGCCGGTCCGTCGCCGACTACCTCGCCGGGTGCCCGGGCGCGGCCGGCCACTGGACCCCCGACCGGATCCTGCACCTGCTGGCCGACGACACATGACGCGCGACACCTGACGCGCGACCGGCCGGCCTCGCCCGGGCGGAGCTAGACCCAGGTGTCCAGCCACATCCGGGCCCGCCAGGAGTCCATCGGCAGGGCCTCGCCCGTGTAGATGGGCCAGAAGTAGATGAAGTTCCACACGATCAGCAGGACCAGGACGCCCGCGCCGACCGCGCCCAGCGTCCGGCGGCGTTCCGTCGAGCCGGCCGGGCCCAGGAGGGCGCCGATCATCATCGCCACCGCCAGGCACAGGTACGGGACGAACACCACCGCGTAGAAGAAGAAGATGGTGCGCTCCTGGTAGTTGAACCAGGGCAGCAGGCCCGCGCCCAGGGCGCACGCGACCGCACCCGCCCGCCAGTCGCGGCGGAAGAACCACCGCCACAGCACGTACAGCAGCGCGAAGCAGCCCGCCCACCACAGCAGCGGGGTGCCCAGCGCCAGCACCTCGCGGGCGCACTTGCCGGCCGCCGTCGCCGGGCACCCGTCGGTGCCGGGTTCCGGGGACTCGTAGAAGTACGAGACGGGCCGGCCGAGGACCAGCCAGCTCCACGGGTTCGACTCGTAGGTGTGCCCCGAGGTCAGGCCGACGTGGAACGAGTACACCTCGGTCTCGTAGTGCCACAGGCTGCGCAGCCACTCCGGCAGGAACGACAGCGCGCTGTCCTGGTCGTTCTTCGCGGCCCAGTCGCGCAGGTATCCGCCCTTGCCGTTGTCCGGGCTGAAGATCCAGCCGGACCAGGACGCCACGTACGTCACCACCGCGACGGGGACCGTCGAGACGAACGCGGGCAGCGCGTCGCGGCGCAGCATCGCCGTGTACGGGGCGCCCGCGCCCGCCGTGCGCCGTGCGGCGGCGTCCCACAGGACGGTCAGGATGCCGAAGAAGGCCAGGACGACGAAGCCGTTCCACTTCGTGCCGGCGGCCAGGCCCAGGCAGACGCCGGCCAGGATCCGGTACGGGCGCCAGCCCAGCCGCAGCGTCTCGGCGGTCTTCGCATCGGGCCGGGTCCTGCCCTCGTCGTCCACCGGGAGCGCGTCCGCGAGCCGGGCCCGGGTCCGGTCCCGGTCGATGAGCAGGGATCCGAAGGAGGCGAGCACGAAGAACATCAGCACCAGGTCGAGCAGCGCGGTGCGGCTCATCACCAGGTGCAGGCCGTCCACCGCGAGCAGCGCCCCCGCCAGGCACCCCAGGAAGGTCGAGCGGAACAGCCGCCGCCCGATCCGGCACAGCATCAGCACCGAGAGGGTGCCGAGCACGGCGGTCATGAACCGCCAGCCGAAGGGGGTGAGGCCCCACATCCACTCGCCGAGCCCGATGACCCACTTGCCGACGGGCGGGTGCACCACGTAGCCCGGGTCCGGCGGGAGGGGGACCGAGCCGGGGTCGGCGAGGATCGACTTGTCGATGTCCTTGGGCCAGCTCGCCTCGTAGCCCTGCTTGATCGTGGCCCAGGCGTCCTTGGCGTAGTAGGTCTCGTCGAATATCACCGCCTTCGGGCTGCCCAGGTGCACGAACCGCAGCACACCGGCGACGAGCGCCACCAGCAGCGGCCCCGCCCACGCCAGGACCCGTTGCCAGGTCCCCCACACCTTCGGCGGCAGCCCGAAGGTCATCCACAGCTGCGGGGACGGCTGGGCGTACGGGGGCACCAGGCGGGTGCGCACGTCGTCGCGGCCCGCACCGGCGCCGCCCCGCGGCAGGTAGCCGAAGGCGCGCAGGCGGCGCAGCCAGGTGGGCGGCTCGTCTGCGCGTCCCGCCGGCGGGACGGGCGGGGCCCCCGCGGGGCTGGGCGGCGGCGTCGCGGTCTTGGTCACCGGGTCATGGTAGGGAACGGATCTGTGGGAACCCCAGCACCGGGGGTCCGGGCGCGGGGCCGGGGCGGTCCGCGCGAGGGGGCGTCCGCGCGAGGGGACGGAGCCGGGCTGAGAGGATGGGCTGGTGACGACTGACCAGCCCCGCGGTAGCGAGCCCACCTCCCCGGCCGGAGTCCTCGTGCTCGCCGGCACCCCCATCGGCGACCTCGCGGACGCCCCGCCGCGGCTCGCGACCGAGCTGGAGCGGGCCGACGTGATCGCGGCCGAGGACACCCGGCGGCTGCGCCGGCTCACCCAGGGCCTCGGCGTGCACACCACCGGGCGGGTCCTGTCCTACTTCGAGGGCAACGAGTCCGCGCGCACCCCGGAGCTGGTCGAGGCCCTGTCCGGCGGGGCGCGCGTGCTGCTCGTGACCGACGCCGGGATGCCCTCGGTGTCCGATCCCGGTTACCGGCTGGTGGCCGCCGCCGTCGAGAAGGACATCAAGGTCACCGCGGTTCCCGGGCCGTCCGCGGTGCTCACCGCACTGGCCATGTCGGGGCTGCCGGTGGACCGGTTCTGCTTCGAGGGCTTCCTGCCGCGCAAGGCGGGCGAGCGCCTCGGCCGGCTCCGCGAGGTGGCGGCCGAACGCCGCACGCTCGTCTACTTCGAGGCCCCGCACCGGCTCGACGACACCCTGGCGGCCATGGCCGAGGTGTTCGGCGCCGAGCGCCGCGCCGCCGTGTGCCGCGAGCTGACCAAAACGTACGAGGAGGTCAAGCGCGGCGGGCTCGGCGAGCTGGCGGCCTGGGCCGCCGAGGGCGTCCGCGGGGAGATCACCGTCGTGGTGGAGGGCGCCCCCGCCCAGGCCCCGGGCGATGTGGACGACGAGGAACTGGTGCGCAGGGTGCGGGTGCGTGAGGAGGCGGGGGAGCGGCGCAAGGAGGCCATCGCGGCGGTCGCCGCCGAGGCCGGAGTACCCAAGCGCGAGGTGTTCGACGCGGTGGTCGCGGCAAAGAACGCGGCACAAAAGGTGTCCGCAGTCGGTAAAGGGCTAACCTGAAAGGCAAAGCCCAGACCGCGCACCGGGGGCTTTGGGCATGAGTCGCCCAAATGCCGTCCAACACTGGACAGGGCCTGATGCGCTCCCGCCCGTTGAGGCGTCCACTGGCCATGGCACCAGTGGAACAAGAGGAGCTGGCATGAGTGAGATCGCTGAGACCCCGGTACCCGTGACAGCGCCCGGCGCGCCCGTCGGCCCTGCCGTGCAGACCGTGCGGGAGGCTTACTCCTTCGCGTGCATGAGGTGCGGGTACGGCTGGGAGCAGACCTACGCCATAGAGCACCACGTGGACGGCAGGGGCGAGCCGTTCATCGTGTACAAGGCCGACGGCGAGCGGGTGCCCTCCCCGCTGTCCGACCCGACCTGCCACAACTGCGGCGGGCACGTGGTCCGGATCATGCGCGCGGGACAGGTCTCCTCGGTGCTCAGCACGCTCGACCGGCTCTACCACCACCCCGTCGCCCCCGGCATCGCCGGGCCCGTCCCGGCGGGCGCGGACCTGCCCCGGCCGCCGAAGCAGGGCAAGGCGGGGCAGCACCGGCCCGGGCGGGAGAAGACCGGCCGGCACGAGACCGGCCGCCACCAGGCCGGGCGGCGCGGAGCGGCCCGTCCGCACGACGCCCCGGGGCCCGTCGCCGTCGACCCGTCCGAGAAGGACCCGGGCCCGCTGTCCCGTCTGCTGGGGATCTTCCGCCGGTCATAGGATCGGCCCATGAGCACTTCGCCGGCCCCGGCCTCCAGGGCCTCCAAGGACGCGCCTCCACCGCTGCCCGAACCGCTCCGGGTGGCGGTGGCGGACTCGCACACCCACCTCGACATGCAGTCCGGCACCGTCGAGGAGGGCCTCGCGAAGGCCGCCTCGGTGGGTGTGGTCGCGGTCGTGCAGGTGGGCTGCGACGTGAAGGGCTCCCGCTGGGCCGCCGAGACGGCCGCCGCGTACGACAACGTCCACGCGGCCGTGGCCCTGCACCCGAACGAGGCGCCCCGGATCGTCCACGGCGACCCTGACGGCTGGTCGCGGCAGGGAGCCCGGCCGGGCGGCGGCGAGGCCGCGCTCGACGAGGCGCTGGCCGAGATCGAGGCCCTGGCCGCCCTCGACCACGTCAAGGCGGTCGGCGAGACCGGGCTGGACCACTTCCGGACCGGGCCGGAGGGGATGGCCGCGCAGGAGCGTTCCTTCCGCGCCCACATCGAGATCGCCAAGCGCCGGGGCAAGGCCCTCGTCATCCACGACCGCGACGCGCACGCCGACGTGCTGCGCGTCCTGCGGGAGGAGGGCGCTCCGGAGCGCACCGTCTTCCACTGCTTCTCGGGGGACGCCGACATGGCGCGGGAGTGCGCCGCCGCCGGCTACTACATGTCCTTCGCCGGAACGGTCACCTTCAAGAACGCGGCCCCGCTGCGCGAGGCGCTGGCCGTGGCCCCGCTGGAGCTCGTGCTCGTGGAGACCGACGCCCCCTACCTCACCCCGGCGCCCTACCGCGGGCGGCCCAACGCCCCGTACCTCCTTCCGCTGACCGTCCGCGCGATGGCCGCGGTCCGCGGCATCCACGAGGACGCGATGGCCGCGGCGCTGGCCGCCAACACCGCCCGCGCGTTCGCCTACTGACCGCCGGACCGCCGGACCGCCCCGTCAGTCGACACGCTGTGTGACCGCACGGCTTTGGTGCGTGACGAGTCCTCCGCTAAGGTGCCGTGCCCGAACCAGCGGGTGCCGGAACAGCAGTGGAGCGAGCGTCGTGAGCGATACGCAGGGCAGTCACCGCCGTGGCGGTCCGGTTCCGGGTGCGTACGGGGTTCCGGGTGCGTACCGGGATGCGGGCGCGTACGGGAATCCGGGTGCGTACGGCGATCCGGGTGCGCCGGATCCGGGCGCCGATCCGGGATTCCCCGGCCCGCGCCGGGCCGGTCGCCGCCGGGCCCGCCAGGGCGGGCAGTCGGCCGGATGGGTCGACCCCGAGGCGCCGACCGTGGCCGCCACGCTGCCGGGCCACGCCGGCCACGGGTTCGCCGCCGGGGCGGCCGACGCGGCCGAGCTCGCGGTGGCGGTCGGCCCCGGTCCCGGTCGGCGCCGGGCCCCCGCCGCCCTGCTGCCCGGGCCCGCGCCGGCGCCGTGGCCCGTGCCCGTGCCCGCGCCGGGGTCCGAGCCGGAGTCCGCGCCCGCGCCGGGGAGGGCGCCCGGGCCCGGCACCGGCAGACGCCGCCGCGGTGCCCCCGCCGGACCCCCGGCACCCCTGGCCGGCCCCCCGCCGGCCCCTTGGCGCCGGATGGTGCCGCAGGCCCTGGTCGTCGCCTTCCTCGCCGGGGGCACCAGCGCCTTCGTCGCCGCCGACAAGGCGGTACGGCTCACCGTCGACGGCGTCCCGCGCACCCTGCACACCTTCGCCGACGACGTCGACGAACTGCTGGCCTCCGAGGGCCTCGACGTCGGACCGCACGACCTGGTGTCCCCCGCCCCCGGCGCCCGCCTCGACGACGGCGAACAGGTCCTCGTCCGCTACGGCCGACCCCTGCGCCTCACCGTCGACGGCCGGCAGAGCCAGGTGTGGACCACGGCCCGCACCGTCGAGGGCGCGCTGCGCCAGTTCGGCATCCGCGCCGAGGGCGCCTTCCTCTCCTTGCCCCGCACGGCCCCCGTGCCGCGCGCCGGACTCGCCCTCAGCGTCCGCACCGAACGCAGCGTCACCTTCATGGCCGACGGCCGCGAACGCACCATCCGCACCAACGCAGCCAGTGTCCAGGAGGCCCTCGACCAGGCCGGCATCGCCCTGGGCGGCCAGGACACCACCTCCGTGCCGCCCACCGCCTTCCCGCGCGACGGCCAGACCATCACCGTGCTGCGCATCTCCGGCACTCGCGAGGTCCGCGAGGAGCGCATCCCGTACGGCACCGAGCGGGTCGAGGACGCCACCCTCTTCACCGGCACCGAGGTCGTCGAACGGGCCGGCCGGCCCGGAGCCCGCCGGGTCACCTACAGCCTGCGCACCGTCAACGGGGTCCGCCAGAAGCCCCGCCGCATCGCCGACGAGACCGTCCGCGAGCCCGTCACCCAGCGCGTCAGGGTCGGCACGAAGCCGCTGCCCGCCTCCGTCTCCGGCGCCGACGGCCTGAACTGGGCGGCCCTCGCCCAGTGCGAGTCGGGCGGCCGTCCCTCGGCCACCGACCCCTCGGGGACGTACGGCGGCCTCTATCAGTTCGACGTACGGACCTGGCAGGGCCTCGGCGGCAGCGGCCGCCCGCAGGACGCCCCGGCCGCGGAGCAGACCTACCGGGCCAAGAAGCTCTACGTGCAGCGGGGGGCGAGTCCGTGGCCGCACTGCGGCCGTAGGCTTAGCGGGTGAGCACCGCAGAGCAGCAGCCCAACGACACCCCTTCCGACGCCCTCCTCGGGCCGGCCGACGTCCGGGAGCTGGCGGCCGCACTCGGTGTGCGCCCGACCAAGCAGAAGGGTCAGAACTTCGTCATCGACGCCAACACGGTGCGCCGGATCGTGCGCACCGCCGAGGTGCGGCCGGACGACGTGGTCGTCGAGGTCGGCCCCGGACTGGGCTCGCTGACGCTCGCGCTGCTGGAGGCCGCCGACCGGGTGACGGCCGTCGAGATCGACGACATCCTGGCGGCGGCGCTGCCCGCCACCATCGAGGCCCGGATGCCCGGGCGCAAGGACCGCTTCGCGCTGGTCCACTCCGACGCGATGCTGGTGACGGAGCTGCCCGGCCCGGCGCCGACCGCGCTCGTGGCCAATCTCCCGTACAACGTGGCCGTGCCCGTGCTGCTGACCATGCTCGACCGGTTCCCGACCATCGAGCGGACCCTGGTGATGGTGCAGGCCGAGGTCGCCGACCGGCTCGCCGCCGAACCGGGCAGCAAGGTCTACGGGGTGCCCTCCGTCAAGGCCAACTGGTACGCGCACGTCAAGCGCGCCGGCGCCATCGGCCGCAAGGTCTTCTGGCCGGCGCCGAACGTCGACTCCGGGCTCGTCTCGCTGGTACGGAGGGCGGAGCCGATCAAGACGACCGCCTCGAAGGCGGAGGTCTTCGCGGTGGTGGACGCCGCCTTCGCCCAGCGCCGCAAGACGCTGCGCGCGGCGCTGGCCGGCTGGGCCGGCTCGCCGGCGGAGGCCGAGGCCGCGCTGGTCGCCGCCGGGGTCTCGCCGCAGGCGCGCGGAGAGGCGCTGACGGTCGAGGAGTTCGCCGCGATCGCCGAGCACAAGCCCGAGGCGCGGAGGCCGGCGCTGTGAGCGTGACCGTACGGGCCCCCGCGAAGGTCAACGTCCAGCTGGCGGTGGGCGCGGCCCGCCCCGACGGCTTCCACGACCTCGCGAACGTCTTCCTCGCCGTCTCGCTGTTCGACGAGGTCACGGCGACGGCCGCCGACGCGCTGAGCGTGACCTGCACGGGGCCGGACGCCGACCAGGTGCCCCTGGACCGCACGAACCTCGCGGCGCGCGCCGCCGAGGCCCTGGCGGCCCGCGCCGGCATCGCCCCCGCGGTCCACCTGCACATCGAGAAGAACATCCCGGTGGCGGGCGGCATGGCGGGCGGCAGCGCCGACGGCGCGGCGGCCCTGCTGGCCTGCGACACCCTGTGGGGCCTGGACACCCCGCACGCCGAACTCCTCGACCTGTGCGCGGAGCTCGGCAGCGACGTCCCCTTCAGCCTGCTCGGCGGGGCCGCGCTCGGCACCGGCCGCGGTGAGCTGCTGACCCCGGTCGCAGCGGGCACGTTCCACTGGGTGTTCGCGGTGGCCGACGGCGGGCTGTCCACCCCGGCGGTGTTCCGTGAGTTCGACCGCCTCACGGCCGGCAGCCGGATCCCCGCGCCCGAGGCCTCACCGGCGCTCCTGGCGGCCCTCGCCTCGGGGGACGCGGAGGCGCTGGCGGGCACGCTGGCCAACGACCTCCAGCCGGCGGCCCTCTCGCTGCGGCCGCGGCTCGCCGACACCCTCGCGGCGGGCACCGACGGCGGCGCGCTGGCCGCGCTGGTCTCGGGCTCCGGCCCCACGACGGCCTTCCTGTGCCGGGACGCGGAGTCCGCCGGGAAGGTCGCGGCCGCCCTGGAAGCCTCCGGTACCTGCCGCACCACCCGGACCGCCGCCGGCCCCGCGCCGGGCGCCACGGTCCTGCGGACCTGAAAGCGCCGCCGCCTCGTGGCGCGGCCCGCCCCGGCCCGGAGGGTTAGGCTGACCGGGCTGATCCACACCCTTTCCCTGGAGCGCGTCTGATGGCCGTCAATCTGGTCAATGTCGAGGCAGTCAGCAAGGTGTACGGCACACGTACCCTGCTCGACGGCATCTCCCTCGGCGTGTCCGAGGGAGACCGGATCGGTGTCGTCGGCCGCAACGGCGACGGCAAGACCACCCTCATCCGGATGCTCGCCAAGCTGGAGGAACCCGACGCCGGCCGGGTCACCCAGTCCGGCGGCCTGCGCATGGGGGTGCTCACCCAGCACGACTCCCTGGACCCGGCGGCCACCATCCGGCACGAGATCATCCGGGACATGGCCGACCACGAGTGGGCCGGCAACGCCAAGATCCGCGACGTCCTGACCGGCCTGTTCGGCGGGCTCGACCTGCCCGGCTTCGGTCAGGGCCTCGACACCGTCATCGGCCCGCTCTCCGGCGGCGAGCGCCGCCGCATCGCGCTCGCCCAGCTGCTCATCGCCGACCAGGACCTCCTCGTCCTCGACGAGCCCACCAACCACCTCGACGTGGAGGGCATCTCCTGGCTGGCCCGCCACCTCCAGGAACGCCGCTCGGCCCTGGTCTGCGTCACCCACGACCGGTGGTTCCTGGACCAGGTCTGCACCCGCATGTGGGACGTCCAGCGCGGTGACGTGCACGAGTACGAGGGCGGCTACAGCGACTACGTCTTCGCCCGCGCCGAGCGCGAACGCATCGCCGCCACCGAGGAGCAGAAGCGGCAGAACCTGATGCGCAAGGAGCTGGCCTGGCTGCGCCGCGGCGCCCCCGCCCGCACCTCCAAGCCCCGCTACCGCATCGAGGCCGCCAACGAGCTCATCGCCGACGTGCCGCCCCCGCGCGACCGCTCCGAGCTGATGCGCTTCGCCAACGCCCGCCTCGGCAAGACC
Source organism: Streptomyces sp. NPDC045967 (assembly GCF_056430495.1). Lineage (NCBI taxonomy): Bacteria > Bacillati > Actinomycetota > Actinomycetes > Kitasatosporales > Streptomycetaceae > Streptomyces > Streptomyces sp. NPDC045967. The sequence continues at coordinate 118,796 of NZ_JBWKLE010000007.1, read as the reverse complement.
GTGTTCGAGCTGGAGGACGTGACGGTCCAGGCCGGCCCCAAGACCCTCCTCAAGCACCTCACCTGGCACCTGGGCCCCGGGGACCGCATCGGCCTCGTCGGGGTCAACGGCGCCGGCAAGACCTCCCTGCTGCGCGCCCTCGCCGACGCCGCCCGGACCCAGGGTGAAACCCAGCCCGCCGCGGGCAAGGTGACGGTCGGCAAGACCGTCAAGCTGGCCTACCTCTCCCAGGAGGTCGGCGAACTCGACCCGTCGCTGCGCGTCCTGGAAGCCGTCCAGCGCGTCCGCGACCGCGTCGACCTCGGCAAGGGCCGCGAGATGACGGCGGGCCAGCTCTGCGAGCAGTTCGGCTTCACCAAGGAGAAGCAGTGGACGCCGGTCGGCGACCTCTCCGGCGGCGAGCGCCGCCGGCTGCAGATCCTGCGCCTGCTGATGGACGAGCCCAACGTCCTCTTCCTCGACGAGCCCACCAACGACCTGGACATCGAGACCCTGACCCAGCTCGAGGACCTCCTCGACAGCTGGCCCGGTTCGATGATCGTCATCTCCCACGACCGGTTCTTCATCGAGCGCACCACCGACACGGTGATGGCGCTGCTCGGCGACGCGAGCCTGCGGATGCTGCCGCGCGGGCTGGACGAGTACCTCGAACGCCGTCAGCGGATGATCGAGGCGGCCGCCCCGGCGCCGGCCCCGGCCGCCGCGGCGGGCGCGAAGTCCACCACCTCCTCCGGGGACTCCCGCGCCGCGAAGAAGGAGCTCCAGAAGATCGAGCGGCAGCTGAACAAGCTCTCCGACCGGGAGAGCAACCTGCACGCGCGGATCGCCGAGAACTCCACCGACTACGACAAGGTGGCCAAGCTCGACGCCGAGCTGCGGGAACTGCTCACCGAGCGGGACGAGTTGGAGATGCGCTGGCTGGAGCTGGCCGAGGAGGCGTAGCCGCTGCTGGTCCGCGCCGCCGCCCGGCCGGATAACGACGCCGTCACGAGCCGGTCCGCCCTTGGGAACAGGGGGCGCACCGGCCCGGCGCACGCCCTGCGTGAGTGATAGAAAGGTCATCCTCCCCGACCTCTGACTTCGAAGGTACGCGCTGATGACCGAGCCGCCCCAGCCGCCGAACCAGCCGCAGACGCCTTCCGGTTACGGTCACCTGCCCGGCCCGCCACCGTCGGGTTACGGCCAACCCCCGCAGGGCGCGAACCCGTACGCCCAGCAGCCGCCGACCGCGCCCCAGCAGCCGATCGCCCCCGGCTACGGCTACCCGCCGCCGCCCCCGGGCGCTCCCGCGATGCCGATGGGCGCCCCCGGCACACCGCCGCCGTCGCCGATGTCGCCTTCGCCGAAGAAGAAGACGACCGTGCTGATCGCCGCGGCGGTCGCGGGCGTCCTCGTCCTGGGCGCCGGCACGTACCTCGCCTTCTTCCGGGGCGACGACAAGGACCCCGCGCCGCCCGTCGCGCAGGGGCCGACCACCCCCGACGCCAAGCCCTCCGGCTCCCCGTCCGTCGACAAGGGGGACGGCAGCGGCAACGGCAGCGGCGCCGAGGCCGACCTCAACGCCGGCCGCAAGCAGGGAGAGGACAAGGTCCTCTGGCTCAAGACCAGCAAGATCGACGGTCCCGGCGCCGGCGTGAGCGCCGAGGGCCAGTGGGTGGTGGGCGACACCGTCATCAAGACCGTCGACAAGTCCGTGACCGGCTACTCCGTCACCGACGGCAAGCAGAAGTGGACGCTCACCCTGCCCGCCCGGGTCTGCGCCGTCACGCGCCAGACCACCGCCGACGGCAAGACGGTCGTCCTGCACCGCGACGGTGAGTCCGACACCGCCGACTGCAACCAGATGCGGCAGATCGACCTCAAGGCGGGCAAGGAGGGCTGGTCCAAAGCGGTGCCCAAGGAAGGCGCGTTCGACCTCTTCGTCGATCCGAGTCTGGCCATCACCGGGGACATCGTCACCGTCAGCCGCCTCACCCGCGCCACCGCCTTCAAGGCCGGCACCGGCGACAAGCTCTTCGCCAGCCCGGCCGAGGGCTGCATGCCCGGCGCCTACCCCGCCGGCAGCGGCAAGGTGATCGGCATCGCCACCTGCCACGACGCCGACAGCACCGTCGAGGTCCAGGACGCCGACCCGGTCACCGGCAAGAGCACCTGGTCCTACCGGCTCCCCAAGGGCTGGCGGGTCAACCGGGTCTACTCCCTCGACCCGATCGTCCTCGACGTCGGCAAGCGGGACACCAAGGAGCGCTCCATCGTGGTCCTCGGCCCCGACGGCAAGCAGCGCGCCACCGTCACCGGCGAGGGAAACTTCTCGACCCAGTGCGGGATGAACCACGACGACTCCCTGCAGGGCTGCGCCACCGCCGTCGTCGACGCCGGCACGCTCTACCTGCCCACGACCCCCGGCCTCGGCACCGCCAACGAGATCGTCGCCTTCGACCTGGCCACCGGCAAGGCCAAGTGGCGCGTCCCGGCCGGCGACAAGCGCACCATCGTCCCGCTGAAGGCGGCCGGCGGCCAACTGGTCGCCTACCGAGTGGCGGAGAGCGACAAGGGCGGCGAGATCCTCACGATCCCGGCCGCCGGAGGCACACCCACCGCGGTGCTGCGCAACCCGTCCGGCCCGGCCGCGGAGGTGGAGAGCACCTTCTACGCCCCCGAGGTCGACTACGTGGACGGGCGGTTCTTCATCTCCACCATCCGTCTGCTCGCCCAGGGCAAGGACGAGAAGCTCCTGATGGTCTTCGGCAAGTGAACGCGTACCCCGAGCCGCCCAGCGAGAGGCAGTAGCAACCCATGAGTACCCCGCCGCCCCCCAGCCAGCCGCCGTCCGGCGGCTTCGGAGCGCCGCAGGACCCGCCGCCCACGCAGCCGCCCCTGCCGTCCGCGCCCCCGCAGCAGCCGCCCGCACCGCAGCAGCCGCCGACGCAGCCGTCGTACGGCTACCCGCAGCAGCCGCCCCAGGGCTACGGCCACCCGCAGCAGCCGGGTACGCCCCCGCCCTTCGGGCCGCCCACCACGCCCATGCACTCCGCCCAGCCCCCGGCCGGCGGCGCGGGCGGCGGCGGCAACGACGTGCGCACCCAGCTGATGATCGTCGGCGCGGCCCTGCTGGCCATCGTCCTCATCGTCGGCGGCGGCTTCTGGTACGTCTCCGGTGACGGCGAGGGAACCGGCGACGTCGCCGACAGCGGCCCTGCCAAGCCGGGCGACGACAAGTCCCAGCCCGGCGCCGGCGGCACCGAGAAGGTGCCCGCGAACGTCAAGTCGAAGGTGCTGCTCAACCAGCCGAGCCCCGCGCCGGAGGAGATGGTCCAGGTCCCGGGCTCCTGGCTGACCGACACCACCTACGTGAAGTCCGACGTATACAAGATCGTCGGCTACAACCTCGTCGACGGCGGCAAGAAGTGGGAGGTGCCGCTCCCCGGTGAACTGTGCGGCGCCACCCCGCACGTCACCGACAAGAAGTCGGCCGTGCTCTTCCGGCCCGCCAAGCCCACGCCGGAGGCCAAGTACCCGCCGTGCACCGAGGTCGGCGTGATCGACCTGGAGGCCGGCAAGCTGCTGTGGACCGGCAACGCCAAGGCCACCACCGGCGGCGACAAGCCCGTCTCCTACTACGAGGTCACCCTCAGCGGCCAGACGGTCGCCGCGGGCGGCTCCTCGGGCGGCGCCGCCTGGAACCTCACCGACGGCAAGTCGCTGTGGCTGCCCAAGACGGACGGCGAAGGCTGCCGCGACGCCGGCTACGCGGGCGGCGAGGCCCTCGCGGTCATCCGCAAGTGCGGCCAGAGCTCCACCCCCACGCTGTACGCCCAGGTCCTCGACCCGGCGACCGGCGCCCCGCAGTCCTCCTACAAGCTCTCCGCGGGCATCGACTACGCCAGCATCGTCTCCACCAAGCCCCTGATCGTCGCCGCCGACGTCGGCAAGACCGCCAAGAACGCCAGCGGCGTCAGCGACCTCTTCGTCGTCGACCCGGCGGGCCAGCTGAAGGCGCGCATCTCGCTGTCCTCCGGCAACTACGGCGGCGAGTGCAAGACCGAGGTCGAGCGGTGCTTCGGCTTCGTCGTCGGCAACGGCAAGCTCTACCTGCCCTCCTACGAGCACCAGGGCCAGGACCCCTACGCCAAGACCAACGAGCTGCTCTCCTTCGACCTGGAGACCGGCAAGCAGACCAACGAGGCCGCCGCCGCGGGCGAGCGCTACAAGCTCTTCCCGCTGCGCATGGACGGGTCGAACATCATCGCCTACAAGGAGCCCCCCTACGACAAGGGCGGCCAGGTCGTCAGCATCGACGGCAAGACGATGAAGGAGACCGTCCTGATGGAGAACCCGTCGGACAAGACGACCCAGCGCATCGAGACGGCCTACTCGCCCGACCACCACGAGTACCGCTACCACAACGGCAAGCTGTTCCTCGCCCGGACGACGGTGAAGAAGCCGTACTCCAGCACCTCGGACCCGGAGTACATCTTCACCTCGTTCACCGCGAGCTGACCGGTCCGCGTCCACGAAGCCCCCGCGAGGTCCGCCTTCCGGGGGCTTCTGCGCGGTTAGCCCCGCGCACCGTCGAACAAGCGTGTAGCTTGCCGGGTCAGAAGGGTCGGGGGTGGGTTGCGCGATGGGCGTACGGGTCGTGGTGGTCGACGAGCACCGCCTGCTGGCCGAGGCGCTCGCCTCGGCCCTGAAACTGCGCGGTCACCGGGTGCTCGCCGCGGCCGCACCGGCCGCGGGCGCCGCCGAGCTGGTCATCGGCCGGGCCCCGGAGGTCTGCCTGCTGGGCACCGCGGTCCCCGCCGAGCCCGGGGTGTTCGAACCCGTCGTCCGGATCAAGCGGGAGCGTCCGCAGATCGCCGTGGTGGTGCTCGGGCCGGTGCCCAGTCCGCGCGGGATCGCGGCCGCCTTCGCCGCCGGCGCCTCGGGGTACGTCCGCCACGACGAGCGGATCGAGGGCGTGGAGCGGGCGCTGGCCAAGGCCCGGGCCGGTGAGGTCGCCATCGCCCCGCAGTTGCTGCAGGGTGCGTTCGCGGAGCTGCTCGACCCCGCCGCCCAGCCCGACGACGAGGGCAGCCGGCTGCTGCGGCTGCTGACCCCGCGCGAGGTCGAGGTGCTGGTGCGCGTCGCGGAGGGCGAGGACACCCGGCTGATCGCCGCGGGCATGGCCATCGCGCCGAGCACGGCCCGCACGCACGTGCAGCGGGTGCTGATGAAGCTGGGCGTCGGCTCGCGGCTGGAGGCGGCCGCGCTGGCTGCGCGCACCGGCCTGCTCGACCGGGCGGCGCCGGGCGGGTCCGGCCAGACGGTAGTTTGACGGCACGACCCAGCACGCGCGCGCAGCCGCGTGTGCTCCCCCGCGAGAGGCAGTAGGCGAGTGAGCAAGACGGCGATGCACAAATACCTGGTGACCGGCGGCGCCGGATACGTCGGCAGCGTGGTCGCGGCCCATCTGCTGGAGGCGGGCCACGAGGTCACCGTCCTCGACGACCTCAGCACCGGCTTCCGCGAGGGGGTGCCCGAGGGCGCCGCCTTCATCGAGGGCCGCATCCAGGACGCCGCACGGTACCTTGACCCCTCCTTCGACGCGGTGCTCCACTTCGCGGCCTCCTCGCAGGTCGGCGAGTCCGTGGTGAACCCGGGCAAGTACTGGGAGAACAACGTCGGCGGCACCCTCGCCCTGCTGGCCGCGATGCGCGGGGCGGGCGTGCGCAAGCTGGTCTTCTCCTCCACCGCCGCGACCTACGGGGAGCCCGCGGAGGGCCTGCTCACGGAGACCTCGGTGACCGCGCCGACCAATCCGTACGGGGCCTCGAAGCTGGCCGTCGACCACATGATCGCGGGGGAGTGCGTGGCGCACGGCCTGGCCGCGGTGTCCCTGCGCTACTTCAACGTGGCGGGCGCCTACGGGCGCTTCGGCGAGCGGCACAGCCCCGAGACCCACCTGATCCCGCTGGTCCTGCAGGTGGCGCTCGGCGAACGCGAGTCGATCTCGGTGTTCGGCGAGGACTACCCGACCCCGGACGGCACCTGCGTGCGCGACTACATCCACGTCGCGGACCTGGCCGAGGCCCACCTGGCCGCGCTGGAGGCGGCCGCCGACGGCGAGCACCTGATCTGCAACCTGGGCAACGGCAGCGGTTTCTCGGTCCGCGAGGTCGTCGAGACGGTCCGCAAGGTGACCGGGCGGGAGATCCCCGAAGTCCTCGCCCCGCGCCGGGCGGGCGATCCGGCGACGCTGGTCGCCTCGGCCCGGACGGCCCACGAGCGGCTGGGCTGGACCCCGAGCCGCTCGGACCTCACCGGCATCATCAAGGACGCGTGGGACTTCGCGCGGACGCGCGCCTCCTGAACCGTGCGTCCCCGCTGAAACGCCACACGCCCGCCGCACACGCCTTCCCCGCGCGCCCCCCGCACCCGTCCCGGTGCGGGGGGCGCGCGCACGTGGGGGCTCGCTGCGCCGGGGGCGCGAGCACACAAGGGGCGCGCTGCGCGCGGGCGCTGTGCGCGGGCGCTCGGCGTGCACACGCCGGGTGAAATGCCTCCCGCGCATCTGCCCGTGGCACACCCCGCCCGGGCGGCCTTCGCCCGGATCTTCGGGCAGACGAAATCAGGCCACGCGGAAGGCCGTTCAGGACGGCACCGCCGGAAAATCCCCGGGAAAACTTCCGCTATTCGGCCAACCGCCGGCCGTGCCGCGCCCTACGCTGATGCGTGGTGCCGGTGGGGGCCGGTGTCGTTTCAGGGGTCGAGACACGTCGGGTACGGCGTCCGGTCCGGGGTAGTGCAGAGGTGTCACGGCGGCGGCCGCGGCGCCTTGCGGACCACCCGCTCCGGGCGCCGTACCCGCCGCCGTCCGTTCCCCGACCCTTGGGGGTTTTGTGGTTCGTATCCGGGTTCTCGTGGTCGACGACCACCGTATCTTCGCCGAATCGCTCGCCGCCGCGCTCGCGGCCGAGCCCGACGTGGAGGTCTCCGCAGCGGGCAGCGGCCCCGCCGCGCTGCGCTGCCTCGAACGGGCGGCGGCCGAGGGCCGCCGCTTCGACGCCATGCTGGTCGACGCCGACCTCGGCACCGTCGCCGGGACCGTCCCCGGCCGGCGGGAGCCGGGCTCCACCTCCGGGCCACCGCCCGCCTCGGACGGGATCGCGCTGGTCGCGGGCGTACGGGTGTCCCACCCGGGGGTGCGCACCGTCGTACTGGCCGAGCGGGACGACGCCCGCAGGGCGGCCCTCGCCCTGCAGGCGGGGGCCACCGGCTGGGTGGCGAAGGACTGCTCGCTGTCGCGGCTGCTGGCCGTGATCCGGGGGGTCCTGCGGGAGGAGACGCACCTGCCGCCCGCGCTGCTGACCGGAGTGCTCCGGGAGCTCACCGCCGCCCGCAAGCACCGTACGGACAGCGAACGGCTCGTCGAGTCGCTCACCCCGCGCGAGCACGAGGTGCTGCGGTGCATGGTGGCGGGGCTGGGCCGCAAGGACGTGGCGGCGCGGCTGTTCCTGTCCCCGCACACCGTCCGCACGCACATGCAGAACGTGCTGGGCAAGCTCGGGGTGCACTCCACGCTCGCGGCGGTGGCGCTGGCGCGGCGGGCCGGGGTGCGGCCGGCCGACCTAGCCGGGGATGTTGTCGAACGGAGCGGTCAACTGGCGTAGCAGCGCGGCGAGATCGCCGCGCTGGTTGCGCGAGAGCTGGGCCAGGATCGCCCGCTCCTGGGCCAGCAGGCCGGCGAGGGCCTGGTCGGCGCGGTCGCGGCCCTCGGGCGTCAGGCGCACCAGGACCCCCCGGCGGTCGCTGGGGTCGGGCAGCCGCTCCACGAGGCCCTTCTTGGCCAGCCGGTCGATCCGGTTGGTCATGGTCCCGGAGGTGACCAGGGTTTGGGTCAGCAGTTGGCCGGGCGAGAGCTGGTAGGGCGCTCCGGCGCGGCGCAGGGAGGTGAGGACGTCGAACTCCCACGGCTCCAGACCGTGCTCGGAGAAGGCGAGCCGTCGGGCGCGGTCGAGGTGCCGGGCGAGCCTGCTGACGCGGCTGAGCACCTCGAGCGGTTCCACGTCGAGGTCAGGGCGCTCCCGCCGCCATGCCGCCACCAGTCGGTCGACCTCGTCCTCCATGCCGATCAGTGTAAGGGGTCTGTCGATGTGAAGTCTCTTCATGCCATGCATCTTGATATCAAGTATCTTGATGGCGAGATATAAATGCGGCGACCGCGGGGCATGGAGGGGGCCGGAACTGATTCCGCTTCCGACCGCCCCGCCAGCAGGGAGGCTCGAACATGTATTCCGATACCGCACAGGCCGCGATCCCCACGGCCACCGCACCCACCGGACCCACCTGGGATCCCCAGCAGTACCTCAAGCATGCCGGCCACCGCACACGCCCCTTCCTGGACCTGCTTGCCCGCATACCCGAACTCCCCACCCGCCCCGCCCGCATCGCCGACCTCGGCTGTGGCCCCGGCAACGTCACCGCGATGCTCGCCGACCGGTGGCCCGAGGCCCGCATCACCGGCTTCGACCTCTCGACCGACATGCTCCACCGCGCCACCGAGGAGCACGCCGGCCCCACCGCCGGCGGCGGCCGCCTCGAATTCCGCCCCGCGGACATCGGCACCTGGCTGCCCGAGGAGCCCTACGACCTGATCGTCTCCAACGCCGCCCTGCAGTGGGTCCCCAGCCACCCCGGCTCCTTCGGCGCCTGGGTCAACGGCTTGCGCCCCGGCGGCACGTTCGCCTTCCAGATCCCCGCCAACTTCACCGCCCCCAGCCACGCCCTGCTCGCCGAACTCTGCGACGCCCCGCGCTGGCGGGGCCGGCTCGCCGGACACGGTGCACGCTACATCCACTTGCTCGAACCCGCCGAATACCTCGCCCGGTTGACCGAACTCGGCTGCGCCGTGGAGGTCTGGAACACCACCTACCACCAGCTGCTCCACGGACCGGACCCGGTGCTCGACTGGGTCAAGGGCACCGCCCTGCGGCCCGTCCTGACCGCCCTGGGCGACGACCGCGAGGCCGTGGACGCCTTCCTCACCGAATACCGCGACCAGCTGCGCGAGGCCTACCCGCCCGGCCCGCGCGGCACCGTCTTCCCCTTCCGCAGGATCTTCGCCGTCGCCCGCAAGGAGGCGTGAGCGTGCCCCCTTCGGCGGACTGACACCCCCCGCCCCGAACCGCACGACGGCGCCCCGCCACCGGATCCACCCGGTGGCGGGGCGCCGTCGCGCCGCACGCGGCCTCAGCTCTTGCGGCGGCCCACCAGCTGCGGCTTCGACTCCAGGCCGTCCAGCCCGTGCCAGGCCAGGTTCACCAGGTGCGCGGCCACCTCCGCCTTCTTCGGACGGCGTACGTCCAGCCACCACTGGCCGGTCAGCGCCACCATCCCGACCAGCGCCTGCGCGTAGAGCGGGGCCAGCTTCGGATCGAAGCCGCGCGCCTTGAACTCCAGCCCCAGGATGTCCTCGACCTGCGTGGCGATGTCACTGATCAGCGAGGCGAACGTGCCGGTGGACTGGGCGACCGGGGAATCCCGCACCAGGATCCGGAAACCGTCCGTGTAGGACTCGATGTAGTCCAGCAGGGCGAACGCCGCCTGCTCCAGCAGCTCCCGCGGATGCCCGGCCGTCAGCGCGCCCGTCACCCCGTCCAGCAGCTGGCGCATCTCCCGGTCCACGACGACCGCGTACAAGCCCTCCTTGCCCCCGAAGTGCTCGTACACCACCGGCTTGGACACCCCGGCCTTCGCCGCGATCTCCTCCACCGACGTGCCCTCGAAGCCCTTCTCGGCGAACAGGGTCCGGCCGATGTCCAGCAGTTGCTGGCGCCGCTCCGCGCCCGTCATCCGCACCCGGCGGCCACGCCGGGGCTTGTCGCTGCTGGAATTACCGCCGTCGATCGCCACGCCTCCCATCATGCCGGGTTCGGGCGGGTTTCCCTGCGCCGGGCTTCGATGCGGTCGGCCGAGGGCCAGCGCACGTCCGTGGCCCAGCCCAGCTGCTCGAACCAGCGGATCAACCGCGCGCTGGAGTCGACCTGGCCGCGCAGCACCCCGTGCCGGGCCGACGTCGGGTCCGCGTGGTGCAGGTTGTGCCAGGACTCCCCGCAGGACAGCACCGCCAGCCACCAGACGTTGCCCGAGCGGTCACGCGACTTGAAGGGGCGCTTGCCCACCGCGTGGCAGATCGAGTTGATCGACCAGGTGACGTGGTGCAGCAGCGCGACGCGCACCAGCGAACCCCAGAAGAACGCCGTGAACGCACCCCACCACGACATCGTGACCAGACCGCCCACCACCGGCGGGATCGCCAGCGAGACGACCGTCCAGAACAGGAAGGCGCGCGAGATCCGCCGGATCGCCGGATCCTTGATCAGGTCGGGAGCGTACTTCTGCTGATCGGTCTGCTCCTCGTCGAAGAGCCAGCCGATGTGCGCCCACCACAGGCCCTTCATCAGGGCCGGCACCGTCTCGCCGAACCGCCACGGCGAATGCGGGTCGCCCTCGTGGTCCGAATACTTGTGGTGCTTGCGGTGGTCCGCCACCCAGCGCACCAGCGGACCCTCCACCGCCATCGAACCCATCACGGCGAGGACGATCCGCAGCGGCCGCTTCGCCTTGAAGGAACCGTGCGTGAAGTAGCGGTGGAAGCCGATGGTGATCCCGTGGCAGGCCAGGAAGTACATGAACACCATCAGGCCCAGGTCCAGCCAGCTCACCCCCCAGCCCCAGACCAGCGGCACCGCCGCGAGCAGCGCCACGAAGGGAACGGTGATGAACAGCAGAAGGGCGATCTGCTCGATGGACCGCTTGTTCTCGCCGCCCAGTGTCGCGGACGGCTCGGAAGTGTCGGAGGGCGCGTCGCCGCCCTCGATCAGATCGGGACTGGTGGCCATGGGGGTCCCCTGGGGGGTGAGAGGTGTCGGCAAGCTCCCTGGCTACGGACCTACGGACCCGTAACCTACGGAATCGTAAGTATGGCAAAACCGGGACCCCCGGCAACAGGAGCGCGGCCGGGGACCGTCACGCGGGCGAACCGGACCGTTCACCGGCCGCCTGATGAGACATCTGCCCAGGCACGCGCCTCGGACACCTATCCTGTTGTCGTCGGACAGCGCGGTCCGCACGGGCAGCCCGAGCTGCGCATCAGGACCGGCATCGCCGTGCGCGGTCGGGAGCCCACCGCCCAGTAGCGCTCGAACACTGCAAGGAGCCGCACCTGTGAGCAGTGCTGACCAGGCCCCCCTGGCCACCCAGCCGGCCGCCCCCCTCTCCCCGGCCGCCACCGCCAACGCAGAGCTGCGCGCGGACATCCGCCGCCTCGGTGACCTGCTCGGCGAGACCCTCGTACGCCAGGAAGGCCGGCACCTCCTCGACCTCGTCGAACGCGTGCGCGCACTGACGCGCACCGACGGCGAAGCCGCCGCCGCCCTGCTCGGGGACACCGACCTGGAGACCGCCGCCAAGCTGGTGCGCGCCTTCTCCACCTACTTCCACCTCGCCAACGTCACCGAGCAGGTCCACCGAGGCAAGGAACTGCGCGCCCACCGCGCCGCCGAAGGCGGGCTCCTCGCCCGCACCGCCGACATGCTCAAGGACGCCGACCCCGAGCACCTGCGCCAGACGGTCAAGAACCTCAACGTCCGACCCGTCTTCACCGCACACCCCACCGAAGCCGCCCGCCGCAGCGTCCTGAACAAGCTGCGCCGCATCGCGGCCCTGCTGGAGGAGCCCGTCACCGGGGCGGGCGACCGCCGCCGCCACGACCTGCGCCTCGCCGAGAACATCGACCTCGTCTGGCAGACCGACGAACTGCGCGTCGTGCGCCCCGAGCCCGCCGACGAGGCCCGCAACGCCATCTACTACCTCGACGAACTGCACGCCGGCGCCGTCGGCGACGTCCTCGAGGACCTCGCCGCCGAACTCCAGCGCGTCGGCGTCGAGCTGCCCGCCGGAACCCGCCCCCTGACCTTCGGCACCTGGATCGGCGGCGACCGCGACGGCAACCCCAACGTCACCCCCGACGTCACCCGCGACGTCCTGATCCTCCAGCACGAGCACGGCATCACCGACGCACTCGAACTCATCGACTTCCTGCGCGGCCTGCTCTCCAACTCCATCCGCTACACCGGCGCCACCGAGGAACTCCTCGGCTCCCTCCAGGCCGACCTGGAACGCCTCCCCGAGATCAGCCCCCGCTACAAGCGGCTGAACGCCGAGGAGCCCTACCGCCTGAAGGCCACCTGCATCCGGCAGAAGCTCCTCAACACCCGCGAGCGCCTCGCCAAGGGCACCCCGCACGAAGAAGGCCGCGACTACCTCGGCACCGCCGAGCTGCTCACCGACCTCACCCTGATCCAGACCTCCCTGCGCGAACACCGCGGCGCCCTCTTCGCCGACGGCCGTATGGACCGCACCATCCGCACCCTGGCCGCCTTCGGCCTCCAGCTCGCCACGATGGACGTACGCGAACACGCCGACGCCCACCACCACGCCCTCGGCCAGCTGTTCGACCGGCTCGGCGAGGAATCCTGGCGCTACGCCGACATGCCCCGCGACTACCGCGGCAAGCTGCTCGCCAAGGAACTCCGCTCGCGCCGCCCCCTGGCGCCGACCCCGGCCCCCCTCGACGCCGCCGGACGCAAGACGCTCGGGGTGTTCTTCGCCATCAAGGACGCCTTCGAGAAGTTCGGCCCCGAAGTCATCGAGTCCTACATCATCTCCATGTGCCAGGGCGCCGACGACGTCTTCGCCGCGGCCGTCCTCGCCCGCGAAGCCGGACTCATCGACCTGCACAGCGGCTGGGCCAAGATCGGCATCGTCCCGCTCCTGGAGACCACCGACGAACTGCGCGCCGCCGACGTCATCCTCGACCAGATGCTCGCCGACCCCTCCTACCGGCGCCTGGTCTCCCTGCGCGGCGACGTCCAGGAGGTCATGCTCGGCTACTCCGACTCCTCCAAGTTCGGCGGCATCACCACCTCCCAGTGGGAGATCCACCGCGCCCAGCGCCGACTGCGCGACGTGGCCCACCGCTACGGCGTACGCCTGCGCCTCTTCCACGGCCGCGGCGGCACCGTCGGCCGCGGCGGTGGCCCCTCCCACGACGCCATCCTCGCCCAGCCCTGGGGCACCCTCGAGGGCGAGATCAAGGTCACCGAACAGGGCGAGGTCATCTCCGACAAGTACCTCGTCCCCTCACTCGCCCGCGAGAACCTCGAACTGACCGTCGCCGCGACCCTGCAGGCCTCCGCCCTGCACACCGCGCCCCGCCAGTCCGACGAAGCCCTCGCCCGCTGGGACGCGGCCATGGACACCGTCTCCGACGCCGCCCACAGCGCCTACCGCGCCCTCGTCGAGGACCCCGACCTCCCCGCCTACTTCTTCGCCGCCACCCCCGTCGACCAGCTCGCCGACCTCCACCTCGGCTCCCGGCCCTCGCGCCGCCCCGACTCCGGAGCCGGACTCGACGGCCTGCGCGCCATCCCGTGGGTCTTCGGCTGGACCCAGTCCCGCCAGATCGTCCCCGGCTGGTACGGCGTCGGCTCCGGCCTCAAGGCCCTGCGCGAAGCCGGCCGGGAAGACGTCCTGACCGAGATGGGCGAACGCTGGCACTTCTTCCGCAACTTCCTGTCCAACGTCGAGATGACCCTGGCCAAGACCGACCTGCGGATCGCCCGCCACTACGTCGACACCCTCGTACCCGACCACCTCAAGCACGTCTTCACCCGCATCGAAGCCGAACACGAGCTGACGGTCCGCGAAGTCCTGCGCATCACCGGCGGCGAGCGGCTCCTGGACTCCCACCCCGTGCTCCAGCAGACCTTCGCCATCCGCGACGCCTACCTGGACCCCATCTCCTACCTCCAGGTCTCCCTCCTCGCCCGCCAGCGCGCCGCCGCCGCCCGCGGGGAGGAAGCCGACCCGCTGCTCGCCCGCGCCCTGCTGCTCACCGTCAACGGCGTGGCCGCGGGCCTGCGCAACACCGGCTGACCGCCCACCGCCAGGCCACCGGCCCACCGGCACGAAAAGAAGCCCCCGCGACGCATTCGTCGCGGGGGCTTCGGCCTCACCTCGGCCGCACGCAGGAGCTAGCGCGCTCGGCGGCGCATCACCAGGACGCCACCCGCGGCCACCAGGGCCACGGCCAGCGCCGAGACCAGGGCCACCGGCAGGTCCGAGCCGGTCTTCGCCAGGTCACCGCCGGGAACCGGCGCGGCAGAGCTCTGCGAGGCGCTCGGCGTACCGGACGGACCGCCACCGGAACTCTGGCCCGGCGTCACCGACGCGGAGGCGGAGGTGGATGCGGAGGAGGAAGGCGTCGCCGACGGGGTGCCCGAGGCACTCCTCGACGGCGTCCGGGACGGCGTGGCCGACACGGAAGCCGACGCACTGGCCGACGTGCTCGGCGTCGCGGTCGCCGGGCAGGTGTGCGACAGGTTGAACCACTCCAACCGGCCGCCCTTCACCTCGGCGACGGCCGAGGTCAGCTTCGCACCGGGCGCGGAGGCCACGTAGGCGTGGTTGTCGTTCGGCGGGCCGAAGTCCGTGACGACCTGCTGGCCGCCCGGTTCGAACGTGACCGTCAGCTTCACGAACGAGATCTCGTTCGGGCTGCCCGGCGCGATGAAGTGCCAGCCGTCCTGCGTCGCCGGTATGTCGGCGCACGCGGGCTCCGGCTTCCCGAACGAACCCGCCGTGATCGGAACGGGCTGGTGCAGCGGAACGGTGTACGAGTCGGCCGCGGACGCGGGAGCCGTACCGGCGGCGAGGAGGAACGAGGACGCGGCGGCGGCGAGAGCCACCCGGCGGATCCTGGGAACGTGCATGGAGTACCTCTGACACTGAAGAGGAGGGAGCGCCGTGGGGGGCGGCGCCCAGCTTCCTGACCCGGAGCCACCGCGGTCAAGGGGTACTCGTCACCGTTCGCGGGGCGTTGGGAGCGAAGCCACCGTTTTGTCCCACATAACGATCCCCGCACGGCGGCGCCCCGCAGGACGCCGCCGCCGGCCGATCAGGAGTTGTACGCCGACTGCGCGCGCTCCAGACCCTCCTGGACCAGGCACTCCACCGCGTCCGCGGCCCGGTCCACGAACCACTCCAACTCCTTGCGCTCCGTCGAGGAGAAGTCCTTCAGCACGAAGTCCGCGACCTGCATCCGGCCCGGCGGACGGCCGATGCCGCACCGCACCCGGTGGTAATCCGCACCCATCGCCTTCGTCATCGACTTCAGCCCGTTGTGGCCGTTGTCCCCGCCGCCCAGCTTCAGACGCAGCGTCGGATAGTCGATGTCCAGCTCGTCATGGACCGCCACCACCCGCTCCAGCGGCACCTTGTAGAAGTCGCGCAACGCCGTCACCGGACCGCCGGACAGGTTCATGAACGTCATCGGCTTCGCCAGCACCACCCGCCGGTTCGCCGGACCGGGCGAACCGATGCGGCCCTCCACCACCTGCGCCCGCGCCTTGTGCGCCTTGAACTTCCCCCGGATCCGGTCCGCCAGCAGGTCCGCCACCATGAACCCGATGTTGTGGCGGTTGCCCGCGTACTCCGGTCCCGGGTTGCCCAGACCGACGATCAACCAGGGCGCCGCATCGTCCGACATCACAAGCTCCTTCAACGAGACGACCGCCGTCCCGCTCCAGTGGAGCCGGACGGCGGTCGGTCAGCAACTGCTGAGGGGACGGAACGAGGCTCAGGCCTCGGTGTCCTCGGCGGCGTCGGCGGCCGGCTCCTCGGCCTGCGGGGAGACGACCTGCAGGACGGCGATGTCACCGTCGACGGCCAGGGTGGTGCCCTTCGGCAGGACCAGGTCCTTGGCGTGGATGGTCGCGCCGGCCTCGAGACCCGCGATGGAGACGGTGACCTCGGTCGGGATGTGCGTGGCCTCGGCCTCGACGGAGATCGTGTTCTGCAGGGTCTCCAGCATGTTGCCGCCGGCGGCCAGCTCGCCCTCGGTGACGATCGCGACGTCGACGGTGACCTTCTCGCCCTTCTTGACGATCAGGAAGTCGACGTGCGAGATCGAGCGCTTCAGCGGGTGCTTCTGCACGGCCTTCGGGATGACCAGCTCGGTGGCGGAGCCGTCCAGCTCCAGGGAGATCAGGACGTTCGGGGTGCGCAGCGCCAGCTGCAGGGCGTGCGCGTCGACGTTGACGTGCTTCGGGTCCGTGCCGTGGCCGTAGATGACGGCGGGGGTCAGGGCGTCGCGACGGGCCTGACGGGCAGAGCCCTTGCCGAAGGTGTCACGGATCTTGGCGGAAAGCTTGACCTCGGACATGCTCACTCCTCGTGGGGTGACGGAAATGGACGACGGTCACCCGGCCGGAACGGCCTGCTACGAAGAGCGCGTCGATAACGGAGCATCCGTACCGCAACGGGTACGGCCTCCCTCGCCGAGCAACTCGTGGAGTGTACCCGGGCAGGGGAGGCCGCACCAAAAGGATCTACCGGCGAGCGGTTACTGCTGCTCCTCGAAGAGGCTCGTCACCGAACCGTCCTCGAAGACCTCGCGGACGGCGCGCGCGATCATCGGGGCGATCGACAGCACCGTGATCTTGTCGAGCTCCAGGTCCGAGGGATCCGGCAGCGTGTTGGTGAACACGAACTCGCTCACCTTCGAGTTCTTCAGACGGTCCGCGGCCGGCCCCGACAGGATGCCGTGCGTCGCCGTCACGATCACGTCCTCCGCCCCGTGCGCGAACAGCGCGTCGGCCGCCGCGCAGATGGTGCCGCCCGTGTCGATCATGTCGTCGACCAGGACGCACACGCGGCCCTTGACCTCACCCACGACCTCGTGGACGGTCACCTGGTTGGCGACGTCCTTGTCACGGCGCTTGTGCACGATGGCCAGCGGCGCGTCCAGACGGTCGCACCAGCGGTCGGCCACCCGCACCCGGCCGGCGTCCGGGGAGACGATCGTCAGCTTCGTGCGGTCCACCTTGGCGCCCACGTAGTCCGCCAGCACGTTCAGCGCCGACAGGTGGTCCACCGGGCCGTCGAAGAAGCCCTGGATCTGGTCCGTGTGCAGGTCCACCGTCAGAATGCGGTCGGCGCCCGCCGTCTTCAGCAGATCCGCGACCAGACGGGCCGAGATCGGCTCGCGGCCCTTGTGCTTCTTGTCCTGACGGGCGTACCCGTACGACGGGACGATCACGGTGATGGAGCGTGCCGACGCGCGCTTCAGCGCGTCGATCATGATCAACTGCTCCATGATCCACTTATTGATCGGAGCCGTGTGGCTCTGGATCAGGAAGCAGTCCGCGCCACGAGCCGACTCCTGGAAGCGGACGTAGATCTCACCGTTCGCGAAGTCGAAAGCCTTGGTCGGCACGAGGCCGACTCCCAGCTGGTGCGCGACCTCCTCGGCCAGCTCGGGGTGGGCGCGGCCGGAGAAGAGCATCAGCTTCTTCTCGCCGGTCGTCTTGATCCCGGTCACAGCACTGTCTCCTCAGACGTGTTGAAAGCTGCTCGCCCCCGTGCGCGTCCGTCCCGCACACGGTGAGCCAGCCGAATTGCGTGCACCTATCACGGTACGCCGTCGAGAGCGCACCCGTTTCCGGTCAGTTCACCTCAACGGCCGCCGGAGTCCACCTGGACCGCCGACTGGGCCGCCGTCGCGGCAGCGCTCCCCGGACGCTTGCGGGCCACCCAGCCCTCGATATTCCGCTGCTGGCCGCGGGCCACGGCCAGCGCACCCGCCGGCACGTCCTTCGTGATCACCGAACCGGCGGCCGTGTAGGCACCGTCCCCGATGGTGACCGGCGCCACAAACATGTTGTCCGAGCCCGTCTTGCAATGCGAGCCGACGGTCGTGTGGTGCTTGTGCTCACCGTCGTAGTTCACGAAGACGCTCGCCGCGCCGATGTTCGTGTACTCGCCGATCGTCGCGTCGCCCACGTACGACAGGTGCGGCACCTTCGTGCCCTCGCCGATCGTCGCGTTCTTCATCTCGACGTACGTCCCCGCCTTGGCCTTCGCCCCGAGGACCGTGCCGGGACGCAGGTACGCGAACGGACCGACCGAGGCCGCGTCACCGATCACCGCGCCGTCGGCCACCGTGTTGTCCACGCGGGCCTCCCGGCCCACCCGGGTGTCCGTGAGGCGGGTGTTCGGACCGACCTCGGCCCCCTCCGCGACGTGCGTGGCGCCCAGCAGCTGCGTCCCCGGGTGGATCACGGCGTCCTGGCCGAAAGTGACCGTGACGTCCACGAAGGTGCCGGCCGGGTCGACCACCGTGACGCCCGCGAGCATGGCCTGCTCCAGCAGCCGCCCGTTCAGCAGGGCACGGGCCTCGGCCAGCTGCACCCGGTTGTTGATGCCCAGGATCTGGCGGTGGTCCGAACCGACCGCCGCACCCACCCGGTGGCCCGCCTCGCGCAGGATCCCCAGCACGTCGGTGAGGTACTCCTCGCCCTGGCTGTTGTCCGTGCGCAGCTTGCCGAGGGCGTCGGCGAGCAGGGCGCCGTCGAAGGCGAAGACGCCCGAGTTGATCTCGCGGATGGCGCGCTGGGAGTCGGTGGCGTCCTTGTGCTCCACGATGGCCGTGACGGCGCCGCCGGCGTCGCGCACGATCCGGCCGTAGCCGGTGGAGTCCGGCACCTCGGCGGTGAGCACGGTGACGGCGTTGCCGTCGGCCTCGTGGGTCGCCGCGAGCTGCCGGAGGGTGTCGCCGGTGAGCAGGGGGGTGTCGCCGCACACGACGATCACGGTGCCGTCGACGACCCCGCCGAGCTCGCCGAGGGCCATCCGGACGGCGTGCCCGGTGCCGTTCTGCTCGTGCTGGACGGCCGTGCGCACACCGGCGTCGATCCCGGCCAGGTGGGCGGTGACCTGCTCGCGGGCGTGCCCGACGACGACGACGAGGTGGGCGGGGTCCAGCTCGCGGGAGGCGGCGACGACGTGACCGACGAGCGAGCGCCCGCAGATCTCGTGCAGGACCTTGGGAGTGGCCGACTTCATGCGGGTGCCTTCACCCGCTGCGAGTACGACGACGGCTGCCGGGCGGTTGGCGCTCACGGGGATGCCCTTCGGCTTCGGGGGTGGACCCGTGAAGGATACCGGGGCGGCCCGCAGCCGAAACGAGGTCGGGTCCCGACCTTGGAGGTCAGGACCCGAACCCGTTGGCTCCCGGGGCAGGAGTCGAACCTGCGTCGTACCCAGATTCAAAGTCTGGTCGCCCCTGCCGACAGAGCAACCCGGGATTGCCAAGCGTTAGCCTACGCGGTCAAGCGCCGTGCCTCCACTGTCATCTGCGACCACCACCCTTCGATTCGGCGGTAGAGGTCGGCGCTTTGGTGGACAAGTACGACGAGGCAGCCGTGATAGTCGGCTCCCACGTTCTTACGCACAGTGGTCGGGTTGTGCTTCTTGAGCGTGGTTCGCTGGAGTTGGGATCGGTCCACTTCGACCAGGTCGGCCCAGTGTTGTTCGGCACCTTCGATGTCCGCGGATTCGTGGATCATGACCCGATAGCGGATGCGTTCGGGCTCTACGCCCAAGATGCCGAGCCATGCGCGGAAGACGCAGATCATGTCGGGGTCGCTGTTGACGAAGACCACCCGCTCGCGCAGGGAGTACGACTTGCTCTTCGACCCCTCGGCCCAGTAGAGCCCGACGCCGACGAGGAACAGCTCACGTTCGCTCATGGCGCCCAGTTCCTCGGCGGCCTTCTGCTTGGTCTGCTGCCGCTCTTCCTCGCGCCTCTCCAGCGTCCTCTCCCAGCCTCGACGGGCCATCTCTGAGGCCTCCTCCGTGCTGCGCCGCCGCTCCGGCTTCGGGAGGTCGCGGACCCAGAGGGAGATCGAGCTCTTCGAGCAGCCCAGCTCGAGTTGGATCTGGTCGTAGGTCAGGCCCTGGAGGCGGAGTTCGCGGGCGCGGGCGCGGAGGTCGTCCTTCGCTCGGGGCCGCTTCGTCCACGCGGGTGGCGGCTCGCCCTCCAGCAGGCGGTTGAGGAGGTCGTTGTTGTGGACGGCCAGGCGGGCGCGGATGTCCCGGCGGCTGAGGCCCTCCCGGCGCAGGGCCACCGCCTGCTCGCGGAGGGAGTCGAAGGTCGCGGTGCCCGTGCGGAGGCCGCCGGTGCCGTCGCCGGGGCGACGTCGGATGTCGGTCATGGGGTCAATGTCGTCCGGAATGCGGGATTCAGGTCTCGGTGCGCGGACGTTTCCGTCGTATGTGCGATTACCGGCGGTTCTCGGGATTTTCGTTCGACCGTGTGCTGGGGCCGCTGCGTAGGCTGGGCGCCATGACCAGTACGGGGGATGCGGAAGGCCGCGCTGGGCCGCCTGTGTGGTGGGTGCGGCGGCGGGATGTCGTGGTGGACGTGGTGCTCGGCGGGGTGTCCGCCGTCGAGTGCGCGTGGGAGGGCGTGACCTTCGCGGGGGAGGCGGGGGTGCCGACGGCGGTCGGCGTGCTGTTCGGGTTGCTGGTGGGGGCCACGCTCGTGCTGCGGCGGCGGTGGCCGGTCGCGGTGGTGCTGGTGGGGATCGCGGTGGCGCCGGCCGCGATGGGGTTCCTGCTGGGGGTGGTGGGCCTGTACACGCTGGCCTCCTCCGCGGTGCCCCGGCGGATCATCGGCATCCTGGCCTCGCTGACGCTGGCCGCGACCTTCGTGGTGATGTATCTGCGGACCAGGGGCGATGTCGAGGCCGACCCGCTGCTGGTGGTCGCGCTGTCCGGGTTCGTGGCGGTGGCGCTGACCGTGCCGCCGGTGCTGTTCGGGCTGTACGTGGGGGCCCGGCGGCGGCTGATGGAGAGCCTGCAGGAGCGGGCGGACTCGCTGGAGCGGGAGCTGACGCTGCTGGCGGACCGGGCCGAGGAGCGGGCCGAATGGGCCCGTACGGAGGAGCGGACCCGGATCGCGCGGGAGATGCACGATGTGGTGGCGCACCGGGTGTCGTTGATGGTGGTGCACGCGGCGGCGTTGGAGGCGATTGCCGCGAAGGATCCGGTGCGGGCGGCGAAGAACGCCGCGCTGGTGGGGGACATGGGGCGGCAGGCGCTGACGGAGTTGCGGGAGATGCTGGGGGTGCTGCGGGCGGCCGGCCAGCCGGTGCGGCGGGCGCCTCAGGTGCCGCTGGTGCCGCAGGTGTCGCGGGTGCCGCAGGCGCGGCCGGTGTCCGTGGCGCTGGCGGGGAGTTTCGAGGACGGGCCGTCGCTGGGCGAGCTGGAGGCGCTGGTCGGGCAGTCGCGGGCGGCCGGGATGGTCGTGGAGATGGTGGTGCACGGGGAGGGGGCGGTGTATGCGGCGGATGTGGAGCAGACGGCGTTCCGGGTGGTGCAGGAGGCGCTGACCAACTGTCACAAGCATGCTCCGGGGGCGCGGGTGACCGTGCGGCTGGCGCATCGGGAGCGGGAGGTGGCGATGCAGGTGGAGAACGGGCCGTGTGACGGGAAGGCGGCCGAGCCGGGTCTGCCGAGCGGGGGGAACGGGTTGGTCGGGATGCGGGAGCGGGTGCTGGGGCTGGGCGGGGTGTTCGTGTCGGGGCCGACGGACGAGGGCGGGTTCCGGGTGTCGGCGGTGCTTCCGGCGCGGTAGCGGGGGTGGCGGGTACCCGGCGTCCGGCTGGTGGCGCGCCCGTCGGCCGGTTGGGGGGCGCGCCCGTCGGGCGGTCGGGGCGGGTTGCCGGCGGCGGGTCGGTGGCGGGTCCGTCGGCCGGTCGGGGGCGGGTTGCCGGCGTCCGGTCGGTGCCTCGTCCGCCGGGCGGTCAGGCGGTGGTCAGGCGGGTGGGCTGGAGGCCGGTGAGCAGGAGGGTGAGGGCCTCGTCGATGCCGGCGCCGAGGTACCAGTCGCCGGTGTGGTCGATGGCGTAGACGCGGCCTTCGCGGTCGAGGGCGAGGTGGGAGCCCGCGTCGGCTTCGGTGCCGAGCGGGCAGATCTGGGTGGAGAGGGCGCGGCCGAGGTCGGCGAAGGTGCGGGCCAGGTGGAGACCGGTCAGCGGGTCGATCCGGAGGGTGACGGGCGCTATCTGCCGGCCGGGTCCGGGGGCGCCGACGGTGAGGCCGCCGAATTCGGCCCAGGCTTCGACGGCGGCGGGGAAGACGGTGTGCTGGTGTCCGGCGGGGGTGGTGTGGTCGCGCAGTGCGTCGGCCCAGTACTCGGCCTGCTTGATGTCCCAGCGGCCGGGTTCCCAGCCGGCGGTGCGCAGGGCGGTGTCCACGGCGTGGGGGAAGCGGGTGGCCGAGGAGCGGTCGTAGGAGGCTGAGGCGGTGGTCATGGCTACTCGGCAGGGGTGAGGTCGACGGAGCGTACGCCGAAGTGGGTGAGGAGTGCCTCGCAGGAGCGGCAGGGGGGTGCGTAGCTCCCGTGGAGGGGGTCGCCGTCCTCGCGGATGCGGCGGGCGGTGATCTTCGCGTGTTTGAGGGAGCGGCGGGCTTCGCTCGGGGAGAGGGGCTTGCGGGAGGCGCGCCGGGAGCGGGCGCCTTCCACGGCGGTCAGGTGGCGGGAGAGCAGGATCGCTTCGGGGCAGCGGCCGGTGAAGCGTTCGCGCTGGCCGCTGGTGAGGGTGTCGAAGAAGTCCTGTACGAGGGGGTGGAGCGGAGGCGGCTGGTCGGCCTTGCCGGCGGTGCCGGTGAGGGTTTCGCCGCGTACGGAGAGGGCGGCGGCGATGGTGGGCAGGATGCCGTCGCGGCGGAAGCGCAGGACGGGCACGGCGGGGCGGCCGTCGGTGCTGCTCCAGCGCAGGCGGGGGTCGCCCGCGGGGCCGCCCGGTTCGAGGGCGGTGCCCGGTGGGGCGGAGGGTGCCGGTCCTGCCGGGATGGCCGGTGCCGCCGGGATGCCCGTTCCTGCAGGAATGCCCGGGCCGGCCGGTCCTGCCGGGAGGACCGGGATGGCCAGACCGGCCGGTCCTGCGGTTCCTGCCGGGATGGCCGGGATGGCCGGGCCGGCTGGTCCCAGCGGGAGGGCCGGGGTGGTCGGGCCCGTGCCGGCCGGGGTGGAGTTGCCCGGTGTGGTGCGTGTCGCCGTGTGGTGCATGGTCGTGCTTTCCCTCCCGTGGCGGCGGTGGTGGCCGCTGTCGCGCACGCCCCCGTGCTGCGGGGACAGCCTGTCAAACGTCACCTGTCCTGCGGAAGCGGGGTCGAATATTCGTATCAATTCGGATGTTCCCGGCCGGCTGCCGGGCGTGCGGGTCGCGGGCGGCCGAGCCCCTTGCCCCAGCGCATAGGCTGTGGTGAACCAGCCAGATCCAGCAGGGGGCTACCGCCATGACGACAGGTCGGCTCGGGCAGCAGGCCGCGCCACCCAACGCCGCTTATTCGGGGCAGGTCGTGCATTTCCCGGACCCGGTCCGGGCCGCTCGGCATCCCCACGGCGTGCGGATGGACGGCGACGGGCATCCGGACTTCTCCGTGTACGCGCGCGCGGCGGTGGAGATCGCCGAGCCGCCGGAGGGCTTCGGCGTGGACGAGCTGCGGCTGACGGACTACGTCTCGGCGAACGCGGCGATGCGGGCCTCGGGGCACGAGCTGTGGGACACGGTCGGTCCCGTGGCGACCCCGCACGGCTGGACCTGGCACCACGTCGCGGGTTCGCGCCGCATGGAGCTGGTGCCGGTCGAGGTGAAGGCGCTGCTGCGGCACCACGCGGGGCTGGCGACGGCGCCGGTGGACCACGACAAGCGCGGGACGCGGCCGCTGCAGGAGGTCCGCCCGGCGCACCTGGGGCTGCCGAAGTCGGTGGTGTCGGTCTCGGAGGAGCAGGTGGAGGGGGTCGAGGAGGACCTCGGCTACCGGCTGCCGGAGGCGTACCGCTCGTTCCTCAAGGCCGCGGGCGGCTGCGCGCCGGTGGGCGCGGGGCTGGACGTGGAGCTCGGCCTGCTGGTGGACCAGCCGTTCTTCACGGTGCGTGAGGAGGCGGCGGTCAACGACCTGGTGTACGTCAACAAGTGCCTGCGCGACCACCTGACGAAGGACTACCTGTGCGTGGCCTTCGTGCAGGGCGGGCTGCTGGCCCTGAAGGTGAAGGGCGAGGGCCTCGGTTCGGTGTGGTTCTCCCCGTACGACGACGCGCGCGACCGGGACGGCTGGTCCGTGCAGGAGCGCGTGGAGCGGCTGTTGCTGCCGTGCGGTGGTGATTTCGATGCCTTTCTGGAGCGGTTGGCGGGGAACCCGCCGGAACTGGAGACGGTGGCCGGTCTGATGGTGGACGGCGGATTCGCACGCTCGGTTCCCGTGGCGGGGCCCGGTCCCCGTGCCGGTTCGGATGAGGGGTGATGGCGCGGTGGTGACCTTCGCGCAGGCGCAGGAGCGCGCCGAGGAGTGGATCAACGGTGACGTGCCGGCGTACCAGCACCGGGAGGTGCGGGTACGGGAGTTCGGTCTGGGGTTCGTGGTGTGGGCCGAGGACCGTGCGGCGGGCCCGGTCTCGGGTGGCGGCCGGCAGCGGTTGGTCATCGCGCGGGACAGCGGCGAGGTGACGCTGTGGCCGGGGCTGCCGGTGGGTGAGGTGATCCGCCGGTACGAGGAGGAGTACGGGGCCGCTGCCGCGCCGGCTGCGGAGGCGTCGGTTCCGCCGCCTCGGATCGACTCCGAGCAGACGTCGTTCATGTTGAGTCCGCCGGAGTGGCTGCAGGAGGCGGCGGACCGGGCGGGCATCCCTCCGGCCGGGGCCTCGGCTCCGGCCGCTCCTGCCGCGGATCGCGCTGCGGCCCCGGCTCCCGCCGAGTTCGTGCCGGAGCCGGTGGACGCCGCCGGCTCCGCCTCCGCCTCCGCCTCCGCTCCCGCCTTCGCCTCCGCTTCCGCGGGGGCGGACGAGGCGGCGCCGCTCCGTCGCGGTGGAGAGGTCCCGTACGAGCCGACCGCCAACGACGGGGTGCCGGCCGGGTCGACGCCGTGGGCCGGGACGGATGTGAACCCCGGTGCGGACGACGTCTCCGTACCGCTGCCCGCGACCGTGTTCGCCCCGCCGCTGTCGGGCTCGGACCTGGAGGAGGGGCCGCCGCCCGCGGTGGCCCCCGAGGCCAAGACGACGCTGATGCCGGGCGGCAGTCGGCTGCCGAGGACCGCGGTCGTACCGGCGCTGTCGCCGGACGCGGGCTCCCTCGCGGACGCGCCCACGAGCAAGGCCCGGGTCTCCCGGCCCGTCGAGCCCGCGCCGGGCGCGGACCGTCCGTCGGCCCCGCAGGAGCAGCCCGCGCCGCCCGGTCCGCCGAGTGCTCCGGGGTCGTTGGGGCGTGGGTTGGATCATGCGGCGACGATGTTGGCGGGTCCTGCGGTGACGGGGCAGCCGCCGGCTCCTCCCGGTCCGCCGGGCGCGCCCGGTGCTGGCGTGCCGCAGCCTCCCGGCCCGCCCGGTCCGCCGGGTGCTCCGGGGTCGTTGGGGCGTGGGTTGGATCATGCGGCGACGATGTTGGCGGGTCCTGCGGTGACGGGGCAGCCGCCGGCTCCTCCCGGTCCGC